>ONSH01000148.1 GCA_900320435.1 uncultured Prevotellaceae bacterium
CTAATGTACGGAATCCGTTTCATTAACGACTTTTATCGTATTCATTAATGAATTCGATCGTTTTCATTAATGAATTGCATCGATTTCATTAATGAACGGCTTCAGGGGTCTCATTCCGATCAGTCTTTGACAGAGGGACATTCCTCATTGAGGCGGCAGCGGAGGCAGCCCTGACGGTCGCAGTATTCGCGCTTCAGCTGGATTAACGCCTGAGAGTCGGCAGCGGAGGACACACTCAGACCGCAGGCTTTCCATTGGCGCATGATATGGTTGTCCTCCGGGGGAAGCTGCTCCAAAATAGATAAAGCACGCTCCTTCATCGCCTCATCCTGATGCTGAATGCCGTAGGCGTAGAGCAGGGGGACGACGGCATTGATGACAATCAGCCGGGCGCTGCCTTCAGAAAGTCCGGTAGTGCAAAAGCCGCTGATGAGGGACTCTGTTTCGGTTGCCTCCAGCAGTGGCCTTAAATTGCTGCGCCCGTCATGAAACAGGCGTGCCAGTTGTACAATACGACGCTCGGGGAAACTTTGCGGTCTCATGTTTGCGTGAGTCCAGGGCAGAGGCTCTTGTGGGGATGCCAGAGAAAACTTTGCAGAGAGAAACTTCCATTCGCGCCGCAATATCTCGTCGGACAGACCGGTGCGTTCGGGCCACTGGTGAGGCTGCTCAAGAAAACCGGCAAGACCCAGAAAAATTGCCGCCACCTGCTCCAAGTGGTCGCGATGTTTGCCGACGGCCTGCAAAGGAACATATTCCGCCCAGCGCTCGAAAGCATCACCGTTGAGACCGAAGCCGAATGTGCGTGCCAAAGTGACGAAGGTCGCCCGCTCCCAATCGCCCCGGAAGCGCTCCACTCTCCCGAGCACTCTTTCGCTGCGCTCCATGAGGCGCTCCACCAACAGGGCATCCATCCAGGCATGCACCTTCATCGGCTCGACGCTATCCAGCGGAAGACGGCAGCAGAACACAGACGTCATCGCTCTATTCGCAAAGCTTACACCCCTCGCACTTCGAGAGTTCGCCCTTGAGCCTGCGGTCCACCAGCACCAGGAGCCTGTCGCGCAGCGACGCCAGGGGGATACACTCCACAACCTCCGTGATGAATGCCGACTTCAGCAGCAGCTTAGCCTCCGCCTCCGAGATGCCGCGCTGGCGCATGTAGAAGAGGGCGTCCTCGTTCATCTGGCCCACCGTGCTGCCGTGGCTGCACTTGACATCGTCGGCATAGATCTCCAGCATCGGCTGCGTGAACATACGCGCCGTCTTCGTGGCGAGGCGCCGACGGCGCTGTCGTCGAGGACGTATTTGTAGAGCTGGCGGCTGTCGCAATGGGGCACGCGGTGGTCGATGAGCGTGTTGCAGTCGGTGTGCTGCATCTTGTCGGCGATGACGCAGCCGTTCATCACCACCTCGCTGTATTCCCCGCACAGGGCCACATCGACGCGGTTGCGCGAATGGCCGTTGAAGAGCGTCAGCGACGTGTGGTGGACGCTGCAGCCGCGCCCCACCTGCATGAAGAGGCTGCTGTAGCGCGTGCACAGCAGATGCGTCTCCTCTATCTCGTAGAGGTTCAGGCGGGCGCCGTCGGCCACGAAGACCTCGATGACCTGATTGGTGAGGAAAGGCTGCTTGGAGACGGCACGGTCCGTGATGATGACGTCGGCCTCGGCACCCTCCTCGACGATGATCATCAGGCGGCGGCACACCATCTCGGGATGCTCCCCGCGCAGCATGTTGGTGATCTGCACAGGGTGCTCCGGGCGCTCGCCGCGGCCGATGCGCACCACGCGGCACGACATCGCGAGCATCGTGTTGAGCGCCACGACGGGGTCGGAGGCGTCGGCCAGCGTGCCGTACTCTTCGGGGCAGGGCGCAGCGTCCTCCGCCGGCGTGAGGCTGATGCCGTAGTCGGGGGCGAAGTCCTTCCCGACGTCGGTGTAGCGGTAGCGCTCCTCCTTCATCGTGGGGAAGCCCTTCCGCTCGAGCAGGGCGCAGGCCCCGTCGCGCAGGGCGTTGAGGCGCTCGTCGCTGCGGGCGAAGATCGTGTCGCGCTCCGCGCGGTAAAAGTCGATATATTGCTGCTCAGACATCAGAGACCCACCTCCTCTTTTATCCAGTCGAATCCGCGGCGCTCAATCTCGCCGGCCAGCTCGGGGCCGCCGGTCTTGACGATGCGTCCGTCGATGAGCACGTGGACCACGTCGGGCTTGAGGTAGTCCAGGAGGCGCTGGTAGTGCGTGATGACGATGGCCGAAGTGTCTTCCCGGCGCAGGCTGTTGAAGCCCTCGGCCACGATGCGCAGCGCGTCCACGTCGAGGCCGGAATCCGTCTCGTCGAGGATGCAGAACGAGGGTTCGAGCATGGCCATCTGGAAGATCTCGTTGCGCTTCTTCTCGCCGCCGGAGAAGCCCTCGTTGACGGAGCGTGACGTCAGCTTGGCGTCCAGCTCCACAATCTTGCGCTTCTCGCGCATC
>ONSH01000146.1 GCA_900320435.1 uncultured Prevotellaceae bacterium
CTTGCGGCCTCGTAAATCAGGTTTTCGTAGGCTTGAGCTTCCTGATCTGTATAAAGGTAAACCGTCGGGTCTGCCGTCTCTGCGATATCGGCAATAGGAATTGACAGCAGTTCGACCGCTGCAGGATTATAGGTCATGGATACCGGCGTCTTGAAGAGATACTCCACGTCGGGTATCATGCCGATATTCATCTTGATGCTTTTGATGCTCACCTCATCCTCTCCTGCGGTCTTGGCAAAGACGAAGCGCAGTTTAGACACCGCACGGGTCAGTTGGACGGTGGAGACTTGGCTCGTTGTGCCGACGCGCAGAGCCGGAGCGTCGCCGACCACAGGCTGTCCGGTCAGCATACCGGCAAAAGGCAGGCCGTCGTCCGGCACGGTTTTCACCAGGGGATCCAGGCCGAAATGTCCGGCAATCCTGGCGTCGTCCAGCAGTTGGGCGCGCGTGGTCTCCTTGTTCAATGTCCCTACGCCGCAGTTGGCATTGGTCACGTTGGCCATCACATAGACGCTGACATAGGGCTTGGCGGCGGCGAATTCGTCGCTGACGGGTATCTGGTAGGTCGTGCCCTGGCCTTCGTTCAGCGCTGTGACGTCGCTGGTGCTGAAATTCCATATCTGCAGGCTCTTGATGGTGCCCTCATCGGTGATGGCGTCCACCTCGCCCACATCGGCACGGGTTTGTGCGGCGAGCTTTGTGGCTTTTTCGGCCTGTTCGGGAGCATAGACATATATAGCCAGCTTCTTCTGCTTGTGCAGAGCTTCTGCATCCACCCCGGCAGCCTCTTCTTCCCCGTCGTCGGAAGAGCAGGCGCAGAGCAGCACGTTCAGCATGCTGCACAGAAGCCATAGGAGTGGGAATATATGTCTGTTTTTGTTCATATCTTTGATTTACAGCAGCTCCACATTGGTCGTTGTTGCCTGAATCCATTTGGTCACCACCTGTACGCCAATCTCCAGTCGAGGCGCCAGCAAGTCGGGCATGCAGGTATAGGCTTTGGCGAGCGATGTCACGCTCATTGTCATGCGGGTGGTGTAGTCTTGTGTGAACACACGGCCGGCGTAGGCGCCTGAGCCTTTTCCGGCGGGGTCTGTCATGGCGATGAGGTAGAAGTGTGTTCCGGGATAGACGGTGCCGTCTTTGCCGGTAAACTCATGGCCCGTGTCGTTCAGGAACTCCAAGATGACAGGCACTTTCTCGCTGTCGTAAGACTGCAGCACCAGCGTATTGATCCTGTTACCGTCAATGATGTCCGTCTCGTAGATGAAGCGTCCGTCAACGTCCGTCTGCTCGCCTTGTGGCTTCATGTTAAAGCCAACGGTATGCTGTCCGCCGATGATGACACCCTTGAGGGGCAGGTGTGCCATGTCGGCATCGGTTACCACTTCGTCTTTGGCATCACGCAGTGTGGCGCTCATGCCCGACAGCGTGAGATCCAGCTTGGCCACGCCGTACTGGACGGGGGTCTCCACGGCCACGGCCACGGTACTGATGCTGACGGCAGCCGGTCCGGTGTACCAGGTGTCCAGGAAAGCGCTCCACAGCTTGTCGTTAGTCAGGTAAACGGTCTTCGACACCTCTTTTGTGGAGGTGCGTATGGGGCTGTCTGCAAAGAACATCAGTTCGGCGGGATAGGTGTAGCGGTTGATGCCGTTGATGTTGTCGAGCGTGGTGGTGGTGGTTCTTGGCTCGAAGTGGTCGCCCATCCAGCGGATGACGGCGGCTCCGTCGGGAAGGCCGAGGGAGCGCGGGTAGGTGGTGCCGGAGATGTCCGTGCCGTCAATCTCTGCAATGATTCCCGTGCTCACGTCATCGGTTCTGCCTGTAAGCCGGGTCTTGAGTGCGGCCACGAAAGCTTTGATGTTGGCGGCCGCTCCGCTCATCAGGCCCGCGCCTTCCGCGCCGGCGCGTGTGAATTTTCTGTAATAGCTCTTCAGCTCCGGATCGTTGGTCGTGCTCCAGCCCGGGGTGTTGGCAATATTGGTCATATAGCTTGCCAAGGCCTGGGCATCTGCGGGTGCTTCCGT
>ONSH01000145.1 GCA_900320435.1 uncultured Prevotellaceae bacterium
ACGTCCTTGGAGACGTAGGCGTGGATGGCGGCCTCGGCGGCTTTGACGAGGCTCTTGAGGAAGGGGTTGGTGGGTTTGTCGAAAATGAGGGAGAAGGAGACGTGCATCCCGGAGATGCGCAGGTCGTCCTCCACCATCTGCATCTCCACGATGTTCTTCCCGCTGCCGGGATAGCGCACCGTGGAGAGGGCGTCCATGATGAGTTTCGGATAAAGTTCCATTATATTACATAGGTATTAAGCGTTTATTTGCCGATGACGAAGTGCCCGTCCTGCGTGATGCCCTCGACGGAGAACTCCATGTCGGTGCACGAGGAGTTGTTCCAGAACTCCACGCGGGCGCGGCCGTTCTCGTCGGTCCACAGGTTGGGCTCCCAGAAGAGCGTGCGGCGATAGTCGGCCACGGGGGCGATGTCGCTGTAGTCCTCGGTCTCAAAGACCTCCACGGGATTGTAGCCGTGGTAGTGGGCGTAGCGGGTGCCCTTGAGGCGCTCCTTCGGGCGGTTGAGCCAGGTGTAGCAGTAGATGATATAGGGATTGCGGCGCTCGAGGTCGTCGCAGCGGATGTGCTGGCGCAGGCTCCTGAGATCGTCGGTGGCGTAGATGGAGCGCACCTCGTCGATGAGGACGGGCAGCTCGGTGGCGAAGGAGGCATTATCTATCGCCGAAGCATAGGCGCGCTGTGTGTCGAGGAAGTCGCCCTTGAAGCTGGTGATGGAGCAGAACTGGTTGTTGACAATCCAAACGACGGGGCGGTTCTGGATGCTGGTGCCGTCGCCCCAAAGGATGGCCCAGTTGCGGCGCGTGCCCGAGGCCAGATCGGCGTAGATCTCCTGAATGCTGAGATTCTCATTGCGCTCGGTGATCTCGTCGCCGCGCTTGCTGCGGAGGTTGTGGGCCACAGTGCCCTTGAACTCGTCGTCGGTCATGTTCATGAGGTTGACGTCGATGACCATCTCGGAGAGCAGACCTTCCCAGGTGGGGTCGGAGACGCCGGTGTTGGTGTTCTCGTAGTTGTTGAGGTCCCAGGCCAGACGGGTGGAAGGCTGAGTGCCCTCGAAGATGGGGTTCTTCTGGTGCAGCCAGTCGGCTACTGAAGGAACTTCCTCGCCGCGGTCGGCCAGCTCTTCGGCTTCGGCCTCGCAGTCGTAGTAGAGCACTGCTTTGCGGATGGCTTCCGTCTCGTCGGTGCGGGCGCTGTAGTCGTAGTGGTTGTCCTTGCGGCGTGCATTGACGCGAACCTCCTTGAGGGCGGTGGCGTCCTTGCCCAGGATGAAGGGCTTCCAGAGGTCGGCGTCCTCACTGGGGATGTCCCAATGGTGGATGTCGGCGGTGTCGAGGGGCACGATGACCTTCTCATCGTCGCCGACGGTGCGCGCCTTGGGGGCGAAGTGGCGGTCGATGGTGACGGTGTGCTCCGTGCGTTTGCCCTCGTAGGTCGTCATGATGTTCATCACCCATTCGTCCTGAATGTCGGGCAGCACCATGGCGTAGCGGCCGGCACTGTCGGTCTTGGCCGAGAGGAAGAACTTCTCGCCGTCGCCGATGAAGGTGGCCGTGACGGTGACGCCCTCAAGACCCGTGATGAAGTCCCAGTCGAAGCGGCGCCAGCCCTGCACCAGCATCAGCAGATCGGCGGCCTTGCGGTGGGCCTCGTCGTCAGCCTCGAAGTAGTAGTCGGGATTGGCGATGTAGCCCCGGAGGTCGCTACCCAAAAGCATCCAGGTGCGGATGTTGCCGCTGCGACCGTTGACGGCAGAGGCGGCGTCGGTGGCCGAGAGCGAGAGAGATGTGTAGGGTGCGGCGGTGATGTCCACCGTGACGCGGCCGCAAGGCGTCAGCGCCTTGTTGGCGGTCTTCACCTCAACGGGGGTGTCGTTCTTGGGCGGGATGAAGAGGAAGCGTTCGGAGAGGATACGGCCCTCGCTGTCGAGCAGCGTTATCTGAGAGACACCCTCCGGCATGGCCCCGCGGGAGAGCGACACGCTGTAGCGGCCGGAGGTGGTGAAGCTCTGACAGCCGA
>ONSH01000144.1 GCA_900320435.1 uncultured Prevotellaceae bacterium
TCTGCTCTATGTCAACTTCACATTCGGTTCCCTCTATCAAGACAAACTTGGTATCAGCGCACACATTGACTTGGAACGCCAGCTGCTCAACTGCCAATCTCTGCGATTCAGCAACTCGGAAACCATCTGGGGCCTGGCTCATGAGTGGGGACATCAGCACCAGTTGCAGCCCTACTTCTGCTGGGGTGGAGTGAGCGAAGTAACCAACAACCTGAATGCTTATTATAGTCTGCAACGCATGGGCTATCGCTATAAAGACCTTGAAGAAGGCAAGCGCATAAGCCTGGAACACGTTGTGGAAAAATACATCGATGGGGAGACAGACGATTGCATCTTCCAGCAGAACGAAGCTCACGAGAACGCCTTCGAGCAGCTTTGCCCCTTCCTAAAACTTGTCAGCTATTTCACCACAGAGGGAAACATGCCCGACTTTCTGCCAGACCTATACGAGACACTGCGCCATTCTGATGTGACTCCCGACTCGACCAACATTGTGCCCTACGTCCTCAACTTCATCCGCAAGGTTTCTGAGTTGAGCAGCTACAACCTGACACCCTATTTCGAGCGTTTCGGCTTCCTCCGCGTCAAAGCCTTCGAACTTGAAGACTACGGCAAGTTCACCTACGACCTGACGCAGGAACAGCTTGACAGTTTCCATCGTGAAATGAACTTGCTGGTGAGGAAAAAGAAACTGAAGGCAATGCCTGACGGTATGGTGGAGCATATCGCACGGATGCAATTATGAGCAACAATCCCCCAAAGTACGAGATAAAAAGAGAAACGAATAAGACAGAACTCAGACGGTTTAACAAGCGAAGTGAACATGAAAAATACATCTGTATTGTGTATTCTGGCCGTCGTGGCCGCATTGTTGTTGAACGCTTGCCACAAATCCGAAGAAATAGCCGAAAACATCGGTGATCCTACGTATCTTAGCGGAGCATGGCGACTGGAGTCGAGACAATATCCCGGCGGAGGAACCTACGAAGCAGACTTGGAGCACGAGACGTGGCGCATGCGTCTCTACGAGGGCGACAGCATCTTCTATGAGTACGGCTTGAGATGCGACACCAGCGGTACCGTGATTGTACCCTACAGCCGAAACTACTTCACCCTGCTGCTCACGGCCGACAGCGCGCTGGCCTACTATGAGGGAGAAGATCCGCATCCTCTGGAGCGACTCGGCGACTCGGCACTCGTCATCCAGAGCTTCGGCTCGCGCTACACCTGGCGACGCTATCCCCTCAGTGAAGAACAGCGTCAGGCAATCCTTTCCTACGGCGGCGACAGCGAACGCAGCATCGTCATTTCCGTGGCCGAGCGACGACTCAAGCGGGAGAATCATCTTCTGACCTATGTGTTGTTGTTGGTTGTGGGGCTGCTTCTGGTTGCCGTGATATATGCCCGCCGCACCCTGCTGCGCAAGCGGCACATCGAGCAGCAATTGCGCGCCATCAGTGAGGAGAATCAACTGCGACCGGCCATCGTCAGCGATGCCTTGCAGCGTGTTGCGGATGAGTTCAGGCATTCTGACTACTACACGGGGTTGCGCCGTCGTCTGCGCGACGGAGAGGTGCTCTCGGAGGACGACTGGCGCGAAATGGAGCAGCAACTCCGCGCCGCGTATCCCGACTTCGTGCGCCGCGTATCCCGACTTCGTGCGGCGCCTTTCGGGCCTCTTCCGCCTCTCCGAGGTGGAGTGGCGCACCTGCCTGCTCATCAAGCTGGAGCTCTCGCCCTCCGACATGACCCGGGCGCTCTGTCGCGAGGCCAGTAGCATCAGCAGCATCCGCAGCCGCCTCTACGCCAAGGTCTTTGGTCGCAAGGGCAGTCCGCGCGATTGGGATGACTTTATCCTCTCATTGTGAGGATGTTACGAAGGCGTGCGAAACAATGCGAAGCAGATGCGAAACGATGGCGAAGGGTCGCATTGAAATTGCGAAACGATTGCGAAACGAAATGTTTGCACCTGTCTGAAAAACGTCTTACCTTTGCCGGCGAATTCAAGACAATGTGTGCAGAGACGCGTCGCACCGCAACGTTTAATCATTAAAAAAAGAAATGCTATGAAAAAGTTCACATTCAAGAGTGCTCTCACCGCCCTCATCGCCGCTCTGGCCTTCATCGGCTCTGCTCCGTGCAGCGCGGAGGAGTTCAGCGACAACCCTGATCTCTACGGCACCTGGGTGCTGGAGAGCATGCAGTATGAAGGAGAGAAACTGATCCAGTGCCGCTCCAACGGCTACACCCAGATCAAGTATTACGGCCGTGACGGCGAGTATGCCTGCGTGCAGTTCATTACCACTAACAGCAAAGACGGAAGCAGGAAAATCGTTGTAGCTCCCCATGAGTGGGGCAAGCCTGCTTTTTGGTATCGGAACGGACAATACTCGGAGATGGGTCGTGAGCCCATTAAGGATGGTATCACATGGGTGGATAAGAACACGACGAAAGGTGTATGGATGAACCGTCATGATGTGTGGAAGCGTATTGAATTGCCCAAGCCTCTCCTTGACTACATTCTTAACTACTGCCGCACCACGAAATCTGATTCAAAAGAGATTCAGAGCATGATGAAGCAATATCTCATGAAATAATAAGGTTAATTAAAAGAATCTCTTAGCTCCTCCCGTTTTGTCGGGAGGGGCGTTCTCGGATTTTATCTCCAAAACATTGTTCAACTTTCAAAAAATACAGCCATGAAAACCTGTTCCATCAACAATATCTGGCGCTTCGCCCTGTGTCTGTTTGCCGCAGCAATGATTTCTCTTGGCTGCCCTGCTGCCGACGACACCATCCATGACAAGGTGGACGAGATGCCGACCTACAAGGGCGGTAATGATGCGCTGATGAAATTCATTTGCGACAACATGGTGTATCCCAAGGAGGCCATCAACTCCGGCACGGAGGGGCGTGTGGTCGTCCAGTTCCTCATTGAGAAGGACGGCAAAGTGTCTGCCCGCAAGGTGGTCAAGAGTGTGTCTCCGCAGCTGGATGCAGAAGCCCTGCGTGTGTCCAAGCTCATTAACAACTGGACGCCCGGCAAAATAAAGGGCGAGGCGGTACGCTGCCATTTCACGCTACCGTTTGTTTTTAAACTGAACTAAACGGCATCAGACTTTCGCGCCTGCAGATTTTCCTGCGGGCGCTTTTTGTTCCACAACTTGCAATTTGCGTGAGCATTTTTCACGCAAGAAAACTGTGGGAAAGGCGTCTGACATAAAGAAAAAATCAGTAACTTTGTCTTCGGCGAACAGAGCAATTGTATTATAATCACCGCTGAAAAGTAATGAAACTTAAACTGATTCTGGCTATTGCGGCCGTGGGACTCGGGATGAGTGCCCCGGCCAAGGATTACACGTACACCACCGTGCCCGGAGATATGATGCAGACCCGTATCTACACACTGGACAACGGCCTGAAAGTGTTTCTGAGCGTCAACACGGAGAAGCCGCGCATACAGACTTATATCGCCGTGCGCACGGGCTCGAAAAACGACCCTGCCGAGACGACGGGACTGGCGCACTATCTGGAGCACCTGATGTTTAAGGGCACCAGGCAGTTCGGCACCACAAATCCCGAGGCGGAAGAGCCGCTGCTCAACGAGATAGAGCGGCGCTACGAGGTCTATCGCAAGCTGACGGACCCGGAGGAGCGCAGGAAGGCCTACCGCGGGATAGACTCCGTGTCGCAGGTGGCGGCACAGTATTTCATCCCCAACGAGTACGACAAGCTGATGGCTGCCATCGGCGCCAAGGGGACGAACGCCTACACCTCCAACGACGTGACCTGCTATACCGAGGATATCCCGTCCAACGAGATCGACAACTGGGCCAGGATACAGGCCGACCGTTTCCAAAATATGGTGATACGCGGCTTCCACACCGAGCTGGAGGCTGTGTACGAGGAGTACAACATCGGACTGAGCAATGACACATGGAAGTTGTACGAAGCAATCTATGCGATGCTGTGGCCCAATCATCCTTACGGCACACAGACGACCATCGGCACACAGGAGCACCTGAAGAATCCTTCGATCACCAA
>ONSH01000141.1 GCA_900320435.1 uncultured Prevotellaceae bacterium
TCCGAGCACGGCATCTCCTGTGCGGGCAAGACGGCGCGTCAGATGACGCCTGTGGACTACGACCGCTACGACCTGCTCATCGGCATGGACCGTTGGAACCTGCGCAACATGGAGCGCATCGCCGGTGGCGATCCCGAGGGGAAGATCCGGCCTCTGCTCTCACGCGATGTGGCCGATCCCTGGTACACTGACGACTTCGACGCCACCTGGCGCGACTGCCTCGAGGGCTGCTCTCGGCTGCTTAAGGAGTTGATAATTGATAATTGATAATTGACAATTAATTGATAATTGATAATTGACAATTGACAATTAACCCTGAATCCTGAATCCTGAATCCTGAATCGTTAAATCTCAATCACATGCGGCTTCACGTCGAGGTCGTGTGTGGCGAGACTCTCGACGCAGTCGGGACTCATCGACTGCTCGCGTATCCACTCCAGTGAGCGACGTTGCTGGTCCTTGTCGATGGCCACGCCGCTGGTGATCATTTCCTTCCATGATTTCGTGGCGTAGCCGCCGTCGGAGAAGAGCAGGACGTAACGGCCCTCTTCATTGGTCAGCTTCACGGCGCACAGACCGTCGCAGTGGCCGGGGATGTTGATCATCTTCACGCTGCCGTCGCCGAAGAGGTCGAACGACTTGCCGGCGGGGAGGTCGAACGACTTGCCGGCGGGGCCTTCGAAGCCGTTCCACTGTATGGTGTGCAGATCCACGTCCTTCCACCACACTTTTCTGTAGCGCACCAGCTTGTTCTTGCGGGCGCATTCCAGCTCTTCCGCTGCCACGAGGATGTGCTTGGCGTCCTTCACGGCGCGCAGTCCGTTGGCGTGGTCGCAGTCGAGATGCGTCATCAGCACGAAGTCGAGGTCCGCGGGCTTGATGCCCATGGAGGCCAGCTGTTCGTCCACGGCCTGTCCGTAGGGGAGGCGGCCCTGGTTCACCTTGTAGAGCAGCGGCGAGCCGAGGCTCTTGATCTGTGCGGCGGTGTCGAACACGCCTCTGGGCGACATGCTGCGGTGCCATCCCGTGTCCACGAGGATGAGGCCCTTGGGGTGCTCGATGAGATAGACCGACACGGGCAGCCACAGCCATTCTCTTTTCGGGGTGGTGAGGCCGGAGGCTTTCAGCAGGCTGCAGTGGTCGCCTCCGAAGGGCAGATCGGGTGAAACGCGTACTTCGCCGGTGTGCAGAACGTGTATCTTCATGGTTTTTCGTTTGTTTTTTTTGTTATTTCCGCTGCAAAGATATGTGATTTTTTCGAACACTCGGTGTTCTGTTTTTCCCGAATAATTATCTTTTTTCTACCGCTTTGCTTTATTCTGTGGATTTTTTTTCGTATTTTTGCCGATGTTATGAAACAATTGGACTTTGAAGAGCTCTGGAAGAACCAGTTTTTCGACTACAAGGACGGCGATCTCCTGGTGTTGGACAACATCAGTCGCATCGACTTTTCGGCCTATGAAAGCACGGCGCTGTCTTTCCTGGCGACGGGCTATTGTGACTGCGGCAGCATGAACGTCGTGATTGAAGGTCGTGAATACCTCATCACCGCCGGCGATCTGTTCGTCTATTTGCCAGGTCAGAGGATTGACAGGATGTCGAAGAGTCCCGATGCCCGCGTGAGGGTGATGGCTTTTCCGCGCAGCGCCGTCATCCGTTCGCTCTATCTCGACAAATATGTCTGGCAGAAGCTTTCTTACCTCAGGGAGCATCCGATCTTCAGGCTCACGCCCCTCGAGCGTCAGGGCCTCGACTATTACCACCGCCTGATGATGATCAAGGTGCAGCATGGCGGCGGAGACTTCGACCGCGATGTGGTGCGTCTGCTCTTCCAGTCGATGATGCTGGAGCTCCTGATGCTGGCCGACCGTCATCGTCTCAAGTCCTCCGGCTCCGAAGCTCCGACGCAGGAGAAGGATGCTTCGGTGCGTCAGTCCGTGCTGGTCTTCCGGCGCTTCATGTCGCTGCTCTCGGAGTCGGGCGGCAAGTTGCGCAGCGTGTCGGCCTGTGCCGGCTTGCTCAATGTCACGCCGAAGTATCTCTGCAAGTGTGTCCGTGAGGAGTCGGACCGTCCGCCGCTCTACCACATCCACCGCTCTGTTGCCGATGCCATCCGTCAGCAGCTGCGCTACAGCGACAAGACCGTCAAGGAGATAGCCACTGCGCTGGATTTTCCCAACCTCTCCTTTTTCGGCCGTTTCGTCAAGGAGCATCTCGGCATGTCGCCCACGGCCTTCCGTCGCCAGAGCCTCCAGTCGCAGGACTCATTCGGGGTGTTGCACTAAGTCTTTGCTCCGTTTTCCTGTTTGTCTTTGATGCATGAAAGAAATATTCTGTTAAATTCACTAATCTGCACGAATCTTTTTAAAAGAAAACCAAGAAAAACATAAAAAACCGTAACGTGTTGTTTGCAGATCTAGCAGATTTAAAAAAATAACCAATAAACTTTGTTATTTCAACAAAAAAAACGTATCTTTGTCCCGTAATACGCGTACCTTGAATCATAAATTAACCTAAAAAACGATTATTATGAAAAAAATTACACTGTTTTTCAGTTTAGTCTTATTTTTAGTGATGCTGCCAGTGATGGCGCCCGCCACGGGCGACACCGGGTATCTCTACAACGCAGAGACAGGCAAGTTCCTCAGCCACGGCGTAACCAGCGTCTCCCACAGCGGCGCCCTTGTGGATGACTACGGCGTGCCCGTCGAAGTGAAGAACGAAGGCAACGCCTCCGAATTCAGCGGCTACACCTACCTCAGATTGCAGATGTGTGACTACTATAAAGACCGCTTCTTGCGCGTGGTGGCAAGCGGATTGGATTGTGCCGGTACGAACTACCATAAATGGGCGGCAAAGGAGACCGAGAACGGGATACTCTTGCGCTGCATCTACACCGCCTCGCAGGTGGGCTACGCCAAGCAGGGCTACTATATAGCCATAGACGAGAACGGAGGACTGGTGCTGGTGGACGGCGAGGAGAAAGCAGCCCTGTGGCAATGGAAGAGCGCGAGCGAGCAGATAGCCATTGTGGACGCTGCTGAGAACGCACGCGCCGAAGCCATTGGAGCAAAGGGCGGTCTGAGTGTTTCTTCAGTTTCCGAACTGGTAGCGAAACTTGCGTCAATGAGTACAGCCGACAAGACCTCCAGCATCACCAATCCTACGATGTTTGAGAACACTGACGGATGGACGGTGAACAACATACATGGCAAGGCCATCAGCAACGGAGACTACCGCATACAGAACGCGGCCGGCACGCAGGCCAATGTGAGCCAGCAGGTGACGGGACTCGCTCCCGGTTTCTACAAGGTGGACGTGCAGGCCTTCTACCGCGCCTCGGTGCTCGCCCGCTGCGTCAGCTTCGGCGACAATGGCTACCGCTTCTCCAACGCATACGTGCAGGCCAACGACAACAAGGTGCTCATCAGGGACTGGTATGCCATCTCCACAGACAACCACTCGAAACCCACCTCGAGAGGTCAGATACAGGACGAGTTCGACGAGGGAAGCAAATACACCCATACGCTCTACACATGGGTGGGCAATGACGGAAAACTCAACATCAAGATTGACGTGCCCAGCTACAGTGGAGGAGACTATCCCAACTGGATATGCTTCAACAATGTGCGCCTGACATACTATTTCTCGCCGGAGGATCTCGGTCCCTATGTGACGCAGTTGGAGAATGCCGTGTCGACAGCCAATGCGCTGAAATCGTCGCTGCCCACGGTGCAAAAGGGCATACTCGAGACCGTGGTGAATACATATGATAAGGAATGGACCACAGTGGCAGAATACGAGACGGCAATAGCCGCTGTGGTGGGCGCAACGGAGACTGCGCAGCCCTTCGCTGCTCTGTATACCGACTACAAGGCTCTGCGCACGAATATTAACGACCGCTTGCTCAGCCAGACCACAGCCTACACCGACCCCTCCGATGCAACGTCGGCATACAACAGCGTCCTCTCAGCACAGAATGCAGCAGTGGATGGTGCCGTGACGACTGACGCCATCAGTAACGCACAAAGCACCCTGTGGAGCGCCGCAGCTGCATGGATGAAGAGCGTAAGTATTAATCCTGGAGCCGGG
>ONSH01000139.1 GCA_900320435.1 uncultured Prevotellaceae bacterium
GTCTTCGTCACCACGGAGGACGGCAGCGACGGCGAGCGGGGCTTCGTCACCCAGCATTCCCTTTGGCAGCGCGAGCGCTTCACCAGCGTCCATGTCTGCGGCCCTTCGCCCATGATGAAGGCTGTGGCGCGCACGGCCCGCGCTCTGGAGCTCCCCTGCGAGGTGAGCCTGGAGAACATGATGGCCTGCGGTTTGGGCGCCTGCCTCTGTTGTGTGGAGAAGACCGTCAGGGGCAATGTCTGCGTCTGCAAGGAGGGACCCGTGTTTAACATCAATCAGCTCACATGGCCTGTTTAGAGACCCGCATCGGCAATCTTTGCCTCAAGAATCCCGTGATGACGGCCAGCGGCACGTTCGGCTACGGCATAGAGTATCAGGACTTCATCCGCCTGGAGGACCTGGGCGGCATCATCGTCAAGGGCACCACGCTCCGTCCGCGCGAGGGCAACGACTACCCCCGCATGGCCGAGACGCCCTCCGGCATGCTCAACTGTGTCGGCCTTCAGAACAAGGGCGTGGACTATTTCTGCTCCGAGATCTATCCCAAGATACGCGACATCGGCACCCACATGATTGTCAACGTGTCGGGCTCTTCGCCCGAGGACTATGCCGAGTGTGCCGCGCGCATCGACGCCCTGGAGCGCATCCCGGCCATCGAGCTCAACATTTCCTGCCCCAATGTCCGCGACGGCGGCATGGCCTTCGGCGTCACCTGCGAGGGTGCGTCCTCCGTGGTGCGCGCCGTGCGCAAGGCTTATCATAAGACGCTCATCGTGAAGCTCTCGCCCAACGTCACCGACATCGTCTCCATTGCCCGCGCTGTGGAGGACGAGGGCGCCGACGCCGTCTCGCTCATCAACACGCTCATGGGCACGGCCATCGACATTGAGCGGCGTCGCCGCATGCTCTCCATCGGCACGGGCGGCCTCTCGGGCCCCTGTGTCAAGCCTGTGGCTCTGCGTATGGTCTGGCAGGTGGCCCACGCCGTCGGCATCCCCGTGGTGGGCCTGGGCGGCATTTCTTCGGCAGAGGACGCCATCGAGTTCCTCATGGCCGGCGCCAGCGCCGTTGAGATTGGCACGGCCAATTTCCTCGATCCGGCTGTCTCCGTCAAGGTGGTCCGCGGCATCGATGCCTGGCTCGACGCTCACGGCATTGCTTCTGTCCGCGACATCATCGCCGCCGCCGAGTAACCCTCACCTCTAACCTCTAACCGTTAACCGTTAACCTTTAACCGTTAACCATTAACCGTTATTCACAGCTCCATCGCCGACAGCTTCTGCACGCGGCCGTTCTTGCACACCACCAGCTTGAGGTTGTCGTGCTTGGCCCGCTCCACCAACCGCTTCTGCGCCAGCAGGATGCCTCTGTCGATGCGTTCCTGCATTTCTCTGATGTCCTGTTCGCTCATACGGTAGGTGTTTTTTTGTCGTCACTGGCGGCCCCGTCTTTGCCTTCCTCCTCGTGGGTTGTGGGCGGGGTGTCGTATTTCTGCTGCAGATCCATGTAGTATTGGGCGTCGTCCACCTGCAGCCTCTCGCTGCCCTTCATGCCCGAGGCGATGCGTCGGGTGGGGCAGGTGGCGTTGTCGTAGAGCGCCCAGTAGTCCACGATGGGCGTGTAGAGGTGGAACAGGTTGTAGAGCCCGGCGGCGAATCTGCGTTTGATCACGTCGGTGGGGATGTTGTGTCCGCCCTGCGCCACTCGGCTGGCCACGCGCATGATGGCCTGCTCGGGTGTGGGCAGTGAGAAGAACAGCAGCGCCACGAAGTAGCCTCTCCTTTGCGCCCTCTCGATCAGCTTCACGTAGGAGCGTGTCGAGAGCGTTGTCTCGAAGGCGAAGTCCACGCCCTCCTTCAGCAGGTGCAGCACCCGGTCGATCATCAGCCTTCCGGCCTGTATGGCCACGCCTTCGGGGTTGAAGGGCGACAGGCCGCGGGCTATTTCGTCGGCGTTGACAAACTCCTTGCACCCCAGCATTTCGGGCAGCACGGTGTACGATGCGGTCGTCTTGCCCGCGCCGTTGCATCCGGCGATGATGTAGAGTTTCGGCTTCGGTTTCGGCATAGCTTATTTCTTTAGTAGGTCGGGGCGCAGCTTTTTCGTG
>ONSH01000138.1 GCA_900320435.1 uncultured Prevotellaceae bacterium
GAGTCCGTGAGCAGATGCTCGACGGTGCCTTCTCCCGGACCTTCTACGGCATTGGGGTTGAGCCAATCGATAATTGTTGAAATCTGTTCCATATAATGTTGACAGCCTCCGGCGCGGGATGAAGCCCGTCGGGGGCATAATATTGATAATCACGAAGTTCGTCCACCATAATCTCGTAGGCGGGGAAATAGAGCACGTCGGGCTCGGCCTGCTGCACCGCCTCGACAGCCGTCAGGAGAATCGCCTTGGAGAGCGCGTTGCCGTGGAGGCCGTATTTGCGGTAGCGGTAGGGACTCACGGTGAGCAGCGTGCGGCAGCGGGGATTCAACTCCCGAACCAGGCGGATGAGCTCCAGCAACGCAGCCGCCGTTTCGTCCGTCGTGAGGCGCCACTCGGAGAACAGGCGGTCAGGCTGGCGCTGGCAGTTGGACACAGTCACGGGCGAAGAAGCCCCCTCGGGCAGGACGGTGTAGGCCACATTCGTCCCCAGTGTCAGCGTAAGCACGTCGGCCCTCAAGAGACCCTCACGCAGGAGCGAGAGCGCTCCCCTCATCTGCTCCTCGCAACCCTCGCGAGTCGGAGCGCGAAACGAGGTGTTGGCCCACCAGCAGCGCCACTCCCCCATCGCTTCGTCGAAAAACAGCGGCAAGGGCCCCTCCTCCAGCGCCGCACGCACCGTGAGAAGCAGCGAAGCGGGGTTGTAGAGCGTGCCCAAAGGATTCACCAGGGCCGTCCATCCGGCCTCCGACATCTTCTGCCCCACATTTTGGGCAAAACAGCTGCCAAGGAGCACATATCGCAGAGAGGAATCCATCGGGAGAGCGCAGTTTTCGACGTATTTCCGGCAAATTTACAAAAAACTCTCCACTCCCGCGGCCATAGTAGGGACTTTTTTTGTACTTTTGCGAGGAAAAGAAAAGAAAACCGTGTCTAAAGAGCCCCTCGAACTGCTTGAAAGCATAGAGTACCCCCGAGACCTCAGACGTCTGACACCCGAGCAGTTGCCCCAGCTGTGTCGAGAGTTGCGCACCTTCCTCATACAGGAACTCAGCGACAACCCCGGACACCTGGCCTCGTCGCTGGGTGTGGTGGAGCTGACGGTGGCGCTGCACTATGTGTTTGACACCCCCGAAGACCGCATCGTCTGGGACGTGGGGCATCAGGCCTACGGACACAAAATCCTCACGGGACGCCGCGAGCTCTTCCACGAAAACCGCAAGATGGACGGGCTGCGCCCCTTCCCCTCGCCCGAGGAGAGCGAATACGACACCAACACCTGCGGACACGCCTCCAACAGCATCTCCGTGGCGCTGGGCATGGCCGTTGCCGCAGAGCAGCAGCACATCGACCGCCACGTGGTGGCCGTCATCGGCGACGGCAGCATGAGCGGAGGACTGGCCTTCGAGGGCCTCAACAACGTCTCCTCGACGCCCAACAACATGCTCATCATCCTCAACGACAACAACATGAGCATCGACTCGGCCGTGGGCGGGCTGAAGCAGTATCTGCACAACCTGCACACCTCCTCGTTCTACAACGAGCTGCGCAACAAGGCCGCGCTGAAGCTGGGCGACTGGGGATGGATGAACGACGAGAGAAGACGCTCCATCCTGCGCTTCAACAACTCGCTCAAGAGCCTCATCCAGGGACAGCGCAACATCTTCGAGGGCCTCGACATCCGATACTTCGGGCCGGAAGACGGCCACGACATCGGGCAGCTGGTGGAGACGCTGCGCCGCATCAAAGACATGAAGGGCCCCCGACTGCTCCACATACGCACCACCAAGGGCAAAGGCTACGAACCGGCGGAGAAGAACCCCACTGTGTTCCACGCTCCCGGCCGCTTCAACCCCGAGACGGGAGAGCGCATCAAGGGCGATGCCGAAGGGCTGCCCCCGCGCTTCCAGGACGTCTTCGGACGCACGCTGCTGGCATTGGCCAAAGAGGATAGCCGCATCTATGGCATCACCCCCGCCATGCCCACGGGATGCTCGATGAACATCCTGATGAAGGAAATGCCCGACCGGGCCTTCGACGTGGGCATCGCCGAAGGACACGCCGTCACCTTCGCCGCCGGCATGGCCAAAGACGGCCTCATCCCCTTCTGCAACATCTACTCCTCGTTCGCCCAAAGGGCCTACGACAA
>ONSH01000137.1 GCA_900320435.1 uncultured Prevotellaceae bacterium
GCAGATTGCCATCATCGAGGCCGGCATCTCCAAGCCCGGCGAGATGAAGGCCCTGCACGACATCATCCGCCCCACCATCGGCATCTTCACGGGTCTGGGTCAGGCGCACCAGGAGAATTTCGGCAGCTACGAGGAGAAACGGCAGGAGAAGTTCAAACTCTTCGCTGGCGCCGAACAGGTTTTCCTCATCGGTGAAGGTTTCGACGGCGCGCCTTATGATGCCGATCTCGCGCTTTGTGCCGGCGTATGCCGCTATCTGGGCATGGACGAGAAGACCATCAAGGCGCGTGCGGAGAACGTCCGCTGTATGCCGATGCGCATGGAGGTGATGTCGGGCCGCAACGGCTGCGTCCTCGTCAACGACAGCTACAGCAACGACCTGGAGTCGCTCCACACGGCCCTCGACTTCATCAGCCGCCGTCCCGAGACGCGCAGCGTTACCAGCGTGCTCATCCTCTCCGACATGGAGCAGACGGGCATGACGCCCCGCAAGATGACCACTGCCGTGCGCCGTGCCGTCAAGGCCTACGGCATCGACGTCTTCATCGGCATAGGCCCCGTGCTCTCGCAGATGAAGCGCA
This sequence comes from uncultured Prevotellaceae bacterium, assembly GCA_900320435.1. Taxonomy (GTDB): domain Bacteria; phylum Bacteroidota; class Bacteroidia; order Bacteroidales; family Bacteroidaceae; genus Physcousia. Next base: position 582 of record ONSH01000137.1, read on the forward strand.
ACAAGGACTTCCAGGTCATCGGCTTCCCCACCACCGAGGACTTCCTCGCCAGCGGTCTGGGCGCCACGCTTCATAACAGCATCGTCTTCATCAAGGGCGCCCGCAGCTACCGCTTCGAGCGCATCACGGCCACCTTCATGGAGAAGGTCCACGAGACGGTGCTCGAGGTCAACCTGCCCGCCGTCGTCGAGAATCTCAACCACTACCGCTCCTTCCTCCGTGTGCCCGAGGGCAACGGCATCTGGCGCACGCCGATCATCTGCATGGTCAAGGCCGACGCCTACGGTGCCGGCGCCGTCGAGGTGGCCAAGACGCTTCAGGATCAGGGTGTTGCCTATCTGGCCGTTGCCGTTGCCGACGAGGGCGCCACGCTGCGCCGTGCGGGCATCACTTCGGGCATCATGGTGATGAACCCCGAGATGTCGAGCTTCGACACGCTCTTCAGGTACCAGCTCGAGCCCGAGGTCTATTCCTTCCGTCTGCTCGACGCCCTCATCGATGCGGCCGAGCGCAGCGGCATCACTGGCTTCCCCATCCATATCAAGCTCGACACGGGCATGCACCGTCTGGGCTTCGACCCGCTGAAGGACATGCCGGAGCTCATCGCCCGCCTCTCGCGCCAGTCGGCCCTTGTGCCGCGCAGCGTCTTCTCCCATTTCGTGGGCAGCGACAGCGACGGCTTCGACGACTTCTCGCGTGAGCAGTTTCGCCGCTTCACTCTGGGCGCCGACGCTCTTCAGGCCGGCTTCTCCCACCGTATCCTGCGCCATATCTGCAACTCGGCCGGCATCGAGCATTTCCCCGAATATCAGATGGACCTCTGCCGCCTGGGCCTGGGCCTCTACGGCATCGACTCGCGCACGGGCGCCATGCTCTCCTGCGTCTCCACGCTCAAGACCACCATTCTCCAGATCCACGACGTGCCCCGCGAGGAAACTGTTGGCTATTCGCGTCGCGGCGCCCTGAAGCGCGATTCTCGCATCGCCGTTCTGCCCATAGGCTACGCCGACGGCCTCAACCGTCTGCTGGGCTGCGGGCGTGGCTACTGTCTCGTGAACGGTCACAAGGCGCCCTACGTGGGCAACATCTGCATGGACGTGGCGATGATCGACGTCACCGACGTGCCCTGCCAGGAGGGCGACACCGCCGTCATCTTCGGCGAGCAGTTGCCGCCCGGCGTGCTCTCAGATCTCATCGGCACGATCCCCTACGAGATCCTCACCTCGGTGTCCAACCGCGTGAAGAGAGTCTACGTGCAGTAGGACTTTATATAAATTGACCTAAAATACTCATACACAACATCATTATGTCTGAAGAATTGCACATATCCTCCGGCTCCAAAGAGGAACGCTACATCGAACTTATGCCGCAGTTGCGCGCCGTCCTCTCCAGCGAGTGCGACCCCATTGCCAACATGGCCAACATGGCCAGCATGCTCCACGAGACCTTCGGTTTCTGGTGGACGGGTTTCTACCGTGTGGACGGCGGCGAACTGGTCCTTGGTCCTTTCCAGGGTCCTCTGGCCTGCACGCGCATCCGTCGGGGCAAGGGTGTCTGCGGCACGGCCTGGGAGCGCGGCGAGACGGTCGTGGTGCCCGACGTCAACGCCTTTCCCGGCCACATTGCCTGCTCCAGCGAGAGCCGCAGCGAG
>ONSH01000136.1 GCA_900320435.1 uncultured Prevotellaceae bacterium
ACGGGCGCCGTCGAAGTGCTTCTTTTCCAGACCGCGGATCACGCGCTCTGTCTGTTCGTTAATCAGTTTGAGTGTAAGCATCTGGTTGTTGACTTTTTTTAGTATTTTTGTCTGTTTTTCGGCACCGATTGCGGAAAATTAGCCTTAAAACAGGCGCAAAGGTACGGAAAAAAAGTCAATCGGAAGGTTTCCGGGCGTGTTTTTTCTGTCTTAAGACAGACAAATTGCGCTGTAGGGGCACATTTTGCAGGGTGACTTGGGGTTTTTGGCGAACGGAATGCTGTCGTCGAAGATTTCTTCTACGAGTTCAAGAAGACGTTCCCGATAGTCGTCGAGCAGCGTGCCGTTTTTCACGTTGTCCAGGGGCTGGCGGTTGAGCGTGAGCGTGGGGTCGTAGTCGTCGCCGGCGGCTTTGGCGGGATAGAGCAGGACGGGCTTGACGGGCAGTTGCGGAGAGGCGTTCTTTTTGTCTTTCCGTATAAACGCCATCGCATAGAGCAACGTCTGCAAATAGTATCCGGCGTGGTCGCCGCGTTGGAAGATTTTGTCGAGCGTGACGGCAGTGTCCTGGTGGCCGCCGGTCTTGTAGTCCACGATGCGCACGGTGCCGTCGCTCATTTGGTCGAGACGGTCGACAAAGCCGCCGGTGCGGATGGCGATGGGGCCGTCTTTCGTGGGGACATTAAGCGTGAAATAGTAAGGCTCTTCCATTTTCAGGATGGTGAACGGCGCCTGACGTCTGTCGTAGCGCAGCAGGTTGAGCAGGAAGCGCTCCACCACGGTGCGCAGAATGATGTTCTCGCCCTGAAATTCCTTCACGTCGGCCACATCCTTGAAGGCCTGGTCGATGTAGCCTTGAATGCGACGTCCGTGATCGGCCAGGAGCAGGCTGATCTGGTCGGCGGAAATCGTGTGACAGCCTCCGCTGCGGTCAATGAGCTCCGTGTACATCTTTTGGGCGGCTTCATGGAAAATGTTGCCCATGAGGCGTGCGTCGATGCCGTCCTCCGTGTCCTCTTCTTCCTTGATTTCCGCCACATGGTTGAAGAAGAAGCAGAGCGGGCAGCGCAGATACTCGTTCAGTGCGGAAGGGGAGAGAAGCGGTGTGTGTCCGTCTTCATCCGGCGTGAGGTAGCGGGCTCTCAGGCGTGCCATAACCTCCTCGTCCTTATCTATTTGCGGTGGAGTGCGCATGATGGTCTCCTGTCCGGATTCCAGCCTCAGGGTGCGAATGGGGCGGTCGGTCTCGGCCTGCAGCTGACGCAGGAATCGGCTCATCTCGTTGCGCCGTACGCCGGCGGTGGAGTCGTTGTAGACAAAGGTGACGTGTTCGGCACGTTGGATGAGGCGGTAGAAGTAGTAGGCAAAAGTGGCCATGCGGTGGCGTATGGTCGTCAGACCGAAGCCCGTGCGCAGAGTGTAGGGGATGATGCTGGTGTCGCAGCCGTCTTTCGGCAGAAACCCTTCTCCCGTGCTGAGCATGAGGATGTTGCGGAAGTCCAGACAACGCGTCTCCAGCACGCCCATCACCTGCAGGCCCGTGGCGGGTTCTCCGTGGAAGGGGATGCTGACGCGTCCGAGCGCCCGTCGGAGCAGTCGCCTCAGAGTGAGGTCTTTGAGCACCAAAGGATGTTCTTCGTCCGTCACCATGTTGAGGAATTTCTGTATCACCAGATGTGCCTGGAAGAGGGTCTCGCGGTGCAGCGCCTCCAAGGGGCGTCCTTTCACGATGTCGGAGAGTGCTTCTGCCGTGAGGATGCGGTCGATGTATTCCAAAAGCGCCTTGTGGTCGCCTTCGGGCAGCATTTCGTTCCACAGCGTCTCGTCGAGCGCCTGTATATAAGGATGGGCGGCAACGGTGCGGAACATCCGGTTGCGGAAGCGCTTGCGCTTGCGGTCGATGCCTTCGGTCTGAAGGTCGAGCAGAGCCGTGATGAGGCTGTAGGCCGGCGTGCCCGTCATGTTGTAACCCATGGTGATGTTGACGCTCTCGGGGCCGTCCGTGTCCGGGATGCTGTGGAGCACGGTCTCCAGCATGTTTTCGTCGCAGAGCACGATGGCCGTGCGGTTTTCCTGTTCGCGTGTCAGGTGTTTGGAGAGCCAGTCGGGGATGCAGCGCGTCTGGATGCTGTCGGTCGGGGCGCTGACGAAGGTGAATCCCGGGTGGTTCTTCAGATTGTCAAACTCCTTGCTGTCCAGCTGGTTGGGGAAGCGGTCGAGGTTCTTGCGGATGAAGTCGCCCGCCTCGAAGCGG
>ONSH01000134.1 GCA_900320435.1 uncultured Prevotellaceae bacterium
CAGTGTGACCTCAGCGGCATACGCGGCCGTCTGCCCATCCTGGGCATCTGCTACGGCGCACAGTATATGTCGCACATCTGGGGCGGCAAAGTAGAGCCCGCAGGCAGCCGCGAGTACGGCCGTCAGAATCTGACGCGCGTGGAGGCCGGCTGTCCGCTCTTCAAAAACATAGAGAAGGATGCACAGGTGTGGATGTCGCACGGCGACACCATCACCCGCATCCCCGAAGGCGCCCGCGTGGTGGCTTCTACTGCGACGGTGGAGAATGCCGCCTGGGAGCTTGGCGACCGCGTGTGGGGCGTGCAGTTCCACCCGGAGGTGTTCCACTCGCTCTGCGGCACGCAGCTCTTGCGTAATTTCGTGGTCGACATCTGCGGATCGCGTCAGGAATGGAGCGCCGCCAACTTCGTTGAAACCACCGTGCAGGAGCTCAAGCAGCAGATCGGTGACGACCGTGTGATTCTCGGCCTCTCGGGCGGTGTGGATTCTTCCGTTGCCGCCGTGCTGCTCAACAGGGCCATCGGCAACCGCCTCACCTGCATCTTTGTGGATCACGGCATGTTGCGCAAGAACGAGTTCACCAACGTGATGAAGGACTATGAGTGTCTCGGGCTCAACGTCATCGGTGTGGACGCTTCTGAGAAGTTCTTCAAGGATCTCGAGAGCGTCACCGAGCCGGAGAAGAAGCGCAAGATCATCGGCCGCGATTTTGTGGAGGTGTTCAACGCCGAAGCCAAGAAGATCACCGACGCTAAATGGCTCGCTCAGGGCACCATCTATCCCGACCGTATCGAGTCGCTCAACATCACGGGCAAAGTCATCAAGAGCCACCATAATGTGGGCGGTCTGCCCGAGGAGATGCACCTCTCGCTCTGTGAGCCCCTCAAGTGGCTCTTCAAGGACGAGGTGCGCAGGGTAGGGCGCCAGCTCGGCATTCCCGAACACCTCATCGGCCGTCATCCTTTCCCCGGTCCCGGACTGGCCGTACGCATCCTGGGTGCCATCACACCCGAGAAGGTGCGCGTGCTGCAGGAGGCCGACGACATTTTCATCCAGGCTCTGCGCGACTGGAAGACCGACGATGGCGACATCCTCTACAACAAGATCTGGCAGGCGGGCGCCATTCTGCTCTCCGACGTGAGAAGCGTGGGCGTGATGGGCGACGAGCGCACCTACGAGAATCCCGTGGCGCTGCGTGCCGTCACTTCCACCGACGCCATGACAGCCGACTGGGCTCATTTGCCCTACGAGCTGATGGCTCAGGTGTCCACCGATATTATAAATAAGGTAAAGGGCGTCAATCGCGTCTGCTACGACATCTCGTCCAAACCGCCTTCGACCATCGAGTGGGAATAAACGCATTATAGAGACTGAATAATAATAAAATACATTGAATACACAACAACGTCTTAAAACCATAAACACAAAATGAGCAAGATTCCTTACAAGATTTATCTCACGGAAGATGAGATGCCGACCAAGTGGTACAACATTCGTTCAGACATGAAGCAGAAGCCTGCGCCGCTGCTGAATCCCGGCACGGGCAAGCCCCTCACGCTGGAAGAGATGCAGCCCATCTTCTGCACCGAACTCATCAAGCAGGAACTCGACAACGACACCAAGTGGGTGGAGATTCCCGAGCCCGTGATGAACTTCTATCGCATGTTCCGTCCGAGCCCTCTGGTACACGCAGAGTTTCTGGAGAAAGCGCTTGGCACTCCGGCCAAGATATTCTACAAGTTCGAAGGCAACAACACCTCCGGCTCCCATAAGCTCAACAGCGCCATTGCACAGGCTTACACAGGCTTACTACGCTAAAGCACAGGGCCTTAAGGGCGTCACCACTGAGACCGGGGCAGGGCAGTGGGGCACCGCTCTTTCGATGGCTTGCCAGTATTTCGGTCTCGACTGCAAGGTGTATATGGTGAAGTGCTCCTACGAGCAGAAGCCCTTCCGCCGCGAGGTGATTCGCACCTATGGCGCCAGCATCGTGCCTTCGCCCAGCGACACCACCAACGTCGGCCGCAAAATTCTGGCCGAACATCCCGACACGACGGGCTCTCTGGGCTGCGCCATCAGCGAAGCCGTCGAAGTGGCCGTCAGCAGCGAGGGCTATCGTTACGTGTTGGGCTCAGTGCTCAATCAAGTGCTTCTGCATCAGACAATTATAGGTCTTGAGGCACAGGCTGCGCTGAAAAAATACGGCATCAAGCCCGACGTCTTGATCGGCTGCACGGGCGGCGGTTCGAACCTGGGCGGTTTCGCCAGTCCGTTCCTCGGCGAAATGCTGCGCGGAGAGGCTCAGTATAAGGTGATTGGCGCAGAGCCCGCTTCGTGTCCCAGCTTCACACGCGGCATCTATGCTTACGACTTCTGCGACACGGGCATGATTTGTCCTCTGGCCAAGATGTACACCGTAGGCAGTCAGTTCATTCCCAGCAGCAACCACGCCGGCGGTCTGCGTTTCCACGGCATGAGTCCGATTCTCAGCGAGCTCTACGATCAGAGGCTTTTTGAAGCACGTGCATACGAGCAGACTCAGGTATTTGAAGCCGCTGAGATTTTCGCCAAAGCCGAAGGCATTCTGCCGGCGCCGGAATCCAGCCACGCCATACGTGCTGCCATCGACGAGGCTTTGGCTTGCAAGAAGACCGGCGAAGAGAAAGTCATCGTGTTCAATCTTTCGGGCACGGGCTACTTCGATCTCTACGCTTACAAGCAGTTCAACGACGGCACGATGTCCGATGTGATTCCCAGCGACGATGTCATCAAGGAAGCACTGTCCAAACTGCCGAAGGTAAATTAAAATAAGAATGCCAGTTATGTTTAGTAAGAAATGCTGAAAATGGAAAAGGCTACAAGTTTCAACGCTATACTGCAACAGACGATACGGGACAACTGGAACCGTTATTCTCTCTCCGATTACGGTGAGAACCACTTCCAATACAAGGATGTGGCACGCATCATTGAGAAGATTCACATTGTCTTCAAGGAATGCGGCATCAAACCCGGAGACAAGATTGCGCTCTGCGGAAAGAATTCTTCCCGTTGGGGCATCACATTTTTTGCATGTCTTACTTACGGCGCTGTGGCTGTACCCATTCTGCACGAGTTTCATCCCGAGCAGGTACACCAGATTGTCAATCACTCAGAATCGCGTATTCTCTTCGTCGACGAGAAGATCTACGCTACACTCGATTCTCAGGAGATGAACGCACTCCTGGGTGTGATCAATCTGAAGGACTTCAGCATACTGCTTTCGCGCAGCAAGGAATTGAGTCATGCCCGCGAGCATCTCAACGAACTCTTCGGTCATAAATTCCCCGAACGCTTTGCGCCCGAGGATATACATTATTATAATGACGAGCCCGAAGAGCTGGCGGTGATCAACTACACCTCCGGCACGACGTCCAACTCCAAGGGCGTTATGATTCCTTATCGCGCCGTCTGGAGCAACCGCGAGTTTGCCGTAGAGGCATTGGGCAATGATCTTCATTCCGGAGATCAGATTCTCGCCATGCTGCCGATGGCCCACATGTACGGTATGGCCTTTGAATTCATCTTCGAATTCTGTCAGGGCGTGCACATCAATTTCCTGACGAAAGCCCCTACTCCACAGGTACTTATGTCGGCCTTCAAGGAGATCAAGCCCGGCCTGATTGTGGCCGTTCCACTCATTATTGAGAAGATTGTGCGCAAGGCCATTCTGCCGAAGGTGAAAGACCCGAAAGTGGCTCTTCTTCTGAAAGTTCCGGTGCTTGGCGACCGCATCAGAGAGAAGGTGCGCAAGGGCCTCAGTGAGGCTTTGGGCGGTCGTTTCTACGAGGTCATCATCGGCGGTGCGGCGCTCTCTCAGGAGGTTGAGGAGGTGCTTCACGACATCGGTTTCAACTACACTGTGGGCTACGGCGCCACCGAGTGTGCGCCCATTCTGGCCTACAGCGACTGGAAGACCTACGTGCCGCGCTCGTGCGGCAAAACTGTTCCGCGCATGGAGCTCAAGATCGATTCGCCCGATCCCGAAAATGTGCCCGGCGAGATTCTGGCGCGCGGCATGAACGTGATGCAGGGCTACTTCAAGAACGAGGAAGAGACCTCGAAGAC
>ONSH01000133.1 GCA_900320435.1 uncultured Prevotellaceae bacterium
ATCGACCAGAGCTCCACACTCTACTACGGTCGCCCCGTCGGCCAGCAGGGTAAGAACAGAGGCCGCGTGAGCAGCGCCTATCCCTACGGACGCTACAACGACCGCGACTACGACTACACCAAGGTGAGCCAGAAGACGGGCAACAACATCGGCCTCTTCCGCTACGTGCTCGACGAGGCAGGCATGAAGACGCAGCTCGCCATCCTCGAGCAGCCCTCCGTGGTCGACATCCTTCAGGATGAGATAAACGACAAGAAGAAAAACCTGGATAAGGCTTACGAATGGATGGCCCTGGAAGCTGCCAACCCCGGCTACCTCGACAAGCACGTGCTCTGGTACGTGGTGAAGGAAGTGGCCGGCAAAGGCTACTGGCACGTGAACGGCGTCATCGTGGACTACGAAGTGGACGACGCCAAGGCCGGCATCGGCAGCCTGCCCGACGAAGTGGAAGTGGACATCCACCAGCAGATCCACCAGGACTGGAACGAGATCAAGACCTCCGTGCACATCCGCTCCGCCTGCGAGAGCGTGAAGATCAACATCCCCCTGGCCTACGAGGACATCGTGGAGCAGGACGACTTCGCCATCCGCGTGTATGACTTCTACTACAAAGAATACGAGGTGACCCCCACCATCACCCACAACGCACAGGGCATCACCATCGAAATCAACGACATCCCCGCCACCCTCATCAACGAGCTCTGGAGCAACTACGGCGACGGTCTCACCGTGGAGATCCACAGCTACTGCACCCGTGAGGACATCTGGGAGCAGCTGAAGGAGAGCAAGGTGACGAAGCTGGGCAAGCCCTGCACCGTGAAGGGACAGATCACTACAGCCTACGATCCCGAGAAGAAGCAGCTCATCTACGCGCCGAAGAACTGAGCATGACCTCGGCGTCCATCGTCACCTACGACCACCATCTGCTCGACATAGAGCCGACGCTGAGGAGCCTCCTGGATTCTCCCGTGGACGCCATATACATCATCGACCACTCGGAGCACATGTTCGAGCTGGAACGTGAGCTCAAAGAGTACGAAACCAATTACATACGCAAACGACCCGACATGAAGTCCCGCCTCAGGCAGGGCTTCATGTTGCGTTATGTCAGGCACCGCAACAACGGATACGGCGGCGGACACAACGTGGCCATACGCATGGCGCGCGAAAGGGGCAGCGAATACCATATGGTGGTGAACCCCGACGTGTGGTTCGGCCACGAAGTGGTGCCCGTCTTGCAGGCCTACATGACGACCTACAAAGACGTGGCGCAGATGATGCCGCAGATACGCTTCCCCAACGGAGAGGCCCAGCGTCTGGCCAAGCTGCTCCCCACCCCGCGCAACATCTTCGCCCGCGCCCTCAACATGGGCGGCGGAGAAGAGCGCAACCAGCGCTACGAGCTGGTGCCGACGGGCCTCAAACGCATCGTCAACGCCCCGTATCTCTCGGGCTGCTTCATGTTCCTGAGGATGAAGGCGCTGGAGGAGGTGGGCGACTTCGACGAGAAGCACTTCTTCATGTACGCCGAGGACATCGACCTGACGCGCAGGCTCCACCGCCGGTGGCGCACGCTGTACTTCCCGAAGGTGGTGGTGTATCACAAGTTCAACCGCGCCAGCCACCGCAGCTTCAAGCTGTTCGTGACGCACGTGTGGAACATCGTGAAATACTTCAACCGCTACGGATGGATCAGCGACGCGGAGCGCGACCGCATGAACGCGCGCGTCGTCAAGCAATATTTCTCTGCTCCAGACCGTAGCCTCTGAGGCGGTCTTCGCGCAGCAGCACAGCACTGATGATGATGGCCACCAGGCCGAAGAGGGCGAAGACGACCATCGTCTCCGTATAGTCCACCGTGCCCGTCAGGGCGTCGGTGTTGCGCTGGTTGACCTTGCCGATCCACACGGGGACGAGGGCCAGGCCGATGTTCTGTATGTAGAAAATCAGCGCGTAGGCCGTGCCCAGCAGCTTCATGGGGATGATCTTGGGGACGGAGGGCCACATGGCCGAAGGCACCATGCCGAAGCTGATGCCCAGCAGCGTCATCATGACGATGGCCAGAGCCCAGTGGCAGAGCGGCAGCGCCAGTGCGGCGTGCACCAGGAAGAGCAAGACGGAGCCCAGGAGCATCAGCGTGGCGCCGCGGCCGTAGCGGTCGTAGAGCGAGCCGAAGAAGGGCGTGAGGAAGATGGTGCCGAAGGGCAGCATGGCCGGGATGAGACCCGCCAGCGAGTCGGAGACCTCGTACTTGACGACCATCAGACGCGTGGCGAACTTGAGGAAGGGGAAGACGCCGGCGTAGAACATCAGGCAGAGCAGCGCGATGCACCAGAAGCCGCGGTTGAAGACGAGGAGGCGCAGGTCGGAGAAGCGGAACGTCTCGCCGCTCCCCTGCTCC
>ONSH01000132.1:0-4950 GCA_900320435.1 uncultured Prevotellaceae bacterium
ATGTCGAAGGTGCCGAAGCCCTTGATGCCGGGCGTGTCGATCACGGCGCCGCCGGCGGGACAGACGCTCTCGGGGAGCGCATACATCTCCGAAAAGGTGGTCGTGTGCATACCCGTCAGATGAGCCTCCGAGATGGCGGCCGTCTTGAGTCCGAGGCCCGGACAGAGCGCATTCAGGAGTGTGGTCTTGCCCACACCGCTGTTGCCGCTCAAGAGGGTGAGACCTTCGAGCGAGCCGAGCGAGAGCGACGAAGGATCGAGGGCGGAGACGGCGCAGGTCTCATAGCCCAACGACTCATAGAGGGCGCGCAAGCGGCGCAGCTCCTCCTGCTCCTCCTGCGAGAGCAGATCGCATTTATTGAAACACACGACGACAGGCACGCGATAAGCCTCCGCCGTTGCCAGAAAACGGTCGATGAAGACAGTAGAGGTCTCGGGATGACGCAGCGTCACCACCAGCAGCACCCGGTCGAGGTTGCAGGCGAGGATGTGGCTCTGCTTCGAGAGATTGGAGGCCTTGCGGATGATGTAGTTGCGGCGCTCGTGCACCGCTGTGATCAAAGCCGTCTCCCCGTCGGGCGAAACCGTGATGTCAACCCGGTCGCCCACAGCGACGGGATTGGTGGTGCGGATGCCGCGAATGCGGAACGAGCCTTTGACCTTGCACAAAAAAAGCCGGCCATCGTCCGTGCGGACGGTGGTCCAGCTGCCAGAAATTTTGGTGACGACGCCGCTCAAACGGTCATGATCTCCTTTTCCTTTGCCGCCATGAGCTCGTCGAGCTTCTTGATGTACTTGTCGTGCATCTTCTGAAGATCGTTCTCGGCGTCCTTCTCAAGGTCTTCGGAGAGTCCGTCCTTGATGCCCTTCTTGAGACGGTCGTTGGTGTCGCGACGGGCGTTGCGCACGGAGACTTTGGCCTTTTCCACTTCTCCGCTGCATTGCTTCGTGAGCTGGCGACGACGCTCCTCCGTAAGAGGCGGGATGTTGAGGCGGATGATCTCACCGTTGTTGTCGGGCGTGATGCCTACCTCGGAGTCGATGATGGCCTTCTCGATAGCCTTGAACATCGACTTGTCCCAAGGCTTGATGGCAATCGTGCGCGCATCGGGAGTCGTCACGCTGGCGACGCCGCTCAGAGGCACCATCGTGCCGTAGGAATCCACACGGATGCCGTCGAGGATTTTCACATTGGCCTTGCCGGCACGGATGTGTGCCAGAGACTCTTCGAGGAACATCACAGCCTCTTCCATTTTCTCCTCGGCTTCTGCCAAGGTTGCTTTTACGTCTAACATATAGGTCGTTTTTAGAGTTTTCCTGCACACAAAGATATGGAAATTTAGTGCAAAGCCGGCAGTTTTCGGCAAAAAGTTTTTTATAAAAGGTTAAAATCTATGTATATTGCCGGACTTTGCCAAAAAAACTATACCTTTGTCCCTGCAAACCGCACGACAACGTGGACATCGATACCCTGATAGCACAACAACTGGAGCAGTTGCAGCCCATCACGCTTCCGGAGATGAAGGAGATACGGCTGATGAACCGCACCGACACGAAATTCGTGACCAATAAAGAGAAGCTGGCGAAGCTCCTGGAGCTCTGTCAGGGACAATACTACGCCCAGTTCAACGCCGGCAGCAAGATTGCCTCCTACAAGACCACCTACTGGGATACTGACGACCACCACTTCTTCATGGAGCACCACAACGGGCGCGCTCCGAGGCAGAAAGTCCGCGTGCGCACCTACATGGATTCGCTCGACACCTTCCTCGAGGTGAAGACCAAGAACAACCACGGACGCACGAAGAAGAAGCGCATCACGGTGGCCTCACAGGAAGCGGCGATGGAGGGAGAGGCCAACGACTTCCTCATGGGTCTGGTCCACCGCCCGACGACCGACATCCACCCCACGGTGCAGAACCAGTTCCGCCGCATCACCCTCGTCAACTACGGCAAGACCGAGCGCCTGACCATCGACTTCGACGTGAAGTTTCACAACTACGAGACGAACGAGGACAGCGATGTGGGGAATCTCGTCGTGGTGGAGCTCAAGCGCGACGGCAACGTGTTCAGCCCCGTGCTCGCGCTGCTGCGACAGCTGCGCATCAAGCCCTGCGGCTTCTCCAAATACTGCATCGGCACGGTGATGACCAACCGCCGCATCAAGCAGAACAACTTCAAACAGAAAATGATTAACTACCGTAAAATATCCAAAGCACAATGACCGAATTCATCAACTGGCTCTCCGGCGAGCTCAACAACATCAACTACGAAATGGCCGAAGCCATCGGCCTGACGCTGATTGACCCCGAACAGTTTATCGGCATCTTTGTTCGCTTCTGTCTGAATCTGGCCGTTGTGAGCATCATCGCACGCTACTTCTATTACCCCCGAAGCAAGCGCCGCGACTACATGTTCGTGTTCATCATCATGTCGATGAGCATCTTCATGCTCGTGAGCTTCATGGGCGGCGATTCGCTGCGCACGGGCGCCGCACTGGGTCTGTTTGCCCTCTTCGGCATCATCCGCTACCGCACCGAGGCCATTCCCATCCGCGAGATGACCTATCTCTTCATGCTCGTACTGCTCCAAGTATATCCGCTACGACAACGTGAATCTCGTGGCCCCCGAGAAGCGCGAAGAGCTCAAGGCCGACCTCGAAAAGCGCACGGGCCTGAAGATCATCTCCATCGAGGTGGGCACGATCGATTTCCTCAAGGACAGCGTCATCATCCGCATCTTCTACGATGAGGAGATGGACCGCGGCAGCAGCATCGCCAACGCCATACGCTTCAACAAACTCGGACAGCAATAAACGATGAAAAGGCTCTTTTTCGCCCTCATGGCGCTGACATCCGCCCTCGCGGCGAGCGCCCAGGCCTCGGACGACTTCGGCGTCTGGGGAGAATTCTCCATCGAGAAGGCGCTCACGACGCGCTGGGACCTCGGACTGGAGACCCACTTCCGCACGCAGGACAACAGCACCTGCCTCGACCGCTGGGGCGTCGGCATCAACGCCGCCTACAGGGTGCACAAATACCTCAAACTGGCCGCCGGCATCGAGCTGCTCAACGCCTACACCCCGAAGAAGTACAAGACGTGGAAGAATGCCGGATGGGATGTGGACGCCGATGACGGCATCGCCACACGCCGCACCGGCTACAACGAGACCAACGCCTACTTCACGCCGAAGTTCCGCTTCAAGTTCGACATCATCAGCAGCGTGAAGATTGCCAAATGGGTGCGCATCGGCATCCGCGAGCGCTACCGTTTCGCCCGTGTGGGCTCCGTCAATGCTCTGCGCGTGAAATACCGCAAGACGGACACCTACACCGCCACCGACCTTAACGACTGGCAGTGGGAACTTGCAGACGAAGGTGAATGGACGGCCGACCGCTCCGAGAACAAGGAGGAAGAGGCCTACAGCAACCACCAGCTGCGCAGCCGCCTGAAAGTGTCGCTCGACCGCAAGCGTCTGCCCTGGCATCCGTACATCTCGGGCGAGCTCTTCAACGACATCTCCAACAGCATGGAGCTCTACCGAATCCGCACACACGTGGGTTGCGAATATGACATCAACAAGCACCACGCCGTCTCCCTGGCCTACGTGCTCACCTTCAACAAGGAGGACGACGGCGCAGGCTTCGGCGAACGCTTCCACGCCACATCCATAAGTTACAGCATCAAATACTAATCGGAACATGAAACGGAATCTCTATATACTCTCACTCCTTCTGATGAGCACTGTGGCTTTCGTCTCATGCTCTTACGACGAATGGACGGACCCCGTCAGCACGGAGGTGCCCGAAAAGTCGTTTATCGTCAAGGACACCGTCAAAGTGAAGTTTACCGACGGCGGAGCCGCTGTCGAATTGCCCGTCGGACGCGACGATGTCAGTTGCCAAATCAACGGCGGATACGTCACTCTGACCAACACCAACGAGACGGACGAGCTGGTCTTCGTCCTCTCCGGCGCCAGCACCAACGGCGGCCTCATCTACAACGGCACCTTCAAATGCACGATGATCATCGACAACCTCTCGCTCGTCTCTTCGCAGGGCCCCGCCATCGACATCCAGTGCGGCAAACGCATTGCCGTGCGACTCACGGAGGGCTCCGTGAACTATCTTGAGGACGCCGCCGGCGGCACCCACAAGGGCAGCTTCTACTGCAGGGGCCACGTGCAGCTCTCGGGCAACGGCGAACTGACCGTCAAGGGCAACACCGCCAACGGCATCCACGTGAAGGAATACCTGCGTGTGGCCAAGTCGTTCGGCACGCTCAACATCTCCCAGACCGTAGGCCACGCCGTCAAGGTGGGTGAAGAGGTGGAGATTCAGGGCGGCACCTTCAACCTCTCCGTGGACAACGAGGACACCAAGGCGCTCAACTCCGACAGCACCATCACCATCAGCGGCGGCACGTTCAACGTCGTTGCCAACGGCGACGGCACTCGCGGCATACAGGCCAACTACGACATCGAGATTAACGAGAACGACGGCCCCACCAACATCATCGTCGAAGCCAACGGCGGCAAATGCTCCGATGAAAACGAGCATCGCTGCATGGGCATCAAGACCGACCTGGTCTTCAAGATGAGTGCCGGCTACGTGAAAGTGACCAAACTGAAAAACTCCGCACGCGGCATCCGCTGTCTTTCAAAAGAACTGACAGGCGGCACCTGCGATGCAGAGTTTAAGGAAGGACTGTAGCAATAACGAAGCAATCGGGCGCTGCGTCAGTTGTGCACCAGCGTGCCGATTTCCTCGCCGTCCATCACGCGCTTGAGATTGCCCTTCTCATCCATGTTGAACACGTAGATGGGCAGATTGTTTTGCATGCACATGGCCGTTGCGGTGATGTCCATCACCTTCAGCCCGCGCGCAATGACCTCTTCGTAGGTGATGTCGTGGAACTTCGTCGCCGTGGGGTCTTTCTCCGGATCGGCCGT
>ONSH01000132.1:4963-6182 GCA_900320435.1 uncultured Prevotellaceae bacterium
GAGCCCGTGTCGGTGGTGAAATAGGGCGAACCCGTGCCGCCGCTCATGATGACCACTTCGCCGCGCTCCATGGCCTCAATGGCTTTCCACTTGGTGTAGAACTCGCCGATGGGCTCCATGCGGATGGCCGTCAGCACGCGGTTCTTCTGCCCCACTGCTCCGAGGGCCGACGACAGCGCCAGCGAGTTGATTACGGTGGCACACATGCCCATCTGATCGCCCTTCACGCGGTCGAAACCCTTGCCCGCACCGGTGAGACCGCGGAAAATGTTGCCGCCGCCGATGACGATACCGATCTGCACACCCATCTGTGCGATCTCCTTGATCTGGAGGGCGTAGTCGTTGAGACGCGTCACGTCGATGCCCTGCTTCTGCTCTCCTGCGAGACTCTCGCCCGAAAGCTTGAGAAGAATTCTTTTGAATTTCATAGTTTTATTTTTACTTCTTTGAACGCATAGCGGCGAGCCTCGCCCCCGGCGTCCTCGATGATTAAATGTCCGTCGTGCTCCACATGGGAGATGCAGCCTTCAAACACACCCGCTGCATCCTCGAAGCGGCGCTTCTCGCCGCGCAGATAGAGGCGCTCGTGGTAGTCCCTGCGGATGTCCTCATATTGCCCGTCGCAAAGGCGGCGGTAAAGGGCCCCTCGTCCAGCACCTGTT
Organism: uncultured Prevotellaceae bacterium; assembly: GCA_900320435.1. Taxonomy (GTDB): domain Bacteria; phylum Bacteroidota; class Bacteroidia; order Bacteroidales; family Bacteroidaceae; genus Physcousia. Next base: position 5,626 of record ONSH01000132.1, read on the forward strand.
CCCTGTCCTCTTCCCTTCCCGTCTCCAGAGCCAGCGATGTGGCCGGAACGGCCAATCCGTCGGGGAACCGGGTCTGATTCACATTGATGCCGCAGCCGATGATGCTGCGCACCAGACACTTGCCCTGCAGGTCGTTTTCGATCAGTATGCCGCACACCTTGCGCCCCGCCACATAGATGTCGTTGGGCCACTTGATGCGCACTCCCTTCTGCGGCAGGTGCTTCTCCAGCGTCCGGGCTATAGCCAGCGCCATCGCCTGCGAGAGGATGAAGGCCTCGGAGGCCAGCACGCCTTGGGGCTCCGCCAGCACGCTGAAGAGCAGATTGCGTCCCGCCTCCGAATACCAGCTGTTGCCTCTCTGTCCGCGCCCCGCCGTCTGCTCTTCGGCTACAGCCGCGAGCAGGTCGCCGTGCTCCTTCTTGAGCATGTCGTTGGTGGAGGTGCAGCTGTCGTAATGTAGTCGTTTCATGGGCGGAAGGCTCCTTCGTAGTGACGCACGCTGCCGTTGGTGACGCAGATCACGTCGAAACGGGCGTCGTCGTCGATACAGTTTTCTC
>ONSH01000130.1 GCA_900320435.1 uncultured Prevotellaceae bacterium
TGGAGGACAATCTGGCGGAGCTGCCCTACGGCGGCAACTGGAGCAAGACGGAGCTGCAGGAGATGATCGCCGACGCGCTGGAAGACGAGTTCGAAGACGATCCCCGCTTCCCGCCCTTTATGGCCGACTTCGTGCGGGAATATTTCGAGCAGAAGGAAATGCCCGGATACTTCCCCGAAGACCGCCTGATGTTGCGCTATTGGAAGTATCTGGAGGAGCAGGGCACCGGCCTGGTGAAGCGTTGGGCGGCGCTCAATCTGGACATCGCCAACACGCTGACGGCCCTCATCTGCGAGAAGCAGGGATGGGCGGTGGAGCAGTACACCTACGACTACGACGAGGCGGAGGTGGACCCTGTGCTGCTGGCGCAGCTCAAAGACATTGCCGCCGACAGCGACCCCGTTCGCAAAGAGCGCCGCATCGATGCCCTGAAGTGGGTGTGGCTCGAGGACGAAACCTTCATGGAGCCCTTCAGCGTGAATGCCCTCTTTGCCTATCTGCTGAAGGCCGGCATGCTGGAGCGCTGGGCGTTGCTCGACCCCGAGCAGGGCAAGGCGCGATTCAGGGAGCTGATAGAGAGCCTGCGCCGGGAGGCCACCGTGCCTCAGGAGTTCACCGTCTATATGCCTACGGGCGGCGACTTCGACAGCAGGAGCGAGGGCTCGTATAACAAGAACGAAAGATAAAACAAAAGAACAGATATGACAAAAGGAACAGTAAGCGGCGTGGTGAGCAACATGGTCACACTGAGCGTGGACGGCCCTGTGCTGCAGGGTGAGATATGCTACATCACCACCGGAGGTGACCGCCTCATGGCCGAGGTCATCAAGATTATTGGCAGCGATGTCTATGTTCAGGTCTTCGAAAGCACGAGAGGTCTGAAGGTGGGCGCCGAAGCCGAGTTTACGGGGCATCCCCTGGAAATCCAGCTGGGCCCCGGCATGCTGAGCAAAAACTACGACGGTCTGCAGAACGACCTGGACAAGATGGAGGGCGTGTTCCTCAAGCGTGGACAGTATACGGAACCCCTCGACGCTGAACGCGAGTGGGACTTCGAGCCGCTGGTGAAGGCCGGCGACCGCGTCATCGGGAGCGACTGGCTGGGACAGGTGGAGGAAAACCATCAGCCCTTGAAGATCATGGCACCCTTCCGGATGGAGGGTGTGGCCACCGTGAAGAGCATACAGCCCGCCGGCAAGTATAAGATACACGACACCATCGCCGTGCTCACCACCGAGAAGGGTGAGGACATCAAGGTGGATATGGTGCAACACTGGCCTGTAAAGTTTGCCATGACCAACTACAAGCAGAAGCCCCGTCCCTTCAAGTTGCTGGAGACGGGCGTGCGCACCATCGACACCTTCAACCCCATCGTGGAGGGCGGCACGGGATTCATCCCCGGCCCCTTCGGCACGGGTAAGACGGTGCTCCAGCACGCCATCTCGAAGCAGGCCGAGGCCGACATCGTGATCATTGCCGCCTGCGGCGAGCGCGCCAACGAGGTGGTGGAGATCTTTACCGAATTCCCCGAGCTGGTGGACCCCCACACGGGCCGCAAACTGATGGAGCGCACCATCATCATCGCCAACACCTCCAACATGCCGGTGGCTGCCCGTGAGGCCTCCGTTTACACCGCCATGACGATGGCCGAATACTACCGCTCGATGGGGCTGCGCGTGCTCCTCATGGCCGACTCGACAAGCCGTTGGGCACAGGCCCTGCGCGAGATGTCCAACCGTATGGAGGAGTTGCCCGGACCCGATGCCTTCCCCATGGACCTCGGTGCCCTCGTGGCCAACTTCTACGGACGTGCCGGCTACGTATATCTCAACAACGGCAAGGTGGGCAGCGTCACCTTCCTGGGCACGGTGTCGCCCGCAGGCGGTAACTTGAAGGAGCCCGTGACGGAGAACACCAAGAAGGTGGCCCGATGCTTCTACGCCCTGGAGCAGGATCGCGCTGACAAGAAGCGCTATCCGGCCGTGAACCCCATCGATTCCTACTCCAAATACCTGGAATACCCCGAGTTTGCCGACTACATCAAGGAGCACATCAACGGGGAGTGGATCCCGAAGGTGCAGAAGCTCAAGACGCGCATGCAGCGCGGTAAGGAAATCGCCGAACAGATCAACATCCTGGGCGACGACGGCGTGCCTGTGGAGTATCACGTGACCTTCTGGAAGTCGGAGATCATCGACTTCGTCATCCTGCAGCAGGACGCGTTCGACGAAGTGGACGCTGTGACGCCGCTGGAGCGTCAGGAGGAGATCCTCAACCTGGTGACCCGCATCTGCGACAAGGACGACTACAAGTTTGACACCTTCCTAGACGTGGTGGATTACTTCAAGAAGATGATCAACCTGTGCAAGCAGATGAACTACTCGGCGTACAAGAGTGAGCAATACTACAGCTACATCAAGCAAATCGACGATTTGATTAATGCATAAGACTATGGCACAAGCATTCCAAAAAGTATATACAAAGATCAGCCAGATCACGAAGGCCACCTGTTCGCTGAAAGCCAAGGGCGTGGGCTACGACGAGCTGGCCACCATCAACGGCCGTCTGGCTCAGGTGGTGAAAATCAAGGGTGATGAGGTCACGCTGCAGGTGTTTGAAGGCACCGGTAGCATCCCCACCAACGCCGAAGTGACCTTTCTCGGCAAGTCGCCCTCG
>ONSH01000149.1 GCA_900320435.1 uncultured Prevotellaceae bacterium
ACGGCAACGCAATATGCCAGAAACGCGATTTTTTCCGGACTGATGCCGGATAAGATAGAGAAAATGTTTCCCGAGCTGTGGGTCGACGAAGACTCGGAAGAGGGAAAGAATCTGAATGAAGCGCCCCTGGTGCAGACGCAGTTGGAGCGCTACAGAAGAAAGAACACGTTCTCCTACCACAAAGTGAACGATTCTGTCGGTGCCGAGAAACTGTTGGCGCAACTGCCCACCTATAGGCAGCACGACCTCAACGTCATCGTGCTGAACTTCGTGGACATGCTGTCTCATGCCCGCACGGAAATCCGCATGGTCAAAGAGTTGGCCAACAACGAGGCCGCCTATCGAAGCATCACGCAGAGCTGGATGCGACATTCGGCCGTGGGAGAGCTCTTCCGCGCGCTGGCTCAAAGCGACCGTCGGATTATCCTCACCACGGATCACGGCAGCATCCGCACGCAGAATCCCGTCAAAGTGATCGGCGACCGTAACGTGAACACCAATCTGCGCTATAAGTTAGGCAAGACGCTGACTTACAATCCCAAAGAGGTGTATGAAATCAAGGACCCGCATCGGGTAGGGCTCCCGGCGCCGAACATTTCCACGACCTACATCTTCGCCACGGAGCAGGATTTCTTTGCCTATCCCAACAACTACAACTACTACGTGTCATACTACAAGGACACGTTCCAGCACGGCGGCATTTCTCTGGAGGAGATGCTCATCCCGCTGATTACGATGAAGAGCAAAGGGAAATAACGGGTTCAGCGCTTACGGATGATGGAGAGTCCGTCGCGCAAGGGGAGAATAACTTTCTCAACACGCGGATCGTTGGCCACAAGGTCGTTGAACTCCTGAAGTCCGCGCGTCTGAAGGTCTGACGCTCTGGCTTCTTCGGTGATGCGGCCATACCACAGCGTGTTGTCGGCCAGGATGAAGCCTCCGGGATTCATGCGCGGCAGCAACATTTCGTAGTATTTGACGTATTCCCGTTTATCGGCATCGACGAAGGCGAGATCCCATCGGTCGCCAAGTGTCGGAATGATGTCGAGTGCATCGCCGATATGCAGATGTATGCGGTCGGCCCATGGACTTCCGCCAATCCAACGTCGCAGGAAATCCTCGTTTTCATCGTAAACCTCTATGGTGTGCAGCGGTCGGCCCATGGACTTCCGCCAATCCAACGTCGCAGGAAATCCTCGTTTTCATCGTAAACCTCTATGGTGTGCAATTCAGCGCCTTCAGGCAGTCCTTCTGCCATGGAGAGGGCGGAGTAGCCGCTGAACGTACCCAACTCAATAACACGGTAGGGCCGAATCATCTCCACCAGCATCTTAAGCAGACGTCCTTGAAGATGTCCGCTGGCCATTTGGCCGTAGGACAACTTCAATTGGGTGTCACGCCACAGAGCGTGGAGGTATTCGCCCTCCGGGTCGATGTGACTCAGGCCACAGAGCGTGGAGGTATTCGCCCTCCGGGTCGATGTGACTCAGGATGTAATCGTCAAGGCTCACTTGATGTTGAGCAGAGCCTCAAGGGCCAGACGATAGCTGTCCAGGCCGAATCCCCAAATGGTGCCGACGCAACCCTGGGCAATCATGCTGTGGTGGCGAAATTCTTCGCGCTTGGGCACATTGGAGATGTGTACTTCCACCACGGGGGCGTTGACGCTGCGGATGGCGTCGAGGATGGCGATGGAGGTGTGTGTGTAGGCGCCGGCGTTCAGGATGATGCCGTCGCGATCGAATCCCACTTCCTGAATCTTGTCGATGATGGCACCCTCGGAGTTGCTCTGGAAATAGTCCAGTCGGCAATTGGGGTAGAGGTCGCGCAGACGGTGAAGATAGTCGTCAAATCCTTTTTTACCGTAAATTTCGGGTTCGCGGATGCCCAGCAGGTTCAAATTGGGGCCGTTGATGATCTGAATTCTCATAGTTGTTTACGAAATTACGCGGCAAATATATGAAAAAAAGTCATGAAGAGAATACAGGCAAAGCTAAAATTTTGTATTTTTGCGTCAAATGAGCATAAAAAAGCATCTTTCCGGGATTGGTATTGTGCCTCAGGCGCTGGTCGACGGGTATGTGCGCTACCTCCGTCGTGTTTCTCTCGAGCAGCTCTCGTGTTTCTCCGCTCTTTTGCGAGAGACGGGCGTATCGGCCACGACTCAAAAGCGGGTGCTCTCTGGAGTGAGAAGCTTTTATTCTTACCTGCTTCTGGAAAAGGAGATAGAACAGGATCCGACGGAACTGCTTGAAGGGCCCAAGCTCGGAATGCATTTGCCTCAGGTGCTCAGTGTGGAGGAGATTGACCGGATTGAGGGGGTGATAGATCAGTCGACGCCCCAAGGCGTGCGCGACCACTGCATCATCGAGGTGCTTTACAGCTGTGGCTTGCGCATCTCCGAGTTGTGTGCACTCTCGTTTACCGACCTGTTTCTGGAAGAAGGTTATATCCGCGTTTTCGGAAAGGGACGTAAGGAGCGTTTGGTGCCCATCTCGCGGCGTGCGGTGGAAGAGTTGCAAAACTGGTTCACCATACGGCGGCAGATGGAGCCGGTGAAGGGTTTTGAGGACGTAGTGTTCCTGTCCATGCGCCGCAGACGTCCGCTCTCCAGGATTTCGCTCTTCATCTTCATCCAAAACTATGCACTGGCGGCCGGCATCAGGAAAAAAATCTCGCCGCACACGTTCCGTCACAGTTTCGCCACGCATCTGCTGGAGGGC
>ONSH01000129.1 GCA_900320435.1 uncultured Prevotellaceae bacterium
CAGTCGTCGGTCTATACGCAGTTCATCAGCCCCCATTGGGTGTGCCGCATGGGCGACTTCAAGACCCACGAGGCGGCCCTCATGCAGTTGCGCGAGGTGCGCGCCACAGGCTGTTTCCCCGAAGCCGTCATCGTGCGCTGCAAGGTGAACGCCTGGCAGTGATTTCCCTCTAACGCCCCCATCGCTCATGAGTCAACTCGACAAGACCTACGACCCCTCACTCAACCATCAGCCGCTGACGCCTCAGCAGGAGGCCATCAGCGAGCATGTACGCGCCATTCTCGACCTTCTGGGCGAGGACGTTTCGCGCGAGGGTCTCGTGAAGACGCCGCGCCGTGTGGCCCGTGCGATGACGGAGCTCACGAGGGGCATTGCCATTCTCAATTCGGCCAAGTTCCAGGAGGACTACCGCCAGATGGTCATCGTCAGGGACATCAACTTCTACTCCCTCTGCGAGCACCACATGCTGCCCTTCTACGGTCAGGTGCATGTGGCCTACATTCCCAACGGCGAGGTGACGGGCCTTTCGAAGATCGGACGTCTGGTGGACTGCTTTGCCCATCGCCTCCAGATTCAGGAGCGCATGACCAAGCAGATTCGCGAAGCCATTCAGGAGGCATTGCATCCTCTGGGCGTGATGGTGGTCATCGAGGCGCAGCACATGTGCATGCAGATGCGCGGCGTGGAGAAGCAGGGCAGCATCACCACAACGAGTGATTTCTCGGGCGCTTTCAACCAGGCCAAGACGCGCGAAGAGTTCCTCAGCCTTATTCATTCCTGACATTTCCCTGATTGTAAGTATTTGAAAGCATAGCACTTTTACTCACTTTAAGGTATTGCACATTCCGCTGCATTGTCGTACCTTTGCAGCCGAAAAAGATAAATCTTCGAAACTTTAGAAACGCTTTCACACAACACACCGACATCAAGATTGTTTTTTGCTTATGACGAAACAACGACTCACAACACGAATCCTCACGCTGATGCTTCTGTTGCTGTCCGTCACCGTGCGGGCGGCCAACTACATCACCATTGAGGACAAGGACGGCGGGTGGACCAGCTTTCAGCTCTCGCTCGATCCCCGCCTCTCTTTCACTTCGGAGGCCTTGGTGCTCACCTGCGGCGACAGCCGGGTGGAGTATCCGCTCGACGCCTACACCAGGTTCTTCTACACGGACGACGACGTGACCTCCGTCCGCGAGCTTGGCAGCAGTTTTTCCTTCGACGGCAACAGCGGCGAGGGCCGCATCTCCCCGGGCGCACGCGTGCTTATATATAATGTAAGCGGCACGCTGCTCAGCGAGACCGTCGCCGACGCCGACGGAAGCTTCCGTCTTTCTTTCCCCGGCAGCGGGCTCTACATCGTGCGCGCCGGCAGCAAAACGTTCAAATACCTTAACAAGTAAATCCTCCAATGAAAAAGATATCTACCCTCCTGTTGCTCTTTGTGGCGGCATTCGGCCTGCAGGCCCAAAATGTGACCATCAACCTCGCCAACGGCGACTTCGTCTCCTACACGGCCGACCAGATCTCCTCCATCGAGTTCAACGCCGAGGAGGAGGTGCTCTTCCATGAGTTCACCGGCTGGATCACCGTCTCCAGCGGCTACTTCAGCGATGTGTACTACGGCGATCAGGCTGTCGTCAAGGTCTATCGCAAGGGCGAGGGCTACACCTGCCGCTTCTACGACAACACCTGGGGCATCGGCCGCTTCGACATCACTTTGGCCAAGGGTCAGATCAACGGCACGGGCACGGTGACGATGGACAACCATCATGGCGGCCTCAGCCCCTACGAGGCCACGATGAGCGGCCCCATGACGGCCATCTCCATCAGCATTCCCGGCGTGATGGGCGGCACCACCATCCTGTGGCACCACGGCGCTGCACCCGAGAACTATAAGACCTCCGGCACCTGGACGGGCACCAACAACGTCAGCGTCGGCGGCACCTACCACTACTCGGCCGAGAACGTGCGCCAAAGCGTCACCGCCAACGCCGACGGCACGGTTTCGCTCACCGTCCCCTCCTACAGCCTCTCCGGCACCGTGATGGGCGACATCACTCTGGGCAGCTACACCATTGCCGACATTCCCTGGAACGAGGAGAAGGGCGGCTTCTACAAGGAGTATGCCGACGGCAGCCTCAAGGTACACTTCAAGGCAGTCAAGGAGGGCACCACGACGCTCGACAGCGACTACCTCTTCAACGACAAAGCCACCACCACTTATATCCTGATCAAGCGTACCGAAGCGGGCGTCACCATCGAGAACAACTTCTCGCTGGGCAACATGCCCTTCTCCATCACGGCGGTGATGGACGGCACCAAATAACACATACTCAGAGGCTTGCGCACACTCCTGTCCCATATCCTCTGCTTCTTACTACTCCCTCTGCCGATGCTTCTGGCATCGTGCGAGGGAGCTTTCGGTTGGATGTATGACGACCCCCAGGCGCCGGCCTCTCCCGCCGCCGAAGTGAATGCCGACGAGAGCCTCACCGTCACGCTCTCCGTCAATGCCAACTCCTGGGGCGAGTGGCACTATATCGACCTCGCCGCCGTCGTCTCCCTGCTGCGTAAGGACCCCAAAGCCGACATCAACACGCTGTGGACCACACGCCCCATCCCTCTGGAGCCGACGGGCCCCGAGGAGACGGAGACGGGCCACCGTCGCCCGGGCCAGTATCTCTATTGGTTCGACACCAACTACGGCCTGCCCATTCGCGGCAGCAAGTTCCTTTCCTTCACGCCGACGGCCGCTCAGGACGACCCGGAGGAGTGGTCGTTTGCCGTCCACCGCAGCGAAGTGCGCACCAACGGCGGCGCCGTCTGGGCCTCGACGCTCACGGATATCGACCGCGCCACCGAGGCGGACTATCGCAGCGCCTCCTACACCCCCGACGATTGGAGCGAGAACGAGGTGTGGAGCGACTCCCGCACGATGATCAGCCAGCTGGTGCCCTCGCAGGGCATCGCC
>ONSH01000128.1 GCA_900320435.1 uncultured Prevotellaceae bacterium
GTTCCCGCCTACATCCGCACCGTCGACGACGAGCAGATGATGGAGATGGCCCTCATCGAGAACATCCAGCGTGAAGACCTGAACGCTCTGGAAATCGCGCTGGCCTATCAGAACCTCATGGAGCGCTACTCGATGACGCAGGAGCGCCTCTCGGCCCGTGTGGGCAAAAACCGCGCTTCGGTGGCCAACTACCTCAGACTCCTGAAGTTGCCAGCCGCCATACAGATGGCGCTCAAGAACGGCGACATCGACATGGGACATGCGCGCGCCATCCTCAGCGTGGGCGACGCCAAGATGCAGCTGAAGCTCTTTGAGGCCATCCGCAAGGAAGGCGGCATGAGCGTGAGGCGTGTGGAGGAGTTGGCCAAAGAGCTGGCTCAGGGCGGCAGCGTCAAGACGGCGCAGGGCCGTCTGCAGGCCCGCCAGTCGCAGAAGCACCGCGAGGAGTACGAGATGCTGAAAGACAGCCTCTCGCGCTACTTCGGCGTCAAGGTGGAGCTGACGTGCAGCGAGACCGGACGCGGAAAAATCGTGATTCCGTTTGCCAACGACGGCGAGATGGAGCGCATCATCGAAACACTCGACCGCATCAAGGATTGAGACACGCGCTGACCATCCTCTTGCTCCTGGGGCTGATGCAGACCAAAGCCCAGACGACCGGCGGAGAAGCGCCGGCGGACTCTCTGGAGGTGTTGCTCAAGGCCGACGGAGGGGCGACGGATGTGTTGGAAGCGGAGATTTCGCCCGATCACGCACTGGCAGTGGATACTGCGGCGGTGAAAGCCGTGAGCGACAGCCTTTCACGCAGCGTGATGGTCGACAGTCTCTCGCGGGTGGTGGTCGACGAGCGGGAGCTTTACGACAAGAAAGCCTTCTGGAAGCCCGACCCCATTCGCGCCATGTGGCTGGGTCTGGTGGTTCCGGGGCTGGGGCAGATCTACAACCGCAAATACTGGAAGCTGCCCATCATCTATGGCGGATTTCTCGGTTGCATCTACGCCCTCACGTGGAACGCCCAAATGCTGGCCGACTACAATCAGGCCTACCTGGACATCATGGACTCCAATCCCAACACGAAGAGCTACGAGAAGATGCTCCCTATCGGCTACGACATCACGGGCAAGGAGGACCGTTTCAAAGAAATTTTCAAGAACAGAAAGAATACCTACCGGCGTTATCGCGACCTCTCCATCTTCGTGATGCTGGCCATCTACGCCCTCAGTGTGGTGGACGCTTATATCGACGCCGAGCTCTCCACCTTCGACATCAGTCGTGACCTCACGCTTCGCGTCGTGCCCGCCACCATCAACAGCCGGCTGTTGGAAGGCAACCGCTGGAGCAGCAGTCACGGAATAGGATGTCAACTGGAATTTTGAACCAATGAAACACAAAGCCATGAATATGAAGAAATGTTTGCTCTTGCTGGCGATGAATGTCGCCGCTTTGACGCTCAGTGCACAGGGCGACGTCATCGTGTCGCGACTGGAGCGTTTGCCCAACATCATTGAGATGCCTTACAGTGAAGCCGTGCAGGGATGTATCGACCAATACACTCAGGAGCCCCTCAAGAGCAGGGTGGGCGTGATGCTCGGTCTGATGAACTGCTATATGTCGTACTTCGAAGAGGCCCTCGAGGCCAACGGCATGCCTCTGGAGCTGCGCTATCTGCCCGTTGTGCTGAGTCGTCTGGATGCCGAGAAGAAGACCGGCGATGCAGCAGGTCTCTGGCAACTCGGCGTGCGCGAGGCTCAGGCTGGCGGCTTGGAAGTGAACAGCCTGGTGGACGAGCGCCTCGATCCCGTGCGTTCGACGGAGGTGGCGGTGGAGCGCCTCAGAAAACTCTATATGTCATTGGGCGACTGGTCGCTGGCTCTGGCAGCCTACAAGGGCGGAGAGACTACGGTGGATAAGGCCATTGCGCGGGCCGACGACCAGCGCGACTTCTGGCGGATTTATTCCTATCTGCCGGCGGAGACGCGCCTCATCGTGCCGGAGTTCATCGCAGCCAACTACATCATGACGTATTATTGCGAATACGGCATCTATCCCTCCGACGGCACGCTGTCCCGAGAGAGCGATACGGTGCAGGTGAAGCAGCGTGTGGCCCTGGAGCAGGTGGAGGCTGTGTGCGAAGTGTCTTTGGCCACACTCAAGGAGCTCAATCCCCAATACCGCGCCGGCATCGTGCCTGAAGGTCACGCCCTGCGTCTGCCGGCGGACAAAGCTGCCAACTTTATTCGCAATGAAGCCGACGTCTACGCCTTCCAGGCCGACAAGTATCTGCCGCAGCGTACGACGGTCATCGCTCCCAAGACTCAAACGGCAGTAAAAAAACGCACAACGGCACGCCGCAAGTCGAGAGCCAGACGCCGCCGTCGCTGATTTATCCAAGAGCCCCAATCTGATAACACGCAAAACACGAGAGAGATGACGGAAGAGGAACGTATCGGTGTCGCCTATCAGCGCCTCATCAAGACCTATCTGGCATCACCCCACCGCAAGAAGGTGGACCTGATCGACCGCGCCTACAAGTTTGCCCGTCAGGCTCATGAAGGCGTGCGCCGCATTTCCGGTGAGCCCTACATCATGCATCCGCTGGCGGTGGCGCAAATCGTGTCGGAAGAGCTCGGGTTGGGCAGCACCAGCATCTGTGCCGCACTGCTCCACGATGTGGTGGAGGACACGGAATACACGATGGAGGACATCGGCAACATCTTCGGGCCGAAGATTGCCGAAATCGTGGACGG
>ONSH01000119.1 GCA_900320435.1 uncultured Prevotellaceae bacterium
TTACAACATCTACCTGCGTCATGTGGCGCCCGAGGACATCCATCCCTATTCCGTCGACGAGGTCTTCATGGACGTCACCGACTATCTCCACTACAACCGCCTCACGCCCCATGAAATGGCGATGAAGATGATCCGCGAGGTGCTCCGCGAGACGGGCATCACCGCCACTGCCGGCATCGGCACCAACCTCTATTTGGCTAAGGTGGCGATGGACATCATGGCCAAAAAGACGCAGCCCGACGCCGACGGCGTGCGCATTGCCGAGCTCGACGAGATGAGCTACCGGCGTCTCCTGTGGGACCACCGTCCTTTGACCGCTTTCTGGCGTGTGGGTCGCGGCATTGCGCAGAAGCTGCAGGCCCACGGCTTGGACACGATGGGCAAGGTGGCGCGCTGTTCTGTACACAACGAGGACCTGCTCTACCGCCTCTTCGGCGTGAATGCCGAGCTGCTCATCGACCACGCCTGGGGCTGGGAGCCTTGCACCATTGCCCAGGTGAAGGCCTATCGCCCCGAGACGAACTCCTTCAGCAGCGGTCAGGTGCTCTCCTGCGCCTACGATGCTCGCAAGGCCCGTGTTGTCGTGCAGGAGATGGCCGACGGCATGGCGTTGAGCCTCCTCGGGCGCCGCATGGTGACGAGCCTGGTCGTCCTGACGGTCAACTACGACCGCGAGAATCTGGAGCGCCCGGAGATTCGCGAGCGATACACCGGCGAGGTGACCAGCGACTGGTACGGACGCCCCGTGCCGAAGCATGCCCACGGCACCGAGACGCTGGAGCGCCCCAGCTCTTCGCCGAGCGACATCATCGGGGCCGCGACGACGCTCTTCGACCGCATTGTCAATCCCGACCTGCTCATCCGCCGCCTCAACCTCACGGTGGCTCATGTGGTGCCGGAAGACCTTGCGGCGGAGCAGCCTAAAGCCCCGCAGCAGCTCGACCTCTTCACTGACTACGAGGCGGAGCGCCTTCAGCAGGAGCGTGAGGAGAAACGCCGCAACAAGGAGCGCAGGCTGGAGGAGGCGCGTCTGGCCATCAAGAGGCGTTTCGGTGCGAACGCCATCCTGAAGGGCTTGAATTTTGAGGAAGGCGCTACGGCGAAAGAGCGCAACGGACAGATAGGAGGACACAAGGCATGAGCGACAACTACGAAGATATCATCCACCTGCCCCACCATGTGTCTCAGAAGCATCCCCGGATGTCTATGGAGGCGCGTGCGGCGCAGTTTGCTCCCTTTGCGGCGTTGAAGACCAACGACGGTCGGGAGGAGGAGCAGTAAGGGAGTGCCCCGCCGGCTTATCTCGCCGGGATGACGTAGAAGGCGCGCTCCCTCTCGAAGTCCACCATCCACTGATCCACGACGATGTGCTCGTCCAGAGCCTTTATATATAAGGTATGGCGGCCTTTCGTCAGGCGGAGGAGCGTTTCTTTCAGGGCCTGACAGCGCAGCACGTTGCGCTTCCATCCCTCCGAGCGGTAGGGCTCTTTCAGCGAGATGATCGTCGGAGCGCCGTCGTCGATTCTCACCTCATAGCGCAGGTCGCCTCTGTCGCTGGGTTGCGTGGGAATCATTGCGATGCGCACGACGGCATCGCCCTCTTCGGGGCTGTCGAAGTCATACGAAAGCACGCTGCCTTTAGTCAGAGCCACAGCCTTCATGGAGTGGCCCAACATGTCGATCACGGTGCAGCCTCCGCTGCTGCGATCGTAGTCGCAGGCGTTGCGTGCAACACATTGAATCTTGAATCCTGAATCCTGAATCCTTAACCCTGAATCCTGAATCCTTAACCCTGAACCTTGAACCCTTAACCCTTCACCGCACTCGGTGTGTGCCTCCGGCGTAAAGACCGGCAGATTGCGGGGCGAGGCCGACATGAGACCCTTCCATTTGCCGCCGTTCATCGTGTTGTAGCGCTCCGTCAGCGCCTGTATCTCGCTGTAGTCTAAATCGCTGTCGGAGAGCATCTTGCGCGTCATCGCCGCCGCAGCATGGATGGGGTAGAGCACATGGGCGAAATAGGCATCCTGCAGCCTTTCCGGCACCCCTTTTCCGCAGGAATCCACTATGGCTTCGATGCGGGCGAAGTCGTCCATGCGCTCGAGGGCTTCTTCCCTTGTCAGTTCCGTCTTCGAAGGGACGGACTTGCCGCCGGGATATTTTCTCTTGTCCAGCTCCACCTGCGTCCATCCCATGAACTCGGGGCGACGGATGGCGTTGAGGCGACAGAGCTCCCGCATGGCCGGTGCGATGGCGTGCCCCGTTTCCGCTCCGAACTGCGTTGAGAGCCAGCGCTCGAGGTGCGCTTCCACCGTCCGGGGCGTCACGGCGTCGATGTCCCACGCCATGTCGAGAAACAGCTCCAGGTCGTAGGCCGCCACTTTCGGATCGTGCACATTGGCGATCCACAGCCGTCGGCAGTGATGGTCCCATGCGGCTCGCATCTCGCTGAAGATGAGGCCCGGCTGCGTCGTTGTGAGCCACAGGTAGTCGTGCGGACGGCCCCAGTAGCTGAGGTGGTAGTATATGCCTCCGCCTCCGCTCCGCCGTTGCTGTTCCTCGTCGGGCAGACGGGTGAGATATCCGTAGTTGTCGTCGCACCACATGAGCGTCACGTCGTCCGGCACCCGGAGTCCGCTCTCGTAGATCTCCAGCACCTCTTTGTAGGGGATGAAGACCTGCGGCACCTTCGCCACATCCCGGCTGTAGTGCTTCCTGATGAGCTCGCGCTGGTCGTCAATGACCTGCTGCAGTCCCTGCAGTTTCTCTTCGGGCGTCGTCACGCCTTCCATCGAGCCGTCGTGGATGCCCCTCATGCCGATGGTGAACAGCTCCTCCGAGCCTTTCACCTCCTCGAGGCGCTCCGTCCAGTAGCGCTGCACCTGTTCGCGATTGGTGATGTAGTTGTAGGGGCCGCGCTCCTTGGCGCTCCACTCCGCCACGTTGTTGCGCAGCAGTGGCTCGCAGTGGCTCGTGCCGATTAAAATGCCGAAGGAATCGGCCATTTCTTTGTTGCCCCTGACGGTGAAGAAGCCCGGACTCACGTCGTGCATCGCGGGCCAGAGGGTGTTGGCGCGCAGCCTCATCATCAGGGGTGTTGGCGCGCAGCCTCATCATCAGTTCGAAGAGTCGCCTGTAGGTCTCGGGCCCCATCTCGTCGGGTGACCAGCGTCGCAGGCTCCAGTCTTCGTCGTTGATGAAGATGCCGCGAAGCTGCACGGAGGGCGTGTGCTCCAGGAGAAAGGTGTCGGGCAGCGACAGCCTCTCGCGCCTCTCGGGCCGCACATCGCCCCACCACACCCAGGGCGACACGCCGGCGATGCGGCTCAGCTCCAAGAGTCCGTAGGCGGCGCCTCGGGCGTTGTGTCCTTCGATAAGGATCTTGCCCTTCTTCACGCTGATGCGGAAGCCGTCGTCGCAGCCTTTGCCCTGCACGATGCGTATGACGCCGTTGCGTGCGGCGACGGCTTTCCGGCCTGTCACGGCCTCCATGTCGCTCTCGAAGAGGCGCAGGGCCTGCTGCACTGCGGGCGCAGCCTTACCTTCGACG
>ONSH01000117.1 GCA_900320435.1 uncultured Prevotellaceae bacterium
GTGCAGTTCATCTGGCAGACGGGCAGTTACTATAAAGAGCAGATTGCCGCCGAGCTGGCCAAGACGGAGAAACCGTCCAATCTCTACGTGACGGACTTCATCTCCGCCATGGACGAGGCTTACAAGGCCGCCGACCTGGTCATCTCCAGAGCCGGCGCCAGCAGCATCTCAGAGCTCTGTCTGCTGGGCAAAGCCAGCATCCTGGTGCCTTCGCCCAACGTGGCCGAGGACCATCAGACTCACAACGCCATGGCGCTTGTGAAGCGCGAAGCCGCCCTGCTGGTCAAGGACAACGACGCTCCTTCCCGCCTCATCCGTCAGGCCATCGAGACCGTGACCAATCCGGCCGCTCTGACCATGCTCGGACAAAACGCACGCGCCATGGCCTTCAAGGACAGCGCCGAAGTCATCGCCAAAGAAGTCATCAAACTGGCCAACGCCAAACAAAAGAAATAAGAATATGAAAGCAGTATATTTTGTCGGCATCGGCGGCATCGGCATGAGCGCCATCGCACGCTATTTTCTCAACCAGGGCCTCACGGTGGGCGGCTATGACAAGACGCCTTCCGTCCTGACGCGTCAGCTCGAAAAAGAGGGCGCCCTCATCCACTACGAAGACAACGTGAGCCTCATCCCCGAGGCCTGCACCGACGCCAAGGAGTGTCTCGTGGTCTACACGCCCGCCATTCCTGCCGAGCACACGGAGCTGCAATGGTTCCGCAACGGGGGCTTCGACGTGCAGAAGCGCGCCCAGGTCCTGGGTACGCTGACACGCGGCAAGAAGGGCCTCTGTGTGGCCGGCACCCACGGCAAGACCACCACATCGTCGATGGCCGCACACATGCTGCATCATAGTCCCACGGGCTGCAACGCTTTCTTGGGCGGCATCCTCAAGAACTACGGCACCAACTACATCCTCTCCAAGGAGTCGCCTTACGTGGTGATTGAGGCCGACGAGTTCGACCGCAGCTTCCACTGGCTCTCGCCCTTTGCCACCGTCATCACCGCCACCGACGCCGACCACCTCGACATCTACGGCACGGAGGAGGCCTATCTTGAGAGCTTTACCAAATACACCTCGCTGATTCTCCCCGGCGGCTATCTCATCATGCACACCGGACTCAAGATGAAACCCGCCACGCAGGAGGGCGTCACCACCTGGACCTACAGCCAGGATGCCGGCGATTTCCATGCGGAGAACGTGCGCATCGGCGGCGGCGCCATCGTCTTCGATCTCGTCTCGCCCCTGGGCAACATCAAGGACATCTGCCTCGGCGTGCCCGTCATGGTCAACATCGAAAACGGCATCGCAGCCATCGCTTTGGCCCAGATAGCCGGCGTGCCCGCAGAGTGCATCCGCGAGGGCATGGCCTCTTTCGCCGGAGTGGACCGCCGCTTTGACTTCCACGTGCGTCGCGACGACATGGTCTATCTCTCCGACTACGGCCACCATCCGGAAGAGGTGCGCAAGAGCCTCACCTCCATCCGTATGCTCTACGAAGGACGTCATATCAAGGTGATCTTCCAACCGCACCTATACACGCGCACCCGCGATTTTTATAAGGAATTCGCCGACGCCCTCTCTCTTGTGGATGACGTGGTACTGGTGGACATCTATCCCGCCCGCGAGAAGCCCATCGAAGGCGTCACCTCTGATTTAATAGCCAAACATCTGCATCCCGGTGTGAAATGCGAGCTCTGCCGCAAGGAGGACGTCCTCGACATCGTACGCCGCAAGGACTTCGACGTCCTGGTGACCCTCGGCGCCGGCGACCTGGACAACTATGCCGACGACATCACCGAAATACTCAACCGATAAGCATTCACCGCAGCCAACACTCACGACCTCCATGCGCATCATCCTGAAAGTCATCGTCCTCATCAGTCTGACGGCCTATCTTATCTTCGCCGTCGTCCATCTGGCGCATCCCCAGGAGGATGAGCCCTGCTGTGCCGTGAACTACATCATCAGCTACGAAGGCGAAGAGCCTCCGCGCTCCATCGTGGACCAGGCCTTTGTGGCCAATCTGCTCAAGGAGCACCGCGTCCGTCCCGTAGGCAAGACGCTCGGCGCGGTGAATCTGCGCAGCATCCGCAACATGCTCAACGAGAACCCCTATATCGACTCCACCCACTGCTACTACACGGCCGCCGGCACCCTGTGTGTCGTCGTGATTCCCAAGCGCCCGGTCATGCAGGTGGTGACGCCCGCCAAGAAGTATTTCCTCACCGATAAGGGCAGCGCCATGCCCATGAAACAATACGACCTGAAATTGCCTCAGGTGAGCGGCGAGATCAGCGTCAAAGAGGCGCGCAAGCTGCGCCCCCTGTTGGACTACGTCGCCCACAGCCGCTGGCACAGCAGGGTGGAGGGCTACCGCATAGACCCCAAACACGGCCTCATCATGACTATGAAGGACGAGCCCTTTGACGTCATCCTGGGCTCGGAGGAGGACTACGAGCGCAAGCTCGCCAACCTCGACCTCTTCATGCAGTCGGCTCTACCCAAGGCCGGCAAAGAGCGCTATTCGAGCATCAACCTGAGCTTCGAGGGTCAGGTGGTCGCAGTCAGGAACAAACAGAAAAAACAATAATAAAATCACATAAAAGCATCAAAACAACATGAAAAACGGAAACGACGTCATCGTTGCGGTGGAATTGGGCTCCTCTTCCATCCGTGCCATCGCCGGCAGACGCCTGCCGAACGGCAACATTGAGGTCATCGGTCTTGCCGATGAACCTGCACAGAATTGCATCCACAAAGGCGCAGTGGAGAACATCGAGAAGACCACCCAGGCCATTGCTTCTGTCATCGCCCGACTGGATCTGGTAGCCGGCGGACACATCAAGAGCGTCTATGTCGGCTTGGGCGGACAGTCGCTCCACAGCCGCAAGAACAGCGTCAAGCGCCAGTTCCCCGAGGTGACGCAGATCACGTCACACATGGTGGACATGATGCTCGACAGCAACTACAACGAGAACTATGCCGGCTACAACATCCACGAGGTGGTGCAGCAGGAAAGCCTTGTGGGCAACCGTCAGGTGGAAGATCCCGTAGGCATGCAGACAGAAAGCATCGAGGCCCATTTCCTCAACGTTGTGGCCCGTGCCGCTCTGGAAGACAACATCCGCAAGTGTGTGAA
>ONSH01000116.1 GCA_900320435.1 uncultured Prevotellaceae bacterium
TAGAACATCAGGCAGAGCAGCGCGATGCACCAGAAGCCGCGGTTGAAGACGAGGAGGCGCAGGTCGGAGAAGCGGAACGTCTCGCCGCTCCCCTGCTCCACCGTCCCGGCGGCAGCGGCGTCGCGGTCGAAGGCGCGGTCGATGATGCAGTAGAAGAGGAAGAAAATCATGCCGATGAAGAGCAATACGGCCCCCAGTCCCACGCTGTGGTGCGCACGGCCCAGCCACTGGGCGAAAGGCAGGGAGAAGGACAGCGCCACGGCGGTGCCGATGCGCGCCAGAGCCACCTGAAGGCCCATGGCGAACGCCATCTCATGGCCCGAGAACCACTTGACGATGACCTTGCTCACGGTGATGCCCGCTATCTCGCAGCCCACGCCGAAGAGGGCGAAGCCCGCACTGGCCCAGATGACCTGCAGCCCGTAGGCTCCGAGGCCGAAAGGCAGCTCGACGACGCCGTCGAGGTCATGCGAGAGGGCCCACCACTTGACGAGCGCCCCCACGAACATCAGTCCCGTGGAGAGCACGCCGGCGATGCGTATGCCCCAGCGGTCGAGCACGACGCCGCCCACGAAGAGCAGGAAGAGGAAGACGTTGAAGTAGCCGTAGCTGCCGGAGAAGAAGCCGTATTCGTCGCTCGACCAGCCCAGTCCGCCCTGCTCCACGGGGAGTGTGAGCAGCGGCTCCAGGGGCGACATGACGTCGGCGAAGAAATACCCGAACGCCATCGTGGCGCTCAGAAGACCGAGGGTTAAAAAGCGGTATAATTTGTTATTGACCATTGAACATTGACCATTGTTACTGACAACGTACGCAACATTTTCAGGAAAATATGCTGTGACGAGCCTATGGCTCTTTCATGCAGCGAGTTTGTTTGTCCTTTGAAAAACAAGCTTTTCACGTCCAAACCAATTCGCTACATCTGCGCGCTTATCAGCGCTCTTCACAGCATCGAAAATTGCTTCGCGATGCTCAGCATAAAATTGCTCCACTCCGTTGCGCATAAAATAATTATTGTTCTGTAACGTGTTGTGGCATCCTGTTCGACCTCTCACTTCTCGGCATGATAAACCATTTTATGCTGAAAACGCTCGTTTGAAGCAATTTTAAGCGAAAGCAAAGCTTGAGCTATTTTCCAATGCAGAGAAGGGCTCGCCAGAGCACGTTAGGCACAAGGGCTGAGCGTTCGGTGGAAGCTCGCTTACAAGAGAACGTAAGACCTTGTGGCGATAAGTGATGACAATCACGACTCTGCATATTTTCCTGAAAATGTCAGCAGACGATATCCTCTTACTTCTTACCTCTTACCTCTTACTTCTTACTTCTTACCTCTCTTCTGTTCTTCCGCCATTTTTTGCAGGGCTTCAAGGCGGGCGGCCATGCCGCTGAGACGCTTGGGGTCGTTCTTATGCTGGTCGCGGTAGGCCTTGAGCTTGGCCAGAAGCTTGGCGTCGTCCGTCGTCTTGCGCAGGTACCACATGATGAGGATGCTCGTCAGACCGGAGAGGAAGTAGTAGTAGCAGAGACCGCTGGAGTAGTTGTTGAAGATGAAGAAGAACATCAGCGGCATGATGTACATCATGTACTGCATCATCTTCATCTGCTGCGCCTGATCGCCCGACATCGAGTGCTGCTGCTGACGCATGGAGATCCACGTGTTGACGATGTTCGTCAGGCAGAAGAGCAGGCAGAAGATGGAGAGGTGGTCGCCGATGAGCCACAGGTCGGTGTTCCAGCGGAGCAGCTCGTCGTAGCTCGAGAGGTCGTCGGCCCAGAGGAAACGCTCGCCGCGCAACTGGATGCAGTTGGGCACGAAGTTGAAGAGCGCAATCCAGATGGGCATCTGGATGAGCATCGGCAGACAGCCGCCCATGGGCGAGACGCCGTACTGAGAATAGAGCTGCATCATCTCCTGCTGCTTCTTCATGGCGTCCTCCTGGCGGGGATATTTCTCGGAGAGCTTGTCAATCTCGGGCTTGAGCACACGCATCTTGGCCGAAGAGAGGTAGCTCTTCTTCGTGGTGGGATAGACCAGAATCTTGACGATGACGGTCAGCAGGAGCAAGACCACACCCATCGACAGACCCCACGAGGTGAGCCAGTAGAAGAGCGGCATGATGATCCAGCGGTTGACCCACTTGAAGAGCGGCCAGCCCAGATAGACCAGGTCCTCGAGCTCGGGAGACTCCGAGGTGAGGGCGAGCTTGTTGTGGGCCTTGAGGATGTGGAAGTCGTTGGGACCCACGTACATCTGCAGGCGCGTCTGCCCCGCCCCGCTGCCGTCGAAGGGCACCGTGAGCGCGGCGTCGTACTGCTTGAGGTTGCCCGTGCCCTTCTCTTGGGGCGCGGAGTGCAGCGTGGCCTCGGTGAAGCCCTCGGGCGTCAGCAAGACGCTGGAGAAGAACTGGTTCTTGAAAGCCACCCACGCCAGAGGCTCGTCGGGCGACTCGGTCTTCTCCTTCGTTTCGTTGAGGTAGTCGGTGTCGCCGTCGGTCTCGCGGAAGGTGAGCGAGGCGTAGCGCTGCTCGAAGTCGAAACCCTTCTCCTGCTGCGCGGCCATGCTGTGCCACTGGATGAAGAGCTTGTCGGAGCCCGGCTGCAGCAGCGGCGAGAGGCCGCGGGAAGAGAGGGTGATGTTGACCATGTAGCTCTCGGGCAAGAGCTCGTAGTGAATGTCGAGATGGCGCTCCTCGGAGCCAAGACGCATCGTGGCGGCGCGGCCCGTGTTGCCCAGGACGCGGAAGGTGTACTGCTTCGTGTCGATGTTCTCGCCCTTGCCAGAAAGCAGGAAGGAGAGCTCGCTGCTGTCGGGACGCAGGATGGAGATGGGGCGGCCCTGACGGTCCTTGTAGCCCAGGAGGCGGGCACCCTCGACGGCGCCGCCCTTCGTGTTGAGCATCAGTTCCATAAGGCCGTTGGAGAGCACGAGGCGACGGCCCTCTGCGGCGCGCTGGTCGAAGAAGAGCGCGCTGGAATCAGCGGCAGCGGCAGCGGCAACCTGTGCGGCACGGGCCTCTTCGGCCTCGGCCTGAGCGCGGCGCACCTGCTCCTCGACCTGAGCGATGGAGTCCTGCTGGCGGGCCAACTCGGCGGCCTGCTCGGCAGAGGGCTGGCTGTACCAGGAGAAGCCGATGAGCACCAGGGCGATGAGAATGAATCCGGTAACGGTGTTTTTATCCATAATATACGTTGTTTTC
>ONSH01000115.1 GCA_900320435.1 uncultured Prevotellaceae bacterium
ATGCGAGGACGGATGCCTCGTGGCCGCCACGCTGCGCTTCCAGACGCATGAGCACAACGGAGCGGAGTATCAGGACATCGTGGCAACGGAGGTGATACCCTTGTAACGTTTAACGTTTAACGTTTAACGGTTAAAGAAATTATCAATTGTCAACATTGCGATTAAGCGAGAGCAGAGCCAAGCTTGCTTGAGCTTTGCCGAGCGTGAGCAATGTCTATGGAGCGAATGCTTCATGAATTATCAACTAAATTAAAAACCGAGTCGAAGGCGTGAGCGGAGGAAACGTATCCGGATGTAATTGAGCTCAAACTAAAAACTTCGCTTTCTCCTGACCCTCACAAATTCGACCAAAAATGAGTAAGAAATCCAACAAAACCATTACCATCAGCGCAATGGTGGCCATCAACGATGGCGAAGAGAAGAGCATGAATTTCGTACAGGTGATGCCCGACTACCCGCAGCCCGGCATGGTGACGCCCTTCTGCGGCAGAGGCACAGCACAGATGCTCTCCGACGGACACTTCGTGTTTACACGCAAACCCCGCAAGCACAACACACCCGTGCTGAAACTGCCCCACGGCAGCCTCTCGTGGGGTAACGACGGATACGACCGCTTCACCTTCGTGCTGCCCGCACAGCGGCGGCAGGAGTTCGCAAGGCTGCTGCAGGAAGAAGCCGAACTCGCCATCAACTTCATGCTGGGACTGATCTGACGGCAACATGGTCAATCTGATATACATAGACGGCAGCGGGCACAAGGCGGCCCGCGCCGTCACCACACGTGAGGAATACTTCGCGCTGCGCAACAGCGAGACGAACGTCGCCCGCTTCCATGCGGCACGCGGCGGCAGCAAGGAGGATAAGATGAAGCTGCTGCAGTTTAACTACAACGACCTCATCCCCGACGGCAAGCTCAAAGACTGCCATCACGCAGCCTCCACCTTTGCCCACGACATCGACTGCGGCAAGGAGGACGAATGCAAAGCCATCGCCGGACGCATACTCTCGAAGAAAGAAGAGATAGGGCTGCTCGAACTGAGCGTGTCGGCCAACTGGGGCCTGCACGCCGTGTGCCGACGCCAGCCGGGCAAGACCATCCTCGAAAACCAGGTGCGCATCGCCACCGTCACCGAGACCGAGATGGATACCTCGACGCACGACGAGCAGCGCGTGATGTTTACCGGTCCGGCCGACGGCGCGACGTTGCTCTATCTGGACGAAGCCATCTTCGAGGAAACGCTGACGTCGGAAGAGAGTGCGGAGGAATATCAGCGCCTCAAGGAGCGCGAGATCCGGGGCGAGGAAGACGTGCCCCAGGGAGCCAAGAAGGCGAACAAACACTTTCGGCCGTGGGAGGGCGAAGCCGATGAGGTAAGAAGTAAGAAGGAAGAGGGAAGAAGTGAGAACGAAGAAAATTGTCAATTGTCAATTGTCAATTCTCAATTGGAGTACAACGGCATTCCCTACGCCGACATCGTCCGCAAATGGTGGGAGCTCTACAATGAGGGCAAGGAGCCGGTGAAGTCGAACCGCGACGTACTGACCTTCGAGCTGGCTGTGAACCTGCGTCACATCTGCGGATTCGACCGGGAGCAGCTGGACGCCGTGATTCCCTGCTACGACGGCTTCTCGCAGACGCAGAAGCTCAAGTGCATCGACTCGGCGCTGGCAGAGAAGCGCACCCAGATGCCCAAGCGGCTGAGGGACGTGCTCTTTGAGGTGCGGCGCGACAGGATGAACGGCGGCGGGGGCATCGCAGCGGACGAAGGCAAGGGATTGGACGAAGCCGTGCAGGAGGACGACTGCTTCTACTACAAGCGATTGCCGCGCATGCCGCAGGGCATCAGGGAGTCGATCAAGGCCGTCGGACCGACGCTGTCAATGCCCGTGCTGACGGCGATATGTCCCGCCATCGGGGCGCTGGCCACAGGAGTGAAGCTCGATGTGCACGGACAGAAGAAGGGACTAAACCTCATCGCCTACATCGCCGGTGACTTTGCCAGCGGAAAAGGTTCGATAGATCCCGTCGTGGATGCGTGGATGAGCGAAGTGAAAGTGACGGACAACATGTATCTGCAGCAGGAAGACGAATGGCGCGCCAAGAAGCGTGCGGCCAAGAACAAGAAGGAACAGCCCGAGGAGCCCAAGCTGCCCGTGCGCTGTCTGCCGCTCAACAACACGGTGGCCAACCTGGCCGAGCGTTTGGCCAACACCGACGGCAGGCACGCCTTCTCCTTCACGCCCGAGGCCGACACCGTGGCGCAGAAGTGGAAGAGCGCGATGAGCGACTTCTCAGTGATGCTGCGCCAGAGCTACGACGGCAGCCGTTACGACCGCGAGGCCAAGAGCGCCGACGCCGTCAACGTGCACATCGATCATCTGCTGTGGAACGTGACGATGTGCGGCACACCAGACGCCCTCTACCGCGTGGTCAGCAACTATACCGACGGATTCCAAAGCCGCCTGGCCGTAGCCCGTACGCCCGACAACACCTTCGCCGCGCTGGACGAAACTCCCTGCATCATCACCGATGCGCAGGTGGAGCGCATACAGCAGGTGGCGCATCTGCTGCCGCTGATGACGGGGGAGGTGGTGCTGCCCAAGCTGGAAGAGAAGGGGCGCGAATGGGTGGAGAACGTCCGCCTGGAGACCATCAAAAGCGACGACAGGGTGAGAGCCCGTCAGCGCTTCCGCGTCTGCGTCACCGCACAGAGGATGACCTGCTGTCTGATGCTCTGCAAAGTGGCCGAGCTGCTGATACAGAAGCACGGATACAATGGCGCGGAGAAGCAGCTGAAAGCCAGCCCCGACCTGTGGAAGAAGATGCTCCTTGACGTTCAGACGCCGAGGATGCTGGAGACCTACGACACCATTGCCGACTATCTGCTGGAGACGGCGTTATGGTTCTTCCGCGATCGCATCGAGAACGCGTTTGCCAGCCGCGACTACGCCGTAGACAGCGACCGTCGCCGCATGGGTAAGAACGACTCCATCTACGAGCGTCTGGATACGGAATTCAGCTTTGACGGAGCCCTGCAGCACAGCGTGGCGGTGAAGGGAAGCAGTGTGTCGCGCAACAGTGTGCACCAGATGCTGAAAAACTGGAAGAAACAGGGTCTCGTCATTAAGACGGAAAAAGGAAGATACAAGAAAGTTGAGAGCACGGTGCCGACAGATGAGGGCGGAGAATGTGGTCATTAATTGTCATGGTCATATTGTCATGGTCATTAATTGTCATCAAGGATTTTACAACCTGAATCCTGAAACTTGAATCCTGACACAATGATTACGATTGACAACACTTTAGGATGCTTCGTGGAGCTCTGGCTTCTGCTGGAGCGCACGAGGCGCCTCCACCTCTTGCAACGCAAGCGCTTCTGCATCCGCAACATCCTCAAAACATGGCTGGACCATCGCGCTAAAGACGACTTCATCTTCGAGGTGTGTCTTCGCGCGGAGACGGTAGGGTGGAACGAGTTGCCCCCGCCGCAACTGGAGCCACGTCCGCATCGCGAACTCTTGCGCGCCCTGACCTCCGTCACCCTCGACATCGGCATGCGTAAGGTGGACCTCCACGCCCTCGACAGGGCCTACAGTATCGCCTTCCCGGACTCGATGCCGATAAACGTCAGGAAAAGACGACGTGAAATTAAAAATTAAAAATGAAAAGTGAGGGCCGTCGGAGCAATTCCGACGGTCTTTGCATTTTCGCATCATTGTTTTTAGACAAATGACCTTAATCACCAAAAAAATCCTTATCTTTGTCCCAGAAAAAACAAATACTATGAAAATCAAGACCATTCTTCTGTTTCTCGCCCTGTGTATCACTATGGGCGTATCTTCCCAAGGTCGGATAGAGCCCGGAAACGAGGTCGCCATAAAATTGTATAAAGAGGCCGCAAAGAAGGAAAAGAAAAATCCTGCATACAGCCTGGCGATGTATGAGAGCCTTGCCAAAGACGGATATGCGCCCGCACAGTACATCATGTACAAGAAAGGGAAGGGAGACAAATGGCTGGAGCTGGCCGCTGTGGGCGGACACTATGAGGCGGCGATCGATAACGGCTTTCTTTCGCAGCGTACCAAGCAGTGTGAGCAGGCCGTTGAGCGCAGCCGCGCGTATGCCATTCGTGCCAGCAACGGAGAATCGATTTCTGAGCAGGAGATAGAAATGCTGTGGGATGAGAGACAGGTGTTTGACCAAGTCTATCGCCAGATGGAGTCGATGCAGGGGTATCTGTTTAGTGCGACAATCGCGGAGGATGTCAATTTCTTCCCACCGTATTATAAAGGCAAGAAAGATATGCAAAAAGCACAGTGCGACCTTGAGGCGCTGTGTAGTTCCTGTCGGGATAGGCTTGCTCAACTGCAGATGGAGTTTGGTGAGCAGATGGATATCATCAAAGCCTCGGCAAAAAAGACCGCGATGACGGCGAGTGCAAATGGGCAACAGACGGACAAAACCTTTACGGTGAAGGGCGTCACCTTCGTGATGAAATCCGTAGCGGGCGGCACGTTCCAGATGGGGGCCACTCCGGAGCAGAATCTTTCTGCATGGGGTAACGAGAAACCGGCTCATTCTGTAACGTTGAGCAGCTATTATATCGGCCAGACGGAAGTCATTCAGGCGCTGTGGCAGGCCGTGATGGGTAGCAATCCATCCAGATCCAAGGGAAACAACCTCCCTGTGGAGACGGTGACTTGGGATGACTGCCAGGCGTTTATCACGAAGCTCAACCAACTGACGGGACAGAATTTCCGTCTCCCGACAGAGGCCGAATGGGAGTATGCAGCTCGCGGTGGCAAGAACAGCAAAGGGTATGAATACAGTGGCAGTAAGACATTGGGCGATGTGGCGTGGTTTTATGAGAATTCGGGAGATTCCCTTTTGAGTAGTTCCTGGGATGGGGATAAGGTAAAATCAAATCATTGCAAGACTCATCCTGTAGCCACAAAGCAACCCAATGAGATCGGCATATACGATATGTGCGGCAATGTAGAAGAATGGTGCCAGGATTGGTATGGCAAAGAATACTATAAGAATTCTCCAAGCAAAAATCCTTCCGGCCCTACATCAGGCTCTGATCGTGTAATCCGAGGTGGCTGTTGGAGGAACGTTCGCGGTAATTGCCGTGTGTCTGCTCGCAACCAGATGGCGCCATTTATATCAAGCAACGAGTTCGGCCTCCGTCTGGCCCTGTCGCAAACCACCTCTACCAGCACAACGACGCAAAAGACCGCGATGACGGCGAGTGCAGGCACGCAGGTGAGGTACCACGATGTGGAGTACCACGAAGCCAAAGGTAAGGTGAAGTCCATCACATATCCCCCAGGGCCGGATGAGACAGAGGCCGGTATCAGTGAATTCACCATCGACGGCAAAGAGAAAGACCTGACAGGGGTGCAGTATGACAGTAACGGCTACCGTGTGTCAGAGAAATATACTCCTGGTGAAGATGGGTCTATAACCACCGCAAAAATTATGTGGAAGGATGGCAGGGTATTTAAAGCAATAGTTTCCGACAAAGAAATGACCTATACTCTCAACTACATATACAATGCCAAAGGCGAACTGATAGAGAGGTCTTTGTCAATAGGTGATACAAAAAGTGATTTCAAGTATCAATACTCCGACTACAAATATGACGACAGAGGTAACTGGATCAGCCGCAAGTGGAGATTTATGAATGAGCAGTGGACAGAGACGCGAACGATAGTGTACTATTGAGGGGATGTAAAGGTTAAGGGTTAGAGATAGCCATCGCTGCGCTCGGCCCCATTTGCTACGCAAAAGGAGCGACACGAAATTATTTGTTCACCTCCTTTACAAGATACAGGACAACAGGGAAGTGGTCGCTGTAGCCGTCGAGCCACGTTGTACCGATAAAGGTTCTT
>ONSH01000114.1 GCA_900320435.1 uncultured Prevotellaceae bacterium
TGCCTGGGCGTGAACCTCGTGCTGCTCCTGCTGGGCTGCACGCGCACGGTGAACATCGACCTGTGGAACTACTGGCACTTCGCCTTCATCGGCGCCGTCATCTACTTCATGACCGGCAGCATCATGTGGGGCTTCTTCGCCGCCATCGTGTGCTACATCGTCACCCTCGTGCTGGCCGACATGAGCGCCGAACGCTTCCAGAAATTCTATCCCGGCATGGAGGGCATCAGCATTCCCCAACCCTTCTGTCAGGGCTTCATGCCGTTTGCCGTAGCCATCAACAAAGTGCTCGACTACGTGCCCGGCATCAACAAGGTGAACATCGACTCGGAGGGCATGAAGAAGAAGTTCGGCCTCTTCGGCGAACCGCTCTTCCTGGGTGTGCTCATCGGCATCATCATCGGCTGCCTGGCCTGCGAGAGCTGGCAGGCTGTGGTGGACAACATTCCCGCCACTCTGGGTCTGGGCATCAAGATGGGCGCCGTGATGGAGCTCATCCCCCGCATCACCTCGCTCTTCATCGAGGGCCTGAAGCCTATCTCGGAGGCCACGCGCGAACTCATCGCCAAGAAGTTCGGCGCCGACAAGAAGTTCTATATCGGCATGTCGCCCGCTCTGGTCATCGGTCATCCCACCACGCTGGTGGTGAGCCTGCTGCTCATCCCCGTCACGCTGGTGATGGCCGTCTTCCTGCCGGGCAACCAGTTCCTGCCGCTGGCTTCGCTGGCCGGCATGTTCTACGTCTTCGTGATGGTGCTCCCCTACACGGGCGGCAACGTGCTGCGCTCCATCATCGTGGGTCTCGTGGTGCTGGCCGTCGGCCTCTACTTCGTCACCTGGATGGCGCCCGACTTCACCTCCGCCGCCCACTCTGTGGCTCTGGCTCATCCCGACGACGCTTCGGTGCGTGTGCCTGAAGGCTTCAGCGCCGGCGCGCTCGACTTCGCCTCTTCGCCGCTCTCGACGGTGATCTACGCCGCCATGAAGTATATGAGCCACATCGGTGCCGCCCTGCTGACGATAGCCACCTTCGCCCTCGTCGCCTGGAACCGCATTCAGATCAACAAGAAATAAACGATAACGAAAACGTTAACGAAAACGTTAACGATAACGATAACGAATAACGAATAACAATATGAAAAAGACCGTTCTCTCCCTGGCCCTTCTGGCCTTCGGACTCTGCGCTTCCGCTCAGGAAGCCGACCGCTTTGTCGGCCGTCAGCATGTGAAATTCCAAACCGCCTGCCATCCCGCCGACGTGAAGGGCTACGACACCAAGACCCTGCGCGAGCGCTTCGTCATGGAGAAGGTGATGGAGGCCGACTCCATCCTGCTGACCTATTCCCACTACGACCGCTTCATCTTCGGCGGCGCAATGCCCGTCAACCAGACGCTCAAACTGGAGAACTTCTGGGAGCTGGGTCTCGATGTGGACAAGACCATCAAGGAGAAATACTTCCTCTACAACCGCGAGATCGGCATCGTCAACTGCGGACAGGGCGACGGCGTCGTCGTGGTGGACGGCAAGGAGTATGCACTCTCTCCCAAAGAAGCGCTCTACGTGGGCCGCGGCCACATCGGCAAGGACAAGGACGTGAACAAGGTGGTGGAGTTCAAGAGCAAGGATGCCTCCAAGCCCGCCAAGTTCTACCTCAATTCGGCTACGGCACACCAGCACTACAAGACGCAGTGGATCACACTCGACGGCCGCAAGGGTTCGCTCAAGGCTGCCGTATGGGGCCCTGTGGGCACGGTGGAAGAGGCCAACAACCGCACCGTCTACAAGCTCATCGTCAACGACGTGCTGGAGGAAGGTCCCTGCCAGCTGCAGCTTGGCCTGACGCAACTCAATCCCGGCGCCGTGTGGAACACGATGCCCCCTCACACCCACGGACGCCGCATCGAGGCCTACTACTATTTCAACCTGCCTGAGGGCCAGACCATCAGCCACGTGATGGGCCAACCGCAGGAGAGCCGCAACGTGTGGCTGCACAACGAGCAGGCCATCATGTCGCCCGAATGGAGCATGCACGCTGCCGCCGGCACCTACTACTACACCTTCATCTGGGGTATGGCCGGTGAGAATCTTTACTACAACGACAAGGACAACATCCCCGTCATCGACATCCGTTAACGCACAGTGGGACACGGGAAACTCAAAAAGTTCGCCGAGATGGCCGCCAATCCTCTGGTGGTCGAATGCCCTATGGCCGCCGTCATGGGGGACGCATTCCCTCTGCGCGGCAAGTGGGGGCCGGACTTCTTCCGGCAGGAGGAACTGCGTCCGCTCACGCTCGAGCTCGGCTGCGGCCGCGGCGAATACACCGTCGGTCTGGCGCGCCTCCACCCCGAAGGCAATTTCATCGGCGTGGACATCAAAGGAGCGCGCATGTGGACGGGAGCTAAAGAGGCGCTGGAGGCCGGCATGAAGAATGTGGGCTTCCTGCGCACCAACATCGAGTTCATCGACCGCTTCTTCGCTCCCGGCGAAGTCTCCGAGCTTTGGCTCACGTTCTCCGACCCGCAGATGAAGAAGGCCACGAAGCGCCTCACCTCCACCTACTTCCTCGAGCGCTACCGCCGCTTCATGAAGGAGGGAGGCCTCATCCATCTCAAGACGGACTCCAACTTCCTCTTCACCTACACCGAGGAAATGCTGCGCGCCAACGGCATCGTGCCCGAAGCCTTCACGCGCGACCTCTACGGCGAGAGCGATGCTGCACGCTTCAGCGAAGCCACCGCCCTGCAGACCTACTACGAAGGCATGTGGCGCGACCGGGGCATCTCCATCAAGTATCTGCGTTTCCGTCTGCCCCTGGAGGGCACACTCGCCGAACCCGAAGTGGACATCCCGCTCGATGAATACCGGAGCTACTCCCGCGAGAAACGCTCCTCGCTCGAGACCTCACGATGACAACACATAAACCGATACAACAATGAAAAGATTAACACTTAGCCTGTGCGGCTTTTTTGCCCTGATATTGACGGCCTGTGCCCAGCAGGAGCCCGCCACCGTATATTTCACCAAAGAAATTACGCCCGAAAGTCTGGTCAAGATCTACAAACAGCTCGGCGTGAAGCCCCACGGACGCGTGGCCGTGAAGATTAGCACGGGCGAGATGGGCGGCAACAACTACCTCAAGCCCACCCTCATCCGCGAGCTCGTCGATGAGGTCGACGGCACCATTGTGGAGTGCTGCACGGCCTACGGCGGTTCCCGCCAGGACAAGCG
>ONSH01000112.1 GCA_900320435.1 uncultured Prevotellaceae bacterium
TTGCGCCATCCGGCCAGATCCAGCAGACCTGCCGACGAGCCGCGTGCGGGCCACGGGCCGCTCTCGCCCAGATAGTCGATACCCGTCCAGAGGAACTGGCCGAAGATGTGCTCATTGTCCGTCACCGCCTTCCATGCGGGCAGATCGTGGCGGTTTTCCGAGCCGTAGATGACACGCTCGGGGTATGTCTTATGATCTGTGGCGTAGCGGCTCTCGGTGTAGTTGTAGCCCACCACATCCACGGCGGAGGGATAGGCCGTGGCGTTGGACATCACGACGCCGGCCAGCGCACCCGTCGTGGGGCGCGAGGAGTCGATGTCCTTCACCACGCGGGCCAGACGCTGCGCGATGAAGCCGATGCGCTCGGCGTTGGGCTGTTCGGGCTTGTAGCCGCCGTAGGCCGGTTGGGTGAACTCCTTCCCGTCGCCGTTGAGCACGGGGTGCGAATAGGGGTCGTTGGGATAGTCCACCTCGTTGCCGATGCTCCACATGAAGACCGAGGGGTGACAGCGGTCGCGGCGCACCATGTCGGCCACGTCGCGGTCGATCCAGTCCTTAAAATAGGTATAGGTGCCCTGAAACTCGGGCGCGCCGGCGTTCCATCCCTTCATCCATTTGCGCTTGGGGAACTCCCATTCGTCCGAGGCCTCGTCCATCACCAGCAGCCCCATCTCGTCGCACAGGTCGTAGAGCTCGGGGGCATGGGGGTTGTGGCTCATGCGCAGGGCGTTCACGCCGATGTCCTTCAGCTCCCGGAGACGGCGGCGCCACACCTCCTTCGGCACGGCCACGCCCAGCACGCCCGCGTCGTCGTGCACGCAGACGCCTTTCACCTTCATCCACTGGCCGTTGAGGGCGAAACCCTTGTCGGGCGAGAACTCCAGCGTGCGCAGTCCGGCCCGCACCGTCGAGGTGTCGTTGTCTTCGGCCTTGGGGGCGAGCAGCACGGTGCGCAGCGTGTAGAGATAGGGGCGCTCCAGCGTCCAGCGCTGCGGGTTCTTCACCGTCAGCCTTACGGTCTTCTTCCCGTTGCTGCCGATGGCGGTCTTGGCCGTCGCCACCGTCTTGCCGTCCCTGTCGATGAGCTCCACCCTGGCGTTCCATCCTTCCTTCTTACTTCTTCCCTCTTCCTTCTTACTTCTTCCATCATCCGTCGTTTCCACATCAACTTCGACGCTGGCCTTGCTCTTCGTGATGGCGGTCAGACGGTAGGCGGTGCCCCACTGTGCCAGATGCACCTCGGGTGCGCTCACCAGCCACACGTTGCGGTAGATGCCCGATCCGGTGTACCATCTGGAGTCGAACTCCTGTCCGTGATCCACGCGCACGGCCACGGTGTTGCCCTCTTCCCGGAGACAGGGCGTCATGTCGTAGAGAAACGAGGCGAAGCCGCTCGGGCGCTTGCCCAGCAGTTGTCCGTTGACGTACACCTCGGAGTGGTTATACACGCCTTCGAAGTAGATGTAGTGGCGTCGTCCCGGCGTCAGTTTGCCGTCGGGGATGCGCAGGCGGTACCAGGCCACGCCGCCGCTCAGATAGCCCTGACACGAACCTTTGTCGGGCGACATGGGCAGCTCCACGCCCCAGTCGTGGGGCAGATCCACCCGTCGCCATTGTCTGTCGTCGAAGTCTCTCTCCCGCATCTCGGGCCTCTCGCTGATGTTCCATGCGCTGTCCACGCGCAGGAAGCGCCATCCTTTGTTGATTTTCTCGGCGTGTCCGAAGGCCACTTGTGCCTGCACTCCCGCTGCTGCAGTGAGCACGGCGAAGAGCGTGGTGAGTAGTTTTTTCATGTCGGTATTTGTCGGTATTGTGTTGTTGTGTGTATTATTTATTTTCCAAGGTACATACGCTCACGTTTTTAAGACAGGGAAAACTGTAAAAGGTTTAAAGGGGAAACGAGGAAATGCGTGCGTATGCGCGGAAAACACAAAAAAGCCGCCGGGAATGCTCCCGACGGCCAATTTGAACTAAGAACGTTTAGATCTTGGAGAGGTCCATGAACGAGGCCTCGAGGTTCATGTCAGCGCTGGGCTGAATGGTGCGGGGGTTCTGGCTGCTGCCGTCGCTCCAGCTCATGAACTGGAAGTTGTCGCTCGATGACCACCGTGTCGCTTCCCGTTGCCTGCACGCTGTTACCTGCTACGGCGGTGCCGTTCTTCTTGATGGAGACCGTGCCGCCACCGTCAGAGCTCACCCTAGCCTGGATGCTGTAGGTTTCACCTGCAGCGGGATTCTCCGTGTTTCCGTGATTCCCTGATTCCGTAGATCCGGTGTTATCCGTAGATCCACCGTCCGTGGTGCCGCCGTTTCCGCCGTCATCGGGATCATCGCCGTCTTCCACGGGGGCGTTGTCGGTGGAGCTGACGCGCTTCACCACGTTGCCGTCGCGGTCGTAGCAGGTGATGTAGACGTTGGTGTTCTTGAGCTCGTCCTTGAGCTCCACGGAGGGGGTGAACACGATGCGGCGCGTCTTGATGAGCGAGGTCTTCACCTCATTGACGTCGGCCACACTGCGTGCACTCAGTCCGAAACGCATGGAGCCCAGTCCGGGCAGGGCTACACTGTGTCCCTCAGTGGCCCATGCTTTGATCACTTCGCCGGCGGCATCCCAGCAGGCGTGCATCACGCCCTCGCTCACGCCGCTGCGCAGAGCGGCTTCGCGAATCACTTTGGTCTGATCGAGTGTCGAGTAGAGGTCGGGCACCATCACGTAGCGATACGTACCCTCGCTCTCCTTGTTGAACTTCATCAGACGCTCTTTGGCTTTAATCTTAAGTGCCATAACAAAAAACAAACTTTTTACGTTAAACAAACTTTTTTTACAAATCTCTCTTCGTAGACGCTGGGGTCGTCAGTGCTATGGCTCTTGGGCGTCGGGGACTTCAATCCGCGGCTTCGAGGTCTCCGTTTTTGCAGCACCGCAGTGTAACAATTGTCAGAAAGCTTTCCTGCAAGTGTCGCACCGCAGTGCCGCAAATTTCCCTCCGGGCTCCAGCCCTGTTTCTCCCTCATTTCTACACCGCAAAGATACGAAAAATTTCTGACATACGCAAGTGTTTTCGATAGTTTTTTCGTAGAAAAAAGCACTTTATTTCAAATCACTTTTTTCAAGCCAAAATGAGCGCCTTTCGGAGATTTTTTCGTATCTTTGCACAGAAATTGCAGCCCGTGAAACACGAAGCCTACGAAAGCCGGAAGCCCTTTGCCGGCGAGAAGAAGCCCTCCATGCTGCGCCGCTGTGTGGACCACGACTACACGGGGCGCATGATGTATATGGTGACGATGGTCACCGAGGGGCGTCGTCCGCTCTTCGGCAGGGTGACGGGCCGCAGCGAGGCGGCGGAGGATGCGCCCGATGCGCCCCGCATGGAGCTGACGGCGCTGGGGCAGCGTGTCAGCGACGAATGGTGGGGCATCCCCCGCTACTATCCCCAGATAGAGATTGTGGCGCTACAGATGATGCCCGACCATCTGCATGGCATCCTCTTCGTCAGAGAGCAGATGGAGAAGGACCTCAGCCGCGTCATCCGTGGCTTCAAGACGGGCTGTAACCGCGCCTATCGCGAGCTCGTCATCGG
This sequence comes from uncultured Prevotellaceae bacterium, assembly GCA_900320435.1. Taxonomy (GTDB): domain Bacteria; phylum Bacteroidota; class Bacteroidia; order Bacteroidales; family Bacteroidaceae; genus Physcousia. The sequence goes on from ONSH01000112.1 coordinate 3,582, forward strand.
CCCCCAGGTTCTGTCTGTTGCGACTCAGTCTCCGGTCCTGTCTGTTGCGACTCAGTCTCCGGTTCCGTCTGTTGCGACTCAGCCCCCGGTTCCGTCTGTTGCGACTCAGTCTCCGGTTCCGTCTGTTGCGACTCAGTCGCAACTAACTAAACCCCCAAAAGACGACCGCACCCACGGCCTGCTCTTTGCCCGCGGCTTCAACGACAAGCTGCTCCTTCGCCAGGGGCAGCTGCAGCGCTGGCTGGACTATCTGCGCGACAATCCCCGCCGCCTGCTGATGAAGCGCGAGCATCCCGATCTCTTCCGTGTGCAGCGCGGGCTCACGGTGGGCGCCCAGCAGTTCTCGGCCATCGGCAACCGCTTCCTGCTGCAGCGCCCCGTGAAGCTTCAGGTGCAATGCTCCCGCCGCCTCACCGAGGAGGAGGTCGCGACGAAGACGGCCTGGTGGCTGGCTCAGGCGCGCAGCGGCGCCGTGTTGGTGTCGCCGTGCATCTCCAAGGGCGAGAAGGCGGTGATGCGCGCGGCCTTTGACGAAGGTCTGCCGCTCATCATCCTTCAGGAAAACGGCTTCACGGAGCTGGCGAAGCCCGGCGGCAAGCGCATGGAAGCCTGCGCCAGCGGCCAGATCCTCATCCTCGCCCCTTGGGAGCACCACAACGAACGCCTCGCCATCCGCCGCGACCAGTGCCTGGCCCTGAACGCCTTCGCCAAGATGATTTGTGAGGGGTGAAGAGGTTTCTGAAGAGTTTTTTTAAGCCTTGAGCGATCGTCTATCATTCTTATATACAATGGTATAACATCATTGTTATGACTTTATTACTTTTTTCTTTGAAAAGTATTTCACAAAAAAAAGGATGATATAAAAGATTAGGAAAGAAAAAGGCCAAAAACTCATCGCAGGCAAATAAAACGACTGCCTATCAAGGCATTACACCTCTATAGACAGCCGTCAAATACTCACCGAAAATGTCTCTGGCCTCAGAAGGGCAAAAGCAGAGTCTGCTGCAAATAATCCGCAATATCAAACTTCAGCTCGCCTTCCGGCGCCACACGCTCGCAGAAATCGCTGACCACGAAGTTGGCGATGTCGCCCATGCGACTGATCTCTGCCTGCCATTCAGGGATGGCATCCCGGTCGGGGATAACAATGACGTCACGGCTGCGCAAAGGCAGAAGTACCTCACGGCGCAGCATCCCCTTGTTGCCTGTTGCCACCCAAAGCAGTTGCGGATGGGCCAATGCGCCGAATAAAGCATTCTTCGGACTCTCGACCAGAACCACTTTGTGACTCGGGTATTCGCTGAGCAGATGCTCTCCGAAGAGGCATGACGGATTGAACACCGCCCCCTGTGGCAGACGCCCTTCCCTCACCCACATCGCTCCGAGCCAATAGCATGAGCCGGGGTCGCTGTGGGCAAAACGCGGGGAGAGAGGATCTGCCTCATAGTGCTGCACCTTCAGGTTGCAGACTCGCCCCTGGAGGTCGATGTTGGGGAACACAGTGAAATCGTCGTGTCTGTACATCGCATAACAACCTATGCGATACAGCTCTGTGACCCACTCCACCGCCTCGGGATGGAACATCTGCATCAGGCAGCGACCAAGGGAATTCTCCACAGACACCAAAGCGTCTACCATTTCCTCGGGGATGTAGGTGTAGTCAGGCGGCTCTGGCGCCGCTCGACTTGGGCGCAGTTTGGGACGGGGCGCGTAAATCCTATTGTCCGTCGTCACGATGTCGAATTCGGAAGACAGCCATTGGCAGGCTTCCTTGAAAGTCCAGCTCTCGCGCTGCATGACGTAGTCGATGACACTGCCGCCGTTGCCGCAGGCGAAGCAG
>ONSH01000111.1 GCA_900320435.1 uncultured Prevotellaceae bacterium
GTCGATGAGCAGGTTGGCCGAACTGCCGGAACCTGTGTTCTCCGCTGCCGTATAGCCAATCTGTATCTTGCCTCGGGTGCTCTCGGTCAGCGTGAAGGATATCTGGTCCAGCGACCACGTCTTCGAGGGATAGCCGTTGAGCGTGGAGATGACGGCAGTGCCGTTCTGCGGAATCCACGCCAGCTGCGACCTGCCTTTCGTGGCGCTCTTGCCGTTGTAGGTGGGAACGTTGATGGTATAGGTGCCGGCGGGCAGGGTGACGTTCTGGCTGTAGGTCATCGCCACGCCCCAACCCGTCGACAACGCCAGCGCGCCACCCTCGCTGTTCTGGTAGCCCTTGGACGGTACTTCGCCGCCGTTGAAGGTGCCGGCGAAGCCATATTCATAGATGCCGGTGATGGTGTAATCAACGGTGAACCCGGCTGTCCATCCCGTGATGGTCTTGATTTCCTGTTTCACCTCGGTGGTGGCTCCGGCCTTGTGGTGGAAGCCGCTGTCGAAATCGTAATGGGTCAGGTAGTCGGCCGTGACGTCGGTCTGTGCCGAGGCCGTCAATGCTGCTCCGCAGAGCAGGAACATAATGTTTCTTTTCATGAGGGTTGATTTTCTGGTTGTTGACCGTTTTCTGCCGAGAGGATAAAGGCGAAGTGGTGGGGCAGGTTGCCGTCGATGGTGTATTTCGGCAGGGTGCGCTTGCCCCAGGTGTCGGTGCCGCCCACACCATGGACGTTGAGGTCGATGTTGACACAGACGAATCGTCCTCGCGGCACCTCATGCGGGTGAAGCGGTCCGAGGTCCTCGTCGCCGTAGTCCCAGGCGCTGACGCAGAGCGGCTGAAGGCCTTCGATGCGGACGGTGCGTCCAGGCTGTGAGAATTCTATCCATCGCACGTCGCAGCGGTAGCCGTTGTCCTGCGGGTGGATGTACTCGGTCTGGAAATCGCCGAGCGGCATCGCGTACTCGCCGAGGAAGGCCGACCGTTTGCGGTCTGGATAGTTCTCCCACGGGCCGCGGCCATAGTAACGAACCTGCGTGAAGTTGGCAGGCAGGCGCATCTGCATACCAAATCTGGGCATCACGGGGCGGTCGTGGGACGTGGGACGGTAGTCCATCTCTACGAGGATGCTGTGGTCGTCGAGTGCGGTGTAGCGCACCTTCACGTCCCTCACCTCCTTCCACATCGCCGTGCGGCGAGCAAAGCCGGCGGCACTCTGGTTGTCGTTCTCAGGTTTCCAGAAACAGGGTTCGAGAGGAGCCTGGAGCAGCTCGCGCCCGCCGACGATCCACGAGGTGAGGGCATTGCCGCAGACGGTGACGCCCTTCGCCTTGCCCTCCGCCCTCGCACACTTCGTGATGTCGGTCTTGGCGGGGAAGGTGTATGGCTCCAGCACAAACTGCTCGCGGGCCACGGCAAAGCCCTTGTCTGCCCACGGCATGTCGCACCGCAGGCGGGCATAGACGTTCAGCACGGTCTCACTGCCGTAGCGCAACGTGTCGTAGGTGTAGTCGTATTCGCTGAGGTCGGTGAAGCAGTCGCGGTTGATGACCTTCACGTTGCCATTGCCCTCTCGCTCAAACTGCACAGGAGCATAGACGTGCTGCACCTCATAGTATGCCGGATGAGGCGTGCGGTCGGGGCCTACAATGCCGTTGATGAGGAATCGTCCGTCATTGGGCTGGTCGCCGAAGTCGCCGCCGTAGGCCCAGAACTCGTCGGACTGCAAGGACAGATCGGCGGAGAAACGCAGGGGGCCACCGTCGATAGGCTTGGCCAGCCCTTGATCCGCCCAATCCCAAATGGCAGCTCCAAGAATGCTGGAATCAGCGTAGATAATATCCCAGTATTCCTGCATATTGCCAGTGGAATTACCCATTGAATGAAGATACTCTCGCATCATGAACGGACGGTCGCTGACGCGTTCTGCCACCTGTCGCATTTCTTCGGGGTAGAGGTAGCTGTCGTCGTAGATGGCAGAGTAGCGACGGTCGCTGTCGTAGAAAGGTGGACGTGTTGGATCCAAGGCAACAATGGTATCGCGCATGGCTTTTGCGTTTGCTCCAGCTCCTGCCTCGTTGCCCAGACTCCAAAGAATGATGCTAGGATGGTTGCGGTCACGCAGTACCAACGAGGAAGCACGATCTACATGTGCCTTTAGCCACGTAGGATTGTCGCCCATATCCTTGTTTCCGATGCCGAAGCCGTGGCTCTCATTGCAAGCTTCGTCCATGACGTAGAGACCATAACGGTCTGCCAACTCATAAATGAGCGCTGTGTGGGGATAGACCGTGGTACGCAGGAAATTGATATTGGCCTGCTTCATCAGTCTGATGTCCAGTTCGCAAGTGGCATCATCGACGTAGCGGCCCATGCGAGGATGGTGGTCATGACGGTTGACGCCACGCAGTTTCACGTTCTGTCCATTGATTTTGAAGACCTCACCCACGATGTCTATACGTTTTACACCGAGGTGATAGTCAAAATGTTCTATGGTCGTCCCCTTGCTGTCACGCAGTTCAACAGCAAAGGGATAGAGGTGTGGTTTCTCTGCCGACCAGAGACGCGGATGCCGAAGCTCACAACGAAGTTGCACGTGCATCGTGTCTTTGGCCGCAAGGCGATGCACGCTACCCTTGATTTCCTTCCCTTCAATGAGGAAGGCCACGTTCAGGTCCTTCACGCTTTTGCGGCTGGTGTTGCACAGTTCCACATCGGCCTTGACCTCTGCGATGCTGAAATCTGTGTTGGGGATAGCCGTAACATAGTAATCGCTGATATGCACGGGCGGCCTCACCCAGAGCTGCACAGGGCGGAAGATGCCACTCAGACGCCACATGTCGATGTCCTCCAAATAGGCTCCATCACTCCAGCGATACACTTCCACTGCAAGGCGGTTCTGTCCTTCTCGGGCGTAGCGTGTGATGTCGAACTCAGCGGGCGACATGGAGTTCTGACTGTAACCCACCTGTTGTCCGTTTACCCACACATAGAAGGCCGATTTCACGCCGCCGAAGTGGAGAATGATATTCTGTGTCAGCTCCTTGCGCGAAAGATTAAAAAAGGTGACGTAGGAACCCACGGGATTGCGGTGGTTGTATGCATACCACTCTTTGGGCGGTTCGCTGGTCACGCTGGGAGGATTCGGTTGAAAGGGAAACTTAAAGTTGGTATAGATGGGCTTACCGAAGTTCTGCATCTGCCAGTTTCCCGGCACGATGATGTGATTCCACTGGCTGACATCGAAATCAGTTCGATAGAAGTCTGCGGGCCGCTCGTCCGGATTAGCGGACCAATAGAAGCGCCACTGCCCATTGAGTGAGATGATTTCCTTGCATTCAGATTCGCGAGAAGGCAGCTGCAACGTCGCATGATAGGGCAGCTTGTTGATTCCCACCACCTGTGGGTTCTCCCAATCACGGACGGTGGCCTGAGACAAAGCCGAAGAGGTACAT
>ONSH01000110.1 GCA_900320435.1 uncultured Prevotellaceae bacterium
GCCTCCACTTGGCGTCCTCCCCTCTGGCACAGGATTTACCAATACGGGGAGACGCTTTTCGGGTGGATGTGGACCCTCTTCAAGTGGTTCTTCTGGATCACCGTCATCGGGCTTGTCCTCGTGTATAAGGAGACCGTCAAACTCATCCTCGGCCTCATCATCTATGCCGCCATCATGGCGGGCGTGGGCGCCTTCATCTTCTACCTCTTTGGCTGGAACACCGCCGTGGGCGCCTGGATCGGCTTTGGCCTTGTCGCCTTCATGGTTTTGGGCAAGATTTCCGAGTCGGTCGAAGGCGGCGACGGGCTCATCTCGCTCATCTTCCTGTTTTTCAAGTGGGCCTACATCCTCAGCACGCTCGTTTTCTATATCCCCAACCGCCTGGAGCATTTCCTCGTGGCGCCCTGGCGCTATTTCTTCCACACCAACTGGGCCAGCGACGCTAGCAAGCCTGCACTGCGCCTGCTCACGGAGACCGTCACCGTCGTGATGTACGTCCTCACCACCCCGCTGCGCCTCTACAACGCCGCCGTTTACAACCTCGGCTTCCACTGCATCCTGGGCCTCTACGACCTGCTCATTGAGGTCTTGATGCCCTCCGACCCCGACGAGGGCGGCGACGACGTCTGGCAATGGATTGTGATGCTGCCCTACCGCGTCTTCTACTACCTCGTGTGGCACGGCGTGCTGCTCGTGACGGAGAGCCTCATCTGGACCGCGGTGGACATCTTCATCCCGGCCCGCACCTTCTACCACGGCACGTCGCTCAATGCGGCCAACCAGCTCCTCTGCGACCCGCAGCGCAACGACCATCTCAAGCGCACCTCGGGCTGGTGCTCCGGCAACTTCATGTCCAGCACCACCCAAAACCGCACGTGGGGCGGACGCGGCGTCTATTTCGCCATGAGGCGCAGCCTGGCGATGGACTACGGCGACGACGACCGCTCGGGCCTGGGCGGCGATCCGGTGATGATTGTGTGCCGTGTGTCCTTGGGGCGTGTCATCAGCTACGCGCTGACGCCCGATTCGGTCTACAACCAGGCGGGTCAGTACGGCAACCACGCCGAGTTCAACCGGTTTGCCGACGCCCACGGCTACACCACGGGTGAGTGGTACAACGGGAAGGTGTGGGAATACTGTCTCCTGGACTGGCAGAACGGCTACAACGACCTTTGGCGCATCCGTCCCGTCTATGTCCTCAACCTGCGCACGGGTCTACCCCAGCACATCCGCGGCGGCATGCAGCACTGGCTCTTCGACGCCGCCGTCTGGCGCAACATCTTTGGGTGAGTGACTACTGCAGCGCCTCGTAGAAAGCCTGGCGGGTATGCATCAGGATGTTCAGGCCGCGCTCGATGATGCTGCCCACCTCGGGGCTCTGATCCAGAATCACCTCAAAGAGAACCCAAACATTGTCGCCGGGAACGATCACCTTCGCCACCTTGAGACGGCAGTTAATCTTATTGGCGGTCTCAAGCACAAGCTCGCGGTTCTCCTCCGTCACATCGAAGATGCTGGGGAAGGCCAGCTGGAAGAATTCCTCGTCCTCGTCGTTGTTCATGAAGATGAACGTGGACATCTGATACTTGAAGATGATGCTGCCTTTCTCGTCTACCTGGGGGCAGAAGCCCTGCTCCTTCAGGAAGTTCATCACCATTTCTGTTGTTTTCATAAGCATTAAGCACTAAGGGGTTAATGATAAATATTTTCTGGGGGAGGCGCCCCCTGTTGAATGCTGCGGACTATACAGTGAAACCGATGGGACGACGGATGTTGCTGCGCTCGATGCCTTCCATGCGGTCCCGGATGTCCTCAAACGTGCGCAGCGTCTCGCGTCGCAGCGAAGGACGGGTGTTGCCCACCGCCGTCTCCAGGATGGCTTCGGAGATGGGCTGGTCGGTGAAGGCGGCTGTCATGGCAGCGTCGTTCACGATGTAGGCAATATCGCTGGCAATGTAGCCTTCGGTGAGCTCGGCCAGACGGTCGGCATCGACATCGGTGCAGGGACGCCCGTCGAGGTGCAACTTGAACATCTCGCGGCGCGCCTCCTTGTCCGGCAGGGGCACATACACCTGCTTGTCGATGCGGCCCGTGCGGAGCACCGCCGGGTCTATCTTGTCGGGGCGGTTGGACGTTGCCACGACGAAGATGCCGCGCTGCGAACAGTTGTTCAGCTGCGAGAGAAACTCGTTGACTTCGCTCGTCACATACTGGCTGCCGGGATTGCCTCGATCGGGCACGAGGGCGTCAAACTCGTCGAAGCACAGCACCACGGGAGCCTTGGCTTCAGCCTGCTTGAAGAGCTGCGCTATTTTCTCCTGCGAGCCGTGCAGGTAGCTGCTGGCCAGATCCGACGACTTGACCAGGGCGAAGTTGAACCCCGTCTCCTCGGCGAACTTCTCGGCCACGAACGTCTTGCCGCAACCCGGAGGCCCGTAGAGCAGCATGCCGTTGGGCGGCACGAGCCGGTACTTCTCGGCACGCTCCCGGTCCTTGATGACAAAGATGACACGCTGGGTGAGGTAGTCCTTAAGCTCCGTCATGCCGGCGATGTCTTTGAAGCCGTTGCCCGTACCGCGGCGTATCTCGAAATCCGTCTTGTTCGGACTCTCTTCGCGACGCTGGAATCCGCCGTTGTCGGTGCCTGCCGACTCCTCCTTTTTCTTCTCCTGCGGACGCTCCGGGGTTACCGTGCCGTCCAGGTCTGCGATGATCTGAGCCACCGACTTGTAGCGGTCGTTGTAGTGCAGGGCAAGACCCTTCGCCAGTACCACCTTGACGCGCTCCTCCACGTCGAGTGCGTCGAAGTCCAGCGGGTGCTCCTTGCGGAAATCCTTCATCAGCATTATCCTGCGGCTGCGCTTCATGGCGTCGGTGAACTCCACTTCCCAGGGTTTCCGGCCCGTCAGCATTGTGTACAGCACCGCCGTCGCGGCAAAGATGTCGCTCTGTGCATCGTAGGTCCCGATGAACGTCTCGCCCGCAGAGTAGCAGATGTCGAGGTCGGCCGTATCGAAGGGAGCAATGCCGTTGCAGGGAGAAGAGACGTGACCAAGGTCGATGATCTCCACAGCCCCGTCGGGGGCGAGCATGACGTTGCGCGGCGTGATGTCGTTATGCGACAACGAGGGCGAGAGCTCGTGCATGAACTGCAGCGCCTCCAGCATCTGGCGGTAGATGCGCAGCGCCTCGTCGCCGGACAGCTTCCCTTCGCGCCTGATGCGCTCGCTGAGCAGCTCTCCGTGGAAGTAGTTCGTCAGGTAATACTGACAGCTGCCCTCCTCTGCCTCGTATGTGCCGCTGTCCACGTAGCTGGCGATGCCCCTGTGGTTCAGCTTCTGACAGTATTCTATCTCGCATACCTTACCCGTCTCGGGGTTGAGGAGCTTCTCCGGCATACGCTTCACGACGAACAGTTTGAAGAAGAAGGCGTTCCCGTCCTCGTCCTCTGCCCTGTAGGTCTCGGTATAGGCATTTTCTTTGATGATGCTCTGTACGGTGTATTTCCCGATGATTTGCCCGTTCTTTACTATGCTCATAAGTCAATTAGTTGTGTTCCCGCCTCAAAGATAAGACTTTTATTTGAATCGGCAAGCGATTGGCGGTGAAAAAGTGAA
>ONSH01000143.1 GCA_900320435.1 uncultured Prevotellaceae bacterium
GTGATGACCATACCCGTGGGGTTGTTGGGGTAGCAGAGGTAGATGACATCCACACGACGCTTGGGAATCTGCGGTACAAAACCGTTCTCAGCGTTGCAGGGCATGTAGATTACATTCGACCACTTGCCGTCCTCTACCGTGCCGGCACGGCCGATCATCACGTTGGAGTCGATGTACACGGGATAGATAGGGTCGGTCACGCCAATGGAGTTGTCCCAGCGAATCAGTTCCTGAATATTACCGGTATCGCTCTTGGCACCGTCGTTCACGAAAATCTCGTCGATATCGAGGTGGATGCCACGCGGCAGGAAGTCGTTCTTCAGAATGGCCTCGCGCAGGAAATCGTAGCCCTGCTCAGGACCGTAGCCACGGAATCCCTCAGCGGTGCCCATCTCGTCGGCAGCCTTGTGCATCGCCTCAATCACGGCAGGACACAGCGGCTGGGTGACGTCACCAATACCCATGGAGATGACGTCGGCCTTGGGGTGCATCACTTTGAAGGCGTTCACCTTCTTGGCTTTGTTTGGCAGTTTCAGGAAATGTTCGTTAACTAATGCCATATATTCAATGCTTAATGCTTAATTCATAATTTATAATTCTGCTTCGCCGTCGAAGACGAAGGCGGCAGGACCCGTCATATAGACGTGGTTCTTCTGGAAAAAGCGTCCTCCGTCCGAGCGGTCGGTTTCGCACCATTCGATGTTCAGCGTGCCGCCATCCATCACGATTTGTGAGGTGCGGCCAGCCTTGCCGGTCAGGACGGCTGCCACGGCCGTAGCGCAAGCGCCTGTGCCGCAGGCCTGAGTGATGCCGCTGCCACGTTCCCACACACGGGTGCGGATACTGCCGTTGGCCTCAATATAGGCAAATTCTATATTGCAGCGTTGCGGGAATGCCGGGTGGTATTCCAGTGAACGGCCAGTTTCGCCTACCTGGTCTACATCGTCCGTGAAGATGACGTAGTGAGGATTACCCATCGATACAAACGTCCCTTGGTCCAATCCGCGAGAAGCGATGAACTGTGTGGCATCTTCCAGTATCGGTTCGCCCATATCCACGGTGACGCTCTCTACGATGTCATCGGTGATATGCAGATAGAGCACCTTGATGCCCGACAGCGTCAGCAGATGGCCTCGCTGCCGTCGGCATTGAAGATGCGCATGGTGAAGTCGGCCTCGGGCATAGAACTCTTGCCAATCAAGACCAATCCATCGGAGCCGATGCCCTTATGACGGTCGCTCCATTTGATGGCCGCTGCTACAGGGTCATCGATGGGGTGCTGTGCTACATTAACATAGATGTAGTCGTTGCCGCAACCGTGCATCTTTGTGAAGGGTATCTTGCTCATGTGCTGTCTTTTTTTCTTATCGGATGCAAAGGTAATGCAAAATGACAGGATATAGAAACGAACCGACCGGTTTTAGTGGTAAAAATCAGTTGAAAGTATCAAATTGAAAATATTTTGTTGAAAAAATAGCGCATTTTGTTATTTCTTGTTCGTAAAATGTGGTTTTTTTGTTACAGATTGAAAGTTTACCAACAGGCCAAGGCCCCTTTCTTCAGTTTCAGGGTCTGCTGCTGGCCGTTGGCAAGGAGCGTTTGATGCCGCCACGGGCACGGATGCCGCTGACGGAACCGTCCTTCCAGTTGTCGGGCAAGGCGGGAAGGAGTTCGAGGGTTGTGAGGGGAGAACCCTCACACACAGTGTATTCACTCTGTATGAGCATCTCGATGACACCGGCACAGCCACCGAAGTTACCGTCGATCTGGAAGGGCGAATGGGCGTCGAGCAGGTTGGGGTAGGTGCCGCCGCCACGACGGGCATCAGGACCGCGGTAGCCGTCGGGACTGACGTAGCTGAGCAGTTTGCGGTAGATATGATAGGCATTCCTGGCATCATGCAGGCGGGCGTAGAGATTCACGCGCCAGCCCGTGCTCCAGCCCGTGGTCTTGTCGCCCTTGAGTTCGAGGGTGCGTGAGGCGGCACGGTGGAGTGCCTCCTTGGTGTTGGTGCCGTCGTCGAGGTGATGGCCGGGATAGATGCCGAAGAGATGGCTCTGGTGGCGGTGGTGCGGATCCTCGTCTTCCCAGTCGTAGAACCACTCCTGGAGGTTGCCTTTCTTACCGATTTTGTAGGGGTGAAGGCGGGCGAGGGCGGCGTTGAGCTCGGTGATGAAGGGGGACCCGGCGACCGAATCGCCGGGCACACTACAGGAACCGCTGAGTACACTACAGGAACCGCCGGGCACACTACAGGAATCGCTGAGTACAAGGGCGGCGTCGCGGGCATCGGTGAGGCATTCGCGAATCATGGCGATGTCGGCAAAGCCACCGAAGCAGGTGCGCCCGTGATAGCCGTCGGGGGTGACGAAGGAGTTCTCGGGCGAAGTGGCAGGGGCGGTGATGAGAGAGCTGATGGATGATGTAGGATGTGAGATGTCTGATGTAAGAGGGCTGATGGATGATGTAGGATGTGAGATGTCTGATGTAAGAGGGCTGATGGATGATGTAGGATGTGAGAGGGGTGAGGGCTGAGGGGTGTAGTCGGAGAGGGGCTGAAGCCAAGCGAGGCAGAACTCGGCTGCGCCTTTGAGAACGGGATAGTACTCGCGCAGGAAGGCTTTGTCGAGCGTGAAGGTGTAGTGCTCCCAGATATGGGTGGCGAGCCAGGCACCCCCCATGTTCCAGTTGGCCCACATGGGGTCGCCGGTGTGGAGACCCACAGGACAGGTCATGGCCCAGATGTCGGTATTATGTGCCAGGCACCAGCCGCGGTTGACGCCGTAGTAGGCCTTGGCGGTGAGTTCGCCAGAGCCCTGCAGTTCCTTCATGAAGGTGAAGAGCGACTGATGCATCTCGGGCAGCGCAGCCGTCTCGGCCGCCCAGTAGTTTTCCTCCACATTGATATTGCTGGTGTAGTTGCACGACCAGGGCGGCAGGATGCTCTCGTTCCACAGGCCCTGCAGGTTGGCCGGCACATTGGGCGTGCGCGAGCAACTGATAAGCAGGTAGCGGCCGTACTGGAAATAGAGGGCTTCGAGGTCGGGATTGAAGAGTGACTCGTCAGTGTAGGCACGGAGCTGGGCGTCGGTGGGAACCGCGACAGAGTCGCGGTATACGGAACGGCCAAGCGAGAGCTTGACGCGGTTGTAGAGGGACTGATAGTCCTTGATGTGGCGCTGTCGGATGGTCTTGTAGGGGATGCCGGAAAGATGGCGCAGGCGCGCGTCGGCCAGTTGCTGATATGGCTTTCCCTGTTTGACGGGGTCCTTGTCGTAGCCGTTGAACGAGGTGGCATCGACGATGTAGAGCGTCACCTCTTTGGCGTAGGCGAACTTCTCCCTGGCATCGTAGTAGCTGGGCAGTGAGGCATAGCCGGCATAGCCGTCGGTGGTGAGTGTCTGACCATTGGCCGATGTGGTGTGGCGCAGCTGACAGCTCAGCGACAGTCGTGCATGGATGCCCCTGGGATGGTTGGTGGTGATGCGGATGACCAGTCCGGAGTCGGGATGGGACGCCAGATACTCCGTGGTATAGCGGTATTTGCCGCGCTGGTAGGTGGTATGGGCCGTGGCGTCACCGATGTCGAGCCAGCGGCGATAGCCGGAGACGGCCTCCGTGGTGTCGAGATACTCGATGGTGAGTTGTCCCAGCGGCTGATAATTCTGTGAGAAATGTCCCTGCACGTCGCGTTGCAGACGGTCGGCCTCCCGGTAGTCGCCCTTGCTGAGCGCCTCACGGATGGCGGGGATGGATTTGTGGGCGTCGGGCGAATAGACCTGCATATTACACGGCTCGCCCGTCCATAGCGTGATATCATTGAGTGATATCCTGTCGGTCCGGGTGCCGCCATAGACGATGCCGCCCATGGTGCCGTTGCCGATGACGAGTGCCTCCTCGAAGAACGTGGCCGGCTGGTTGTAGTGGAGTGTCTGGGCTCCTGTCGTGGTGGGGAGTATCAGCCATAGGCAGATAACGGTGAAAAACGCAACGTATTTCCTCATTGTTTCCTTTGTGTTAGATTCGGGCGTCAAAGGTACGAAAAAATCCCCGATTTCCATCACGGAGACCGGGGATTATTGCTTCAAAGATAAAAATTATTTTTGAAGGAAACCATTAACTTTCTGTGCAATCTGACGACCACTAGCCATGGCGCGAACCACGAGTGAGGCACCGTTGGCGGCATCACCGCAGACGAAGACATTCTTCGGGTACTCGGGGTGCTCGGGCTTCAGGAAGCCCATGGCGAGGAGTACCAGTTCGGCCTTGATAATCTCGGGCTTGCCCTTCTCGACCATGATGGGACGACCACCCTCGGGGTTGGGCTTCCAGTCGATCTCCTGAACCTTGACGCCAGTGAGCTTGCCATCCTTGCCCAGGAACTCCAGGGTGTTGATGTTCCAGCGGCGGGTGCAGCCCTCCTCATGACTGGATGTGGTCTTGAGGGTGCG
>ONSH01000123.1 GCA_900320435.1 uncultured Prevotellaceae bacterium
ATGCGCACCTTGCCTGCGAACGCCGCATAAATGGTGTCGCCCACATAGACCTTGATGTCGGTGCCGTAGTGGTTGCGGTTGAAGGTGCGGCGGAAGCCGTAAGACGAAGTGACCGTGCGGCTTTCGCAAGGCATGTGGAAGCCGCGCAGGTCGATAACATACTCATTGGGGATCTCCACACCGTACTTCGTGGTGTAGGTGTTGTTCCAGCTCTGGTACAGGGAGAAGGCCGGATTTTGCAGATTCTCGCGCTCCATCACCCGGGCGATGGAGACAGAATCGATGTGTTGCGCGTGCCAATCTACGGGAGCCAGAGCCGCCAGCTTGTCCTGTGCGGGCGTGGCCATCGAGAAGGCCGTGCAGATGAATGTCAGAATTAATGTTCTCATTCGGTGGTGTTTAGATTTCTCTCCGTCTTAGTTTTCGTCCACAGCATAGAGGCGGTCCAGGTTGAGATCGCCCAGTTCGTAGATTTCTTCGGGCTTGAAGAATCTGGCCAATTCGGCCTCTGCTGCCTCGGGAGAGTCTGAGGCATGAACGATATTCTGTTGGTTAGACATACAGTAGTCACCGCGGATGGTGCCGGGATCGGCCTTACGTCCGTTCGTGTAGCCCGTGATGAAGCGCACGACGGCGATGGCGTCCACGCCTTCGAGGCACATGGCCACGACTGGGGTCTTCATCATGCTGGCTTTCAGGGCAGGGAAGAAGGGCTTGCCCACGAGATGAGCGTAGTGGGCCTCCAGGATTTTGTCGTCCAACTGCATCATTTTCATGCCGGCGATGCGCAGCCCCTTCTTCTCGAAACGGCTGATGATTTCGCCACAGAGCTGGCGCTGAATGGTGCTTGGTTTAAGCAAAACGAGTGTCCTTTCCATTGGATTTTAGTTCAAAGATAATACAAATTCGCGGGCAAAGGTACGACAAAAAAATGACATTAAGCCCAAAAATGGGCAAAATGTGCCATTTTTTAAGGTTTTTTGATATAAATCAACCGATAACCCGCACGCCACAGATCTGCGACAGCTGCTTTTTGATTTCCTGCAACTGCTTGAATTGCATCAGCAACTGACGGTTTTCTTCGGGGCTGAGACGGTTGCTGCCCATCTGGCGGGTGAGGGCGGTCAGCTCGCTCGTCACGATGGCCATTTTCAGTGTGGCCAACACCTGTGTGGTGCGTTCGCAGAGTGCCTGCTCCGTGGGTTCTGCCGACTGTTCGCCGTAGAGCTTCGAGAGCGGCTCCGCATCCTGCGACAGCCGGAAGGCCAAATCGGCGATGGCGGGATCGGCGTGGTTGATGAAATACTGCTCGGCGTTGAAGTTGGGGACTTCGCGGATGCCGTTCAGCGTCTCCTGCAGTATGGCGTTGTAGGCGGGCGTCTTCAGGCTGATGTCGTCCGCACGGAGGTTTTCGTCAATGAATTCGGCTACGGTCATGTCGCGCACGCTGCCGTCGGGGTTTTCCATCTGGCCGCAGATCCTTCCGCCGTATTTCACGATGAGTGCGGCGATGGCGGTCTCTTGGGGCAGCGCTTTCGTCGGAGCCGAGGGCGCCGGTTTCGGGGGCGCCTGTGTCTCGGGAGCGGCTGTCGGGGGTGTCTGCGGCGCTGCTGCCGGTGCGCTTTCGCCCTGAAGTCCGGGACTGCGATGGGCGGTCTCCTGATTGCGGCGTATCTGCCGTACGACACCGTCGCTGATGAGCTTCTCCTGAATGCCCAGCTTCTGCGCCGCCTGACGGACGTAGAGCGAGCGGGTGATGTCGTTGGGCACGGCGGCGATGCTCTGGATGATGTTGCCCGCCAGCTGCGAGAGTTTGATGGGGTCGCCCTGGGCCTCTTCAAGCAGGAGCTTGGTCTTGTATTCGATGAAGTCCACCTGGTGTGTCGCCAGATAGTCCTGATATTGCTCCTGAGTGCACTTTTTGGCGAATTCATCGGGGTCTTGGCCATCGGGGAGCATCAACAGACGCACGTTCATGCCGTCGGCCAGCAGCATGTCGATGCCGCGTTGTGAGGCCTTGATGCCGGCGGCATCGCCGTCGAAGAGCACCGCGATGTTCGTCGTGAAGCGTTTCACCAGACGAATTTGCTCGTGGGTGAGGGCGGTGCCGCTCGAGGCCACCACGTTCTCCACGCCCATCTGGTGCATGGACATCACGTCGGTGTAGCCCTCCACCATATAGACGAGGTCCGCCTTCGAGATGGCCTTCTTGGCTTCGAAGAGGCCGTAGAGCTCCTTCTTCTTGCTGTAGACGCTGCTCTCGGGGGAGTTGACGTATTTCTGGCTGACGCCCTTGGTGGCAGCGTCGAGCACGCGTCCGCCGAAGCCGACCACTTTGCCCGAGACGCTGCGTATGGGGAAGATCACGCGTCCGGCGTAGCGGTCGTACATCGTGCCGTCGTCGCGTCGGACGGAGAGGCCCGTCTTCACGAGAAAATCTTCCTGATAGCCCGCCTTGAGGGCCGCCTTGGTGATGGCGCTGCGCTCCTTGGGGGCAAAGCCGGCGCGGAAGGCTTTCACCACGTCATCGCGGAAGCCGCGCCCGCGGAAATAGGAGAGGCCCACGGCGCGTCCGTCGGGCGTGTCGTACATCTGGTGCTCAAACCAGTCGAGCGCCCATTCGTTGAGGGCGAAGAGCGAGTCGCGCTCCGTCTCCTGCGCCCGTTCTTCGGGTGTGAGTTCCTTCTCCACAATGGGGATGCCGTAGCGTTTGGCCAGCCATCTGAGCGCTTCGGGGTAGGAAATCTGCTCGTGTTTCATGAGGAAGCTCACGGGACCGCCGCCTTCGCCGCAGGCCCAGCAGCGGCAGGTGTTGCGTGCGGGCGACACGGTGAACGAGGGGGAGCGGTCGTCGTGAAACGGGCAGAGCCCCTTCCAGCCCGA
>ONSH01000109.1 GCA_900320435.1 uncultured Prevotellaceae bacterium
TTTGGACCGTGTCTCAGTTCCAATGTGGGGGACCTTCCTCTCAGAACCCCTACTGATCGTCGGCTTGGTGGGCCGTTACCCCGCCAACAACCTAATCAGTCGCATCCTCATCCATCGCCGATAAATCTTTATTACCCAAAAGATGCCTTAAGGGTAAACCATCAGGTATTAATCTTTCTTTCGAAAGGCTATCCCTGAGCCATGGGTAGATTGGATACGCGTTACGCACCCGTGCGCCGGTCGCCATCAAAAGTAGCAAGCTACTTTCATGCTGCCCCTCGACTTGCATGTGTTAAGCCTGTAGCTAGCGTTCATCCTGAGCCAGGATCAAACTCTTCATTGTAAAATATCATTTAAAAAGAAAAGTCTCGGGTGCAAAGGTATGCCTTTTTTCCCAACCCACCAAATATTTCAACAAGTTTTTTCGAAAAAAAGTGAAAAAGACCCAAAAAAGATGTATCTTTGTCGTCATGAAAGGACGATTTGCACCCTCTCCGACCGGAATCATGCATTTGGGCAACGTGATGTGCGCTCTGCTTTCCTGGCTCTCCGCCAAGAGCAAAGGCGGCACGTGGGTGTTGCGCATCGAGGACCTGGATCCCGACCGCTCACGCCGCCAGTTTGCCGACCGTCTGATGCGCGACCTCGAATGGCTGGGACTCAAGTGGGACGAGGGTCCCTACTTCCAGAGCGAGCGCCACGAGCGCTACGCCGTCGCTCTGGAGCGCCTCTGCAAGATGGATCTCGTCTATCCCTGCTTCTGCACGCGCGCCGACATCATGGCCACACAGGCACCTCACGAAAGCGACGGCCGCATCGTCTATGCCGGCACCTGTCGCGCGCGCACATATAATAAAGAGGATATGGAGCGGGCGGCTCTGCGTCTGAAGGTGCCCGACAGGGAGATTGCCTTCACCGACGGACACTACGGTCCGCAGCGCCTCAACCTCTCGCGTCACTGCGGCGACTTCGTCATACGGCGCAAGGACGGCGCCTGGGCTTATCAGTTGGCGGTGGTGGTGGACGATGCCGAGATGGGCATCACCGAAGTGGTGCGCGGCAGCGACCTGCTGCTCTCTTCGCCCCAGCAAATCTATTTGGCTGAACTCTTGGGCTATCCCCTCCCCTCGTTCATCCATCTGCCTCTGTTGTGCAACGCACAGGGCCAGCGCCTCTCCAAGCGCGACAAGAGTCTGGATATGGAGGCGTTGCGCGCCAACTTTACGGCGGAGGAGATTATCGGACGTCTGGCTTTTCTCACAGGATTGAAACCGGATAACGCTCCCTGCACGGCCGAGCAGTTGCTGCCACTCTTCTCGTGGGACAAATTACCTCCAGAGCGTCAGATTGGCCTTTGACTCCAGCATTTCCTGCATTTCGGAATTCAGCTGATAATAGAAATCCAAGCCGGTCAGACGCTCCACGCTGTCCACTGTGACAACGGCGTCCTCCATCGTCTGACGGCTGTCGCGATTGCTGTAAATGAAGCCGATGGCCTTCTCGTCGCCTTCCTTCAGCGAGAGCACCACCTTGAAGAAACTGTTGGGCACCCGCACCCGCACAGTATTGCCGACATATTTCTTCTTACGCTCCTGCCTGAAGATCGGGCCGCAGCAGATATAGACGCTTCCCTCCTGACGGGCCCATCGGCGACAGGCGCTCTCCAGATGCTCCCACCACTGGCGGTTGAGCGTCGTGCTCTGCGGACAGATGTTGCTCATATAGAAGCACTCCGACATCGCCTTCGAGCTCCACTTCATGTCGCCTGCGGGACACATGTGGCCGCGATCGTAGCCGCAGTCCTTGTAGTCCGCCGTCTCCACCCTGCACGCCTCCGGCACGAGGGGATCGCCGCGAAAGTCGTTCACGCGGCGTGCCGCCTTTCCGTCCGCCTCCTCTCCCGTGAGCTCCCAAGCCACCCAGTCGGGGCAGTTGGTCTCCGCGTTGTAAACAAGCGCATAACCCGTATGTTCAATCAAGAGATCGCCCGCGCGCCCGAGCGGACGCTCCATAAACTCAGAAGCGACAACAGACACCGCACCCGAATCACCAGAACCCCTTGAACTGCTTGAACTCTTTGAACTTCTTGAACCACCAGAACCTCCCGAATAACTCATGCTCCATGCGGCGATGCACATGAGCGCCAGCAGGATGATGAGCGAGGGACTGAACGAATGTTTCATGGGGACAAATTTACGTCTTTTTTTTCACACGGCAAAATGTTTTTGCAGGAAAAACCGGCGGGAAAAACAAAATAATACAGCCCAAAGAGGGTTGGTTTATCATTTTTGCCGTATCTTTGCAAACGAAACTTTTAGGCAATTAGCGATGAGACGTCTGATCCTCTTTCTGTTTTATGTATTTGTTTGCAGTTCAGCACTTCTTCGCGCTGCAGAGCTGCCTGTCTTGAGGATTTATTTCGAGGGCGCGGTGTCCAAGAATATGGACTACGTCGACGGCACGATGCGGCTCTCTTTCGCCGACGACCCCGTCGTGGAGCTGCCGGCCAAATTCCGCACGCGCGGCGCCACCGCCAAAAACTATATGATGAAGCCTTCGCTCAACATGAAGTTGCGCACGGACGACTATTCGGAGGAGCTCGACTCCGCTCTCCTGGGCATGCGTTCCTGCTCCTCGTGGATACTCAACGCGATGGCCATCGACCGCATCTGCATGCGCGACCGCGTGGCTTTCGACATCTGGAACGACTTCTCGCGTCTGCCCTATGAGACTGATTTTGAGGGCCGCAACGGCACCGACGGACGCTTCGTCGAGCTCTATATCAACGACAGCTATTACGGCATCTACTGCCTCTCGGAGCGCATCAACCGCAAGCTGCTCAACCTGAAAAAATATCAGGAGGGCCTCGACGGCAGCGTCAAGATTCGCGGCGTGCTCTATAAAAGCGGCACGCAGGAAATCGGCAATCAGAACGAGCCGGGCTTCAACGACGACTCCACCGCCTGTGTGGTCGAGTGGCACAACGCCTGGGAACTCACCTACCCCGAAGACTACGGCGGCCTTCAGGCCTGGAATCCTCTCATCGAGGCTTTCGGCGACGGCAAGTCCAGAGATTACGTCAAGCGCTACTTCTTCCTGCAGAATGTCGCCGACTACCAGATTCATGTGATGGCGCTCTGCATCGCCGACAACTGGGGTAACAAGAACCACTACTTCAGCGTGCGCAACATCCGCAAGGACATCGACGACCCGGATCCTACGGAGGCCGACCGCCGTCGTTTCGTCTTGACACCCTGGGACTTGGACACCAGCTTCGGCGGCGGCTTTGATGGCCGCTACTACGACGGCACCTACAACGAATGGCCCGTCAGCGGCATCATGAACAACGCGCCCTACCCCGTTAGCTATCTGGCCGGCGACAGCGAATACAAGGCCATCCTGAAGCAGCGCTGGATTGAGGGCCGAGGCGGCGCCTTCTCCGTGGACTCCATCTGCAAGAAGCTGGAGCGCTATCGCGACCTCTTCATTGAGAGCGGCGCCTGGCAGCGCATGACGGACCACTACGACGCCCAGAAAGACCGCCCCAAATACGTCAATGATCTGGCCCGCGAGATTGCCTTCATCGAGGAGTGGTATCGCGGCCGCTTCAGCGAGATGGATGCCTACTTCGGCATTGATCCTCTGGGCGTTGAGGAAATGAAAAATGAAAAATTAAAAATTAAAAGTGAGGAGTCAACTCCCAACTGGTACGACCTCACTGGCCGTCGCTACAACAGCAAACCCACGAAGCCGGGTCTCTACATCAACGGCGGGAAGAAGGTGGTGGTCATTGAACATTGAGCATTATTCCCCTCTTACCAACTTCCACTCACGCGGCGTGAAGTCGGAGGTGTCGGGCTGCCATGAGTGATCGGGCATATACCACCAGAACTGGCTGAAGTATTTCCGCAACTTCTTGTCTTTGAACACATAGCCTCTGCTGGCATACGGCAGATTGGTGAGGATACGCTGCTGCTCCTTCACCTTGTC
>ONSH01000107.1 GCA_900320435.1 uncultured Prevotellaceae bacterium
CTGACGCTCACGGATCTGCTCCCACACACGGCGGGCAGCGTCCTTGTCGCCACGCAGCAGCAGGCAGTTGCCGCGACACTCCAGCGCCATCAGCCCGTTGCGTTCCAGGACGTCGGGCGCCACCACAGGCAGCGCGTCGAGGAAAATCAACGTGAGGTCGGCGCCGATGACATCATAGGCTTCGCTGTAGAGATAGAGACGGGCGTAGTTGAGGGCATTGATGTAGCCCTCCATCCCCGTAAGGCCTCTGTAGCGCTTGATATCACGCTCCTCGGCCTCGAGGCACTCCTTAATCAGACGACGCCCCTCCTCCACTTCGCCCAAGCGGTAGAGCGCCACCGCCCGATAGCCTTCAAGGAGATGAAAAGCGAGATCGCAGGCGACATCGCGCTCGTGACCGGCACGGATGTAATCGTCGATGCACTGCCGCTGACGGCTGCAAAAATCCCTGCCGAGCTTCCACATGCGGGAATTGCCGATAAGGCCGGACCCGATGGCAGCGACAACATTGGCATAATAGCGCAGCGGCACGTTCTTCTCCCGTGCCTCGGCAAGGAAGGAATCCACCCGGGCAATGGCGCCGTCCGGGTCGTCGCCCTTCGTGACCTCAGATGCGGCATTGAGGGCATCCGTGAGACAATCGCCCGCGTAGCGATAGCACGGCACGGAGGTGCCGAAGACCGTCTGCCACAGAGGCGGCAGACCGCCCCTGACCCATATCTCCGTAGTCGGCCGTCCGCCCTCCGGCATGAAGGTGAGCGCATGACAGTCGTCGCTGATCCAGTGGACGGCGCAGCGATGACCGCCCTCAACAAGCACACTGTCGCCCTCGAAGCGCACGTCGCAAGCAAAGTTGCAGCCCAGGACGGGAGGATTGACCCCGCAGCGGATCACCGCCGACATGCCGGGCGAATAAACCTTCCAGAAAGCAGAGCAGGAAGAGCGGGGCCCCGAGCCGTCGGGATTGGCCGCCGTCTCCACGCAGGTCCACCAGCCGGAGAAGCGGCCGGAAGTGTGGTCGAAGCGGTCCTCGAGGACGCTGAAAAGTTGTGCTATCTGGGGCTCGACACGCTCGCGGGAATACTCCTCGGTGATGAACTCGTTGAGATGGCCCATACCGGGCCAAGACTCGTTGTACCACTTGAAATCAAAGCGCTCCGCACTCGCATTGAAGATGCGCACGCCGTGACCGTCGGCGCCCTGAGGCTGGTCGCCGGTGGGCGTGAGAGGATGGTCCTCGCGAATCTCGATGCGGGCGCTGCCCCAGCGTCCGGGCCTGCTGGCGGTGGGGCCGATGAGAAGCAGGCCCACGGAATCGGCAGCATACTTATACTGTACGAAGCCGGGCATGCGGTTGCTGCCGTCGGCATAGACGAAACGCTGCAGGCGATAGAGCCCGCGGGGCTGCTCCGCACATACGGCGGAGAAGCTCAGCAGCAGGGCGAGAAGGAAGAAGAGCGTTTTTTTCATTTCTGTGCTCATGATCAGTTTAACACAAAGCGCTTCAGGCCTCGAAGTAGCCCAAGCCGTCGATGGCCTGGAGGAACTGGCCCACATAGTCCCACGACGTTGGGCTCCAGCGGAAGCCTAGACGGTAGAGCGTCTGCGTGGTGTAGCTGTTGAGCGTCGGCACGACGAACGACTCCTGTCCGTGGCTCATATCCTGATAAGCCAGCAGGCTGCTCATCAGCTTGGCCTTGTCGGGGTCTTCCTGAGCCTCGGCCATCGCCGTCTGGAAGGCCGAAGCCTCCACCTGAGCGGGCACGTCGCCGATGAGCGACAGCTGCGACATCACATCGCCGAAGAAGACGTGATGGTTGTTGAACGGGTGGAAGAGGCAGCAGGCGCGCGGCGTCTCGGAGAGCAGCACGATGCTGCGGGCCGTCTCGTTGATGGGCGAGAACTCCATCGGCTCGTCGCTCATCTCGTAGGGATAGCAGCCCAGCATGCGGAACACACGGATGCGGCCCATCGCGCTGTTGGTCTGGAAGTTGATCTGGAACTCACCGTCGGTGGAGCGCGGCGCCAGATTGCCCACACGCATCACCTTGGCCGAGAGACCCTCGCGGGCCGCAGCCTCGAGGACAACGCGCTCGGAGACAAACTTCGAGTGGATATACTGGTTGTCCATATACTGGCCGTAGTAGAGCTTCTGCTCCGTCAAGACGGCATCGCGACCGGGCACGCCGTTGACCGAAAGGCCCGCCGTGCTGTAGGTGGACACATGCACCAGGCGCGCCCCCGTCTCGAGACAGAACTGAACGCAATGGGCCGCGCCGCCGATGTTGACATCCTCGATCTCTGTGGTGCGCGAGAAATGCTTCACCATAGCGGCACAGTTGAATACAGTGTTTACCTCTCCGTTGACATGTATCTCCTGCGTAACGTCGCCCATGACGATGCGCAGGCGGCTGCCGAAGAGCTCCTTGTAGTTTCTGCCGAAATAGTAGAAGAGCAGCTGGCGGAGACGGGCCGAAGCCTTCTCCTCGCTGTCGGCACGCACCAGGCACCAGATGACGGGCACGTCGTCGCGATCCAGGAGTTCCTTGAGCACGTGGATGCCCAGATAGCCGGTGGAGCCCGTCAGCAGGACGTTGCCGATGGGTTGGCGTTCGCCTTCGCGGAAGGCGTCGAGCGTGTTGCCCTCGAGCAGCGTGTTGATGGCGCTGTAGTCATAGGCAGCGTCCTCGCCGACATCGGAGCCGTCGGCCAGCGTGGTGGCTTTGGTCTCGCCGCTGACAAACTGAGCCAGCTCACGCGGCGTGGGATGCGCAAAGAGGTCGCCGTAGGCCAGATGTTTGCCGTGCTTGTCGGCCTCGATGATGACACGCGTCACCATGAGCGACGTCTGGATGACAGGCGCGGGCAAGGCTTTCTTGTTGACCTTCTGGTTCTGGTTGAGCGGGATGGCGTCGATCTGCATCGTGGCCGCCGGAATCATGTAGGGCGGCTTCTGCTGCCCGATGAAGTCGTTGAGGGCCTTGATGTCCACGGGACCGTCGGCGACGATGTAGGCGGCGATGTACTTGCCGCCGTTCTCGTAGTCGAAGGCCTGCACGGTGACGTCCCTGATGCCGGGGAACTCGCGGATGACGGCCTCCACCTCCTTGAGCTCGATGCGGAAGCCGCGTATCTTCACCTGACCGTCCTTACGGCCGACAAACTGGATGTTGCCGTCGGGCAGATAGCGCACGATGTCGCCGGTGCGGTATACGCGGGCGTATTTTCCGGAGTCTCCGGAATCTCCGGAGAACGGATTCGCTATGTAAACTTCGGCGGTCTTCTCAGGGCGGTTGAGATAGCCGCGAGACACCTGCGGGCCGCTGACCCAGAGCTCGCCGGCGGCGCCGGGCGGCAGACGGTTGAACTGCTTGTCCACGATGTAGAGGCGCATGTTGTCGAGCGGCTTGCCGATGGGAATGTCCTGCTCGTAGTCGTGCAGCAGATAAGTCGTCGTGAAGATGGTGCACTCGGTCGGACCGTATCCGTTGTACATGTTGTAGCCCTTGGGCGGCTGCAGGGCCGAGAGCTTCTCGCCGCCCACGGAGAAGTGCTTCAGCGAACGGTTGTCCACATTCGTGGCAAACTGGTAGCCCACCTGCGTGGTGATGAACGAGTGGGTGATGCCGTTGGCGTTGAAGTATTCGTTGAGGTCCGGCAGGTTGAGGCGGATGTCTTCACCTATTATATATACGGTTGCGCCGCAGGTCAACGCGGGATACATATCCATCATGCAGGCGTCGAAGCCGTAGCTGGCGTAAGCCGCCACATGACTCTCGGACGTCAGCCCGTAGTAGCGCTGATACCAGTGGCAGAAGCAGACGAGGTTGCCGTGCGTTAGCTGACAGCCCTTGGGCACGCCGGTCGAGCCGGAGGTGTAGAGCATGATGAACAGCCGGTCGGGCTTTAATTGAGAATTGACAATTGACAATTGAGAATTGCGTTCCGCCGTGAGGGCGGGAAGGCTCTTGATGTCCTTCGTCAGCAGGACGGGACCGGTGTACTCGTCCACAATATCGCGCAACTCTTCGTCGGCAATCAGCAGGCAGGCCGAAGCGTCCTGCATCATGAAATTCAGGCGGTCTTTGGGATAACTCGGATCGAGCGGCTGATAAGCGCAACCGGCCTTCAACACACCCAGCGAAGCCACCACCATCCACTCGCAACGCGGAATGAGGACGGAGACGACGGGTTCCTCACTTGATAATTGAGAATTGACAATTGACAATTGACAATTTAATTTTTCAATGATATATCCGGCAATTCTGTCGGACAGTTCGTCCACCTGTCGGTACGTCAGCCGCACGTCGTGATAGACCACCGCAACGTTGTCGGGCACGCGCTCCACCTGTTGGCGGAAGAGCGAGACGACGGTCTGCGTGTTGTCGTAATCCACATCGTTCCCGTTGAAGCTGTCGAGCAGGGCCGTCTGCTTCTCGTCGAGCAGCGAGATGCTCTGAAGCGGCGCATCGGGCTGACTGATGAACGCCATCGCAGCATTGGAGACGGACTGGGCCAGACTCTCCATCAGCGCGCGGCTGTAGCGGCCGTTGTCGTATTGCAGGCTGATGCCCGGCTTGCCCGAAGGATCGGGCATGATGTAGAAGGCGATGCGGAACTTGGGCGCATCGGACTCGAAGTCCTTCATCGTCACAGGCTGACCCTTGTAGTTATGCCCCTCGAGCACGCCCATCTGATAGGCGAACATGATCTCGGCGGAGAGGTCGTAGTCGGCGGCGATGCGCGCGAAGGGATAGGTCTCGTGGCGCAGCGTCTCGTCGAAGTTGCGGCTGGTCTCGCCGAGGAACTCGGAGACCGTCTGCCCGCCGATGTCGGCGCTCAGGGCCAGTGTGTTGACAAACATGCCCACCGTGTTGCTGATGCGCAGGTCGGAGCGGCCGTTGGAGATGGTGGTGATGCACAGCTGATCACTGTTGGTGAAGCGCGAGAGTGCATAGAAGGTGGCCGCCAGAAGATGATGCGAAGGCGAGATGCCCCTCTGACGGCAGAAAGCGTCAATCGACTCGAAGTCCAACGGGCAGAAGACCGTCTCAGTGACGCCCTGATCCTTGGGATTGGTGAGGTCGGAAGGCACTTCCGTGACGCCCTCCACCTTGCCCAGACGCTCCTGGAAGAAGTCGCGGGCGGCAGCGTATTCGGCGCTGTCTTCCGCTGCCTTCTGCGCCGCAACGAAGTCGGCGTAGGTGAACGTCTCGGGCTCTATCCGTCCGCCGTTCATCAGCGTGCACAGCTGGTCCAGGAAGAGGTCGAGCGAAGCGCCGTCGAAGATGAGGTGGTGTACATCGGCCAGGAGATAGACGCTCTCGGCGGTCTGGACAATCTCCATGCGGTAGAGCGGTCCCTGCCTCAGGTTGAAGGGCTGGACGAACTCCTTCATATACTGCTCCACTGCAGCCTCGTCCATCCGGCTCTGAGCTATGACGACAGGCTGTTCGACGTCGATCACCTGAATGATGTCGCCGCTCTGGCTGTCGAAATGCACGCGGAACTGGGGATGCGCCTTGATGACCGTCTCCACGGAGGAGGCGAGCTGCTCGACATCGGTGCCGCCGGGGAAGCGGATGGCCGCCGGAATGTTGTAGACCGTCGAGGCGGGCTGTTTCATGCAATCCACATAGACGCCCATCTGCGCGTAAGACAAAGGTATCTGGCTCATGTCGGCATGCGGGGCTTCGGCTGCAGGCTCGCCCTTAGCGAAGCCGCCGCTCATGAAGGCCTTTAGAATCTCGTTCTCGATGCTCTGCACGCTGCCCGTCTTGGCCAGAGACTTGGAATCCAAAGTCACGCCGAAGCGCTTGTTGATTTGTATGGCGAGCTTGATGGACATGATGGACGTCAGGCCCGCATAGCCCAACACCGTTGTCAGGCCGAAGTCGCCGGTGTTGATGACTCCGGCAATGATGTCGTGAATCTCCTGCTCCAAGACATTCAGGGGCGCAGCCGTCTCGGAGCTTTCTCCTACTCCGCCGACTTTCTTCTCGGGTATGGGCAGCGCCTTCTTGTTGACCTTCTGGTTCTGGTTAAGCGGGATGCGCTCTATCTGCATCGTCACGGCAGGCACCATGTAGGGCGGCTTCTGGTCGAGAATGAAGTTGTTGAGCGCTTCGATGTCCACAGGGGCGTCGCTGACGATGTAGGCCGCAATGAACTTGCCGCCGGCCTCTTCGTCGAAGGCCTGCACGGTGACATCTTTGATGCCCGGGAACTCGCGGATAACAGCCTCCACCTCCTTGAGCTCGATGCGGAAGCCGCGTATCTTCACCTGACCATCCCTGCGGCCGACAAATTGGATGTTACCGTCGGGCAAGTAGCGCACGATGTCGCCGGTGCGGTAAACTCTGGAGTATTTTCCGGAATCTCCGGAATTTCCGGAGAAGGGATTGTCTATGTAGACCTCGGCGGTCTTCTCGGGGCGGTTGAGATAGCCGCGAGACACCTGCGGGCCGCTGACCCACAGCTCGCCGGCAGCGCCCACCGGTACACGATGGCCTTGCGCATCCACGATATAGAGATGTACATTCGCAATAGACTTGCCGATAGGAATCTCCTTTAACTTCTTTTCTACAGGACAGATGGTCACGAAGATGGTACACTCGGTAGGTCCGTAGACGTTATGGAACCGATAGTTCGTCGGGGGCGTCAAGGAAGCCAGTTTCTCACCACCT
>ONSH01000106.1 GCA_900320435.1 uncultured Prevotellaceae bacterium
CTCGTCCGTCGCCGTTTACGGCGGCAACGACGGCATACGCTACGAGCAGGAGAAGCGGGGCATGCCCCCGGGCGCCGATGTGGTGATCGCCACCCCCGGCCGTCTCATCTCGCATCTCTCGCTGGGCAACATCGATCTCTCGCGCGTAACCTTTTTTATATTAGATGAGGCCGACCGCATGCTCGACATGGGCTTTCTTGAAGATATACTTCAAATAGTGGGGTACTTACCTAAAGAAAGACAAACAATTATGTTCTCCGCAACCATGCCGGAGAAGATTCGTCAACTAGCCCGCACCATCCTGCATGACCCCGTAGAGGTGAAGCTGGCCGTCTCCAAGCCCGCCGAGAAAATCCGCCAGAAGGCCTGCATCTGCTACGAAGCGCAGAAGATCCGCTTCGTGGTGGAGCACTTCAAAGAGCACAAGCCGCAGCGCGTCATCATCTTCGCCGGCAGCAAGCTGAAGGTGAAGGACCTGAACGTGTCGCTCCACAAGGCGGGCTTCAACTGTCGGGCCATGCATTCCGACCTGACGCAGCAGGAGCGCGACGAGGTGATGTACGCCTTCCGCTCCGGACAGACCGACATCCTGGTGGCCACGGACATCGTCTCCAGAGGCATCGACATCGACGACATCTCGCTGGTCATCAACTTCGACGTGCCCCACGACGCCGAGGACTACGTGCACCGCATCGGCCGCACGGCCCGTGCCGGAGCCGGCGGAGAGGCCATCACGCTCGTCAGCGACAAGGACATCCCCAAGTTCAAACAGATCGAGCACTTCCTCGGCCGCGAGGTGGAGAAAATTTCTATTCCAGGAGTCCTCGGAGAGACTCCTGCATACACATCTGCGCCGAAAAAATCGTCGAGGGGAAGAAAAAATCATCAAAATTCAAAAAAAAGAGGCGGAAAGGGTTCACGTTCGAAAAAAAATAATTAACTTTGCAGCGTGAAAGATCTCTCAGGACATATTGAATACCTCCTCATGCAGCAGGACCGCGTCAGCATCCCGACACTCGGAACGCTGACAATCAAGCAGTTGCCTGCGCACTACAGCAGTGAAGACCACACCTTCCTGCCGCCCAGCAAAAACGTGCTCTTCGAGCCCGACGAGATGGCGGAGGACAACGGCCTCAAAGCGCTGCTGAAGCGTCTGCACCGTCTCTCCGAAGATATGGCGCAGGCCCTCCTGAGCAACTATGTTGCCGATTTGCGCGAATCGCTCCTGACTCAGGGCGAAGCCGAGCTCGGCAGCATCGGCCAGTTCTCGCAAGACGAGAGGGGACGCCTGATGTTCGCCCCCTGTGAAGCCGGTGTGGCAGCGCCCGAGTTCTTCGCTCTGGACACTGTGGAGATGCGCAAATTGCCCGCCGCCATCAAAGTGGAGCCGAAATTCATTGACAACATGGACAGCGAGTATATCACCATACGACTCTCCCGAAAGGGTGTGCGCCGCACTCTGCGTGCAGCGGCAGCGATTCTGGTTGCTTTCATCCTCATCGTGCCCGGCTTGCATTTTGCCAAGCAATACGATGTGCCGACGCGCATCGAGGCCGGATTCCACCAACTCTATGAGCACATGTTGGAGATCGACCTCAAGAGCAGCATGGAATCTTTGGTGCCCGCTCAGGACGAAGGGGTCAAGTCGCCTGTCATCCAGGAGGTTAAGCCCATGCCGGTGAAGAAGGACAAGCTTCAGGCTCCCGCCGCAGACAAGCTGACGGAAGAGATCGCAGTTGCTCCCGCCGCCAAGAAGGCCGAAGAGCCAGCTGCCGCAAAGGCTATGCCCAAGAGCGGCACCTGGTGCATCGTCATGGCCTCATCCACGACGGAGTCTCTGGCCGCCGCCTTCATCAAGCGTCTGGAGAAGATGGGTGTTCACGGAGCGATGGCCATACCCGAGAGAAAAGGCATGGTGCGTGTCATCCTCCCCGGATTCTCCTCGGAAGACGCCGCCATTCTCAGAGCGCGCGAATTGCGTGATCTGGACTACGATCTCTACGACATCTGGACAGATAAAATCAAATGAAACGCCCCCGCCATACCTACCCTGCCCGCTTTAAGAACGGCGGAGAGGAGGTCGATGAGCCGGTAGGGGAATTCGGTGCCGTTGTCGTGGTGGAGAACGTCTTCCACTACCGTCAGTTCAAGCCCCTCGTCGAGGGCGACAACGTCTTCGGCCGCTGGGTCCACGGCACGGAAATCAATCAGCCTTTGGAGACGACCGATCCCAGCATCGACACCAAACACTGCATCATCCGCGTGGAGCGCAAGAAGAACGGACAACTCCGCTGGCTCCTGCGCGACGCCCCTTCCAACACAGGCACTTTCTACATGAACGACATCCTGCGCGATCAGGACCGTATGCCGCTCTCCGACGGCGACATCATCACCATCGGCGCCACGACCATGATCTTCCGCGCGCCTCAGGACGATTCGGACTTTATTTCACTCAACCAATAAAAACACAAGCATTATGGCATGCATCAACGATCACAGGTGTAGCACCTGCCCGCATCCCTGCAAAACGAGGAATGTGGAACACCAGAAATGGTACTCTTCCCAGTCGGTCAAGAACAAAGAGCTCGTCACCGGCAAGCCTTATCCCGAGTGCACCGTCGTTTGGAACGCATGGACTCAGGACGAGCGTACGGAAGCCATAGAAAAAAGCGGCCTCAAGCGCCAGACCGGCAACAAGGAGACCGCTTTAGGTCACGATTTTTAAAAGAACTCCTTTACAAGAAGTCTTTCATCAGCGGACTCTCTAAAGCCCAAATGCTTTGGAGAGTCCGTTGTCTACACCGCTGAATCCCATGAAGGCCATAGCCAGCAGGCCGGCCGTCACCAGTGCAATGGGCATACCCTGCATGCCCATCGGGATGTTCATCATGGAGAGCTGCTCGCGCATGCCGGCGAAGATGGTCAAAGCCAGAGCAAAACCGATGGCGGTGGAGAAGGCGAAGATGATGCCCGTCAGGAGGTCGGGCTCCAAACCCTGCGCGTTGTAGGTGCCGCCGGCCACGAGGATGGCCACACCCAGGATGCAGCAGTTGGTGGTGATGAGGGGCAGGAACACGCCCAACGCCTGATACAGGCCGGGGTTCACCTTCTTAAGCACGATTTCCACCATCTGCACCAGCGCAGCAATCACCAGGATGAAGGCGATGGTCTGCAGATATTCCAGAGCGTTGGGCTCAAGCACGAATTTCTGGATGAGATACGTCACTATGGTGGCGATGGTCAGCACGAAGGCCACAGCGGCCCCCATGCCCAGAGCGCTCTCCACCTTCTTCGACACGCCGAGGAAGGGACAGATGCCCAGGAACTGCGACAGCACGATATTGTTGACGAATATCGCCGTGATGACTATAAGTATGTATGCCATAACTGTATTCTTTCTGTTGGATAAACTTCCGTATTAGTTCTTGAGTCGGTTGACGATGGCGATGAGATAGCCCAGAGCGATGAAGGCACCTGGCGCCAGCACAAAGACCAGTGCGCCGTAGTCCTCGGGGAAAATGCCGAAGGAGAAGATGCGGCCCGTGCCGAGCAGTTCGCGCACGCCGCCCAGCAGCGTCAGCGCCATCGTGAAACCGAGGCCCATGCCCACGCCGTCGGTGACGGACGAGAGCGGGTCGTTCTTGGCGGCGAAGGCCTCGGCGCGACCCAGGATGATGCAGTTCACCACGATGAGCGGGATAAACAGTCCGAGCGACTTGTCGATCTCCGGCGCATAGGCCTTGATGACCATCTGCAGGATGGTCACCAGCGAGGCGATCACCACGATATACGAGGGGATGCGCACCATGTCGGGGATGAAGCTCTTGATGAGCGAGATGATGAGATTGGAGAAGATGAGCACCGCCATGGTGGCCAGTCCCATCGACATGCCGTTGAGGGCGCTCGA
>ONSH01000105.1 GCA_900320435.1 uncultured Prevotellaceae bacterium
ATCACGGCGTAGTTGTACACATCGCTCTTGGAGGGGTCGTAGATGGGGGGAATCAGGTTGCTGGCGCAGATATACACGCAGTTGTTCTTGGGGTAGTATACGGCGTTGTCCGTGTAGGTGCCGTGTATGAGCATGATGGACTGCAGGATGTGTTCGGCGTCGGTCTTGCCTTTGAGGGCGGGCACGATCTTCGAGGCGCGCTGCCGGTAGATGTCGCAGACGATTTCGTAGGCCGTCATGCCGGCGTCGTCGGGCAGCTTCACCATCAGGTTCTCGTCCCAGCTCGAGGGCCATCCGATGAAGATGTGCATCTTCGCCAGCTTGTCCTTGCATCTGGCCTTGCTCTCGCTGCCGAGCCAGGTGTTTCTGTCCAGTCGCTCCGCGAAGGCCTGTCGGCAGTGTTCCGAGAGCTCCGTCACGCGTGCCTTGTTCTGGGCGGGCACCTGCGTCTCGGCGTAGTGTCGGCTCACGAGGATGCGCAGCGGGTTTTGGGGCATCAGGAGCATCTCCTCGACCATCTTGCCGGCACTCTCAGCTGTGGCGTAGCGCATGTCGCGGTCGATGATGCAGTATTTCATCAGGCGCTTGAGGTCTGCCACCGTCGCGCCGGCGAGCTTGTCGTTGAGCACCTGGAATCCTCTGTGCACGGCCATCCCTTCGTCGTCGGTGATGTCCAGCTCTTTGCAGATCTGTCCCAGCGGCGTTGTCTCGGGGAAGTTCTCGGAGCGTGTGAGGCTCCCGTCGTCTTCGTCGCCCATGAGCACCATTTCGTCGTCATCCGAGGTGCAGCTTTCGCGGCCCCATTTGGGCATGTCGTCTCTGTCGGCGATGCGCCTGTATTCCTTGGCGATCTTGATCATGGCCTGCACTTCCGCCTCGTCGTCGATGAAGACTTTGAGGGCACTCGTCCCGATGCGGCCGAATCTGCTGTTGCCTACCAGCGCGGCGTACACCTTGCGATACAGGGGCCATACCGTGAACTCCATGGGCACGCAGTATCCGTCTTTCATCAGGGCGGCCATCTTCTTCCAGGCGTCTTCCTTGGTGTTCACCTCTCTGTCAACGCCGGCGAGCTTCTCCCCGATGAGGCGTATGGCCTTTGCTTTGTCGGTGCGGCTGTAGGCCTGGAAGATGCGGCTCAGAGCGGGCACTGTGCCTTCCTTGTACACCTTGTTGAGATAGGCTTCCACCAGATCGCTCTGCTCCTGCAGGATGCCCTTGCTTCTTTCGTTCCCTAATGTCGTGCGGTCCTGCCATGCGCCTGTGGCGTAGCGGTAGAAGTCGTCGCCGGCATAGGTCTGCCAGTCGATGTAGGAGGAGAACTCCGAGTTCTCCACGATGTTTTTACCCACGCCGCTTTTGGGTATGGCGGGTGTGGGGATGCCGGTGTTGACGCTGTCGCTGCAGGCGCCCGTGACGATTGCGGCACACAAGCCCATCGCGAGGGTTTTCCATTGATTGAAGCTCATTTCGGTTATCGGTTAGCGGTTATCGGTTAGCGCCAATTGTCAATTATCAATTGTCAATTATCAATTACCAAATGTGCAGTCGTACGTCAGGTTTGAGATACATCGCTCCGTTCCTGATGTTGAAGGCTTCGTAGAATTCGTCCATCTCTCTCACGGTGCCGTTGACGCGCAGCGAGCCGGGAGCATGAAAGTCCCTCAGGTAATCCAGATAGTAATAGGGAGTGCCCACTTCCATCCATCCGTAGGCGAAGGCGCGATAGTATTCGCGGGCCACGTAGAGCTTCTCCGTTGCGCTGCCCTGATACTGTGCCATGAGGGCTTCGTAGGCGATGCAGAGTCCGCCCATGTCGGCGGTGTTCTCCTTCTCGGTCACTTCGCCGATGCATTGGAGCCCGGGGTAGTATTCCCATCCGTCGTAGTGCTCCACCACCTGGGCGGTCAGGCTCTTGAAGGTTGCTCTGCACTGAGGGCTCATCCATTCGCGTCGGGCGCCGGTGGCGTCGTACTCCGATCCACCGCCGTCAAATCCGTGGGTCATTTCGTGTCCCAGCGTCGGCGCGCCCATCAGGGCGTAGTTGTAGATGAGGTCTTTCGTGGGGTCGTAGATGGGGGGCATCAGGTTGCTGGCACAGATGATCACTTCGTTGTTGCGGGAGGCGTAGAATGCATTGGCTTCCCATGCCGGCACTTGTGTCAGTTCCGCCAGGAAGAAGCTGTCGTCGTCCGTCTTTCCTTTGATGGCGGGTATCGTCTTCGAGGCGCGCTGTTTGAAGAGGTCGCAGATGAGGTCGTAGGTGTTCATCGAGGCGTCGTCTTTCACCGTCGCCTCGGCGCTCTCGTTCCACCGGTCGGGCCATCCCACCATGAGGATCATCTTCTTCAGCTTCTCCTTGGCGCCGGCTTTGCTCTGTGCGTCCAGCCAGGCGTTGCGCTCTATTCGGTTCATGAAGGTGCGGCGCATGATTTCGCCCATCTCCTTTACGGCCATCCTGCTTTTCGGATCCACCTGGGTCTCGCAGTAGTAGCGGCTTACGGAGAGGTTCGTAGGTGAGTTGCTGTATTCCAGGAGGCTTCTCACGATTTCCGATGCCTTGTCTTTGCCTGAAACAAAGTTGCGGTCGCGGCTGATGACGCAGTATTTCATGAGATTCTTGATGTCGTCCACTGTCGCGTCATCCAGACCCTGGTTGAGATCCTTGAAATTACTCGGGTCGATGAGCACGTCCTCGATGTTGAGGCCCAGCTCCCGGATGATTTTCCCGACGGGGGTGTCGGCTCCGCCTCCGGCGCGGGTGTCTGCCATGCAGAGGCTCACGGGCATCATGGGCTTCATGAAGCAGTCGCGGCGTTTGGCGCTGCGCTTGTCGTCGCTGTCGTCGTTGTCCTCGCCGTCATTCTCGTCCTTGTCGTTTTCGGCAATCTTGGGCCACACTTTTGCCGCGCCGGTCCAGATGGCTCTGCGCACTGCGGGGGTGGCGAATTCTTTCATATCGTCCTCCTTGGTTTGGACCACCACCTCGTTCTCCAAGAGTAAGGCGCGTGTCTTGCGCTGCTCCACGCCCACGGTGTAGTCGAGGGGCAGGGCATAGCCTTCTTTCAGCAGCTGGGCCATCTTCTTCCAGGCCTCTTCCTTGCTGGTCACCTCATTGTCGATGTCGGCCAGCTTGGCTTTCACCTTCTGCTTGTCGGCGCTGTAGTCCTCCATGCCTTTGTATTGCGTGATGAGCCTCTGGAGCTGGGGGCATCCGCCATTGGATGCTTTCTTCAGGAATTCATCCATTATGATTTCCTGCATGTGCTGCGTGCCTACGGCGCCTTTGTCGCCCGGATCGGTGGCGTCCTGCCATGCGCCTGTGGCGTAGCGGTAGAAGTCGTCGCCGGCGTAGGTCTGCCAGTCGATGTTGCTGTAGTAATCGGTTTTTTCCTCAATGTTTTGCTTCACGCCCGGCTTGGGCACGGCGCTGGTGTAGGGCCCGAGGTCGCTCTTGTCGCTGCAGGCGCTCAGGAGGCTCATCGCTGCGATGGCGACGCTGAGATTTTTCCAAAAGAATTTCATAGTCATATATATGATTTGTTCGTTTGATATTGCATTATCAGGGACAAAGTTATAAACTTTTTTTAACATAAGCCCTATTTTGTCCGTTTTTAAACGTCTAAAATTATATTTTAACATCGAAAACCTCTAAAGGCTCTAAAATAAACCACGAATCTCACTAATCTCACGAATATTTAAAGAAAAACCTAAAAAACCGTCACGTGTTGTTTGCTGATCTAGCAGATTTTGCAACATCAAATTTCTGCAAATTACGGATGGTTTTCAAGAAAATCTGCCCCGATTGTTTGTCGGTTAAAGAAAAAGTCGTATCTTTGCCCCGTAAACAATAAAGAGGGAAACTATGAGCTCTACTGCATTAAACGGTTTGCGTGACTATTTGTTTGGTACGCTTTCTGCGGACGACATGATGTGGCTTGCAGAAGAGTTGAAACAGCATTTGCACAAGGGAACTGCCTCGAAGCCTTATTCGATGGAAGAGATTGACGGATGGATTGATGAAAGCGAACGCCAGATGGCTGCCAACCTGTGTGAAGATGAAGAAGACGTTTAGCCAACCTGTGTGAAGATGAAGAAGACGTTTACCGTAGTATCGCATTGATGGTGATGTGTTGACTGTAGTTGCTTTGTGGGACACGCGTCGTGAGCCGCAGCAGCAAGCGGACGGAGTGAAGTAACGGCGGTTTCCTGAATCAGTTGACACAGTCAAAAATGTCGTACTGGATTTGTTGACACTTCCACTTATGTCAACATGGTCAGTAATCTGTCAACTGTTTTAGTAAAAGACAAACCCTGAATTTGATTGAACGGCTCTCCGAGGAGCTCATTCAACAAAAACAAGGGTTAAGAGAGAATGATTCAACTTTTCTTAGTGATAAGAGTGCTTTGTTTGCACGAAAAAATGATCACGCAAACTACGCCGCATCCGCCCGAGCCGAATGCAGAAAAGCTGGCTTATTTTGCTGAGGCGAGTAGGATGTCTACGGAGCGTTGCTTCGTGAGATTGCAAGCAAATAACAATTTTGTCAAGATTTCGGATTTTGAAACACGTATAAATGCGCCGATTTTATAAAAGCTAAATGCCTGATAATCAATATTGGGCTGCTCGCTCACCCCCCAATCAGATACCCTGCAGAGACCGAGCAGAGACCGACCA
>ONSH01000103.1 GCA_900320435.1 uncultured Prevotellaceae bacterium
CATGATGATGAGCGTGTTCTTGAAGTTGACGGTGCGGCCCTTGGAGTCGGTCAGACGGCCGTCGTCGAGCACCTGCAGCAGTGTGTTGAACACGTCGGGGTGTGCCTTCTCTATCTCATCGAAGAGCACCACGCTGTAAGGCTTTCTGCGCACGGCCTCGGTGAGCTGTCCGCCCTCGTCGTAGCCCACATAGCCCGGAGGGGCGCCGATGAGCCTCGTGACGGAGAACTTCTCCTGATACTCCGACATGTCGATACGCGTCATCATGCTCTCGTCGTCGAAGAGCGTCTCGGCCAGGGCGCGGGCCAGCTCCGTTTTGCCCACGCCGGTGGTGCCCAGGAAGATGAAGCTGCCGATGGGGCGCTTGGGATCCTGAAGGCCGGCACGGCTGCGGCGCACGGCGTCGGCCACGGCATGGATGGCCTCCTCCTGTCCGATGACACGTTTGTGAAGCTCGTCCTCCAGCGAGAGCAGCTTCTCGCGCTCCGACTGCATCATCTTGGACACGGGAATGCCCGTCCAGCGGCTCACCACATCGGCAATGTCGTCGGGCGTCACCTCCTCCTTGAGCAGCGGGGAAGCCTCTGTAGAGGCCTGCTGCGAAGCGGCGATGGCCTTCTCCAGCTCGGGCAGCTTGGAATAGCGTATCTCGGCCACACGGGCGTAGTCGCCCTCGCGCTCACGCTGGTCGGCCTCCTGACGCAGGGCGGCCATCTGGTCCTTAAAGCCCTGCACACGGTTGGCCTCCTGCTTTTCGCGCTCCCACTGCTGACGCATGCGGCCCTCTTCCTTCTTGAGGGCGTCGATGTCGGCCTCGAGCTTCTTGAGCTTCACCTCGTCCTTCTCGCGCTTGATGGCCTCGCGCTCGATCTCGAGCTGACGCAGGCGGCGCGTGAGTTCGTCCAGTTCCTCGGGCACGCTGTCGCGCTCCATACGCAGCTTGGCGGCGGCCTCGTCCATCAGGTCAATGGCCTTGTCGGGGAGAAAACGCTCGGTGATGTAGCGGTGGGACAGCGTCACGGCGGCAATGATGGCGTCGTCTTGGATACGCACACGGTGGTGCTGCTCGTAGCGCTCCTTCAGACCGCGGAGGATGCTGATGCTCGACATCGTGTCGGGCTCATCGACCATGACGGTCTGGAAGCGGCGTTCCAGGGCCTTGTCCTTCTCAAAATACTTCTGATACTCGTCGAGCGTGGTGGCGCCGATGGAGCGCAGCTCGCCGCGGGCCAGGGCCGGCTTGAGGATGTTGGCGGCATCCATGGCGCCCTGCGTCTGTCCGGCGCCCACGAGGGTGTGGATCTCGTCGATGAAGAGGATGATGTTACCCTCCGACTCCACGACCTCCTTCACGACCTTCTTGAGTCGCTCCTCAAACTCGCCCTGATACTTCGCGCCGGCAATCAGCGCACCCATATCGAGGCTGTAGAGCTGCTTGTTCTTCAGGTTTTCGGGCACGTCACCGCGCAGGATACGGTGGGCCAGGCCCTCCACGATGGCAGTCTTGCCTGTGCCCGGCTCACCGATGAGCACGGGATTGTTCTTGGTGCGTCGGGAAAGGATCTGCAAGACGCGGCGGATCTCCTCGTCGCGGCCGATCACGGGGTCGAGTTTGCCCTTGCGGGCCTCGTCCACAAGGTTGCGGGCGTAGAGCTCCAGGGCCTTCTGCTCCTGCTGTTGGTTGTTCATTGGATTCATCATAGCTGTTGGTGGTTTATTTGGTTTGTGTTTTCACCAAGACGGTGCAGCAAACAGCGTGCTACAACGCGAAGAGCGGACAATATGTCCCCTTTTGCGTCAATTTGTCTCATAAAATCAGGCAATATGCAGGAAGTTCCGGAAAATTTTGTAATTTTGCATCACCATGAAAAGACTTATATTGACCATCTGCCTGGCCATCGCCGCGCTGGTGAAGGCCGACGCCGCCCTGAATCCGGGGACCGACTACTACATCTGGCTGAACATCTACGAAAAGCTGCTGGGCTCGAACGAAGCGGGCAGCGGACCGGCGCTGTCGGCCTACGGAACGAATGCCGACGGCTACGTCTTCACGGCCGAAGAGTCGGGCAAAGAAGGCTACGTGCTGCTCCGGCAAAAGAGCAGCGGGAAATATCTGGCCGCAAGCTCGGCCAACGCCTGGAGCATGACGCTGGATGCGAAATCGACCGACGACCGTTTCTGCTGGAAGGCCGACGAAGGCACGTATGTGTACCTCATTAATAAAAAGAACGGCAAATACGTCGGCATAGACGGCGCACAGAAGTCGAAAGACTACGTCAGCGTGTATTACGACAAGCGCAAGGGCAGCCACGCCCAGTTCTCCGTCATCCCCGCCACAGGCAACAGCTGGGCCGAAGCCCGGCAGGCCTACCGCTCGGAGGAGTACACCAACGAGCAGGGCGTCAGGGAGGTGGACTTCTGCCAACTCAACGGCAGAAACCTGGACTACAGCGAGGCCATCGACATTCACATCACCGCCAACGACAACCCGATGACCGCCAGCACGGTGAACCTGGGCAGCGACCGCACCTGGCTCATCTTCGACAACATCATCCCGAGCCAGGTTGTCAGCACCTATCTTAAACATATAAGGATTAACGGACAGACGGCCCAAAACGGCGGCAACTGCCGCGTGGCCATCTACCTGAACGGCGCCGCCGTCATCCCCAAGCCCGCTGCGGCAATGACCTGCGAGGGCACCGACGGCAGCTTCAAACTGGAATCGGGCAACCACGCCAACATGGGCCAAAGGAGCAACACGATGACCTCCTTCGTGCTGCGCCGCGGCTACATGGCCACGCTGGCCTCCGGCACCAATGGCAAAGGACACAGCCGCGTGTATGTCGCCGACCATGCCGATCAGGTCGTCACCCTGCCCCAGTCGCTCAACCGGCGCGTCAGCTCGGTCAACATCAAGCCCTGGCAATACGTCTCGAAGAAAGGATGGGCCGACACCGGCGGCACAACCAAGGGGCCGCAACTGAGGGCCACCTGGTACTGGACATGGAGCGCCGGCTACAGCTCCACCGCCGACATGGAATACGTGCCCTGCCGCCAGCATCTCCATTGGCCCAGCGCCAGCGATGTGAACAGCAAGACGGCGACGGCATCGATGTCGCTGAACGAGCCGGAACACGCCGAACAGCACACCAGCAACATCTGCTCGTGCGGCGGCACCATAGACGCCTGGTCGGCCTACAAGCTGAACGGCGACTTCCAGCCCGGAGGCGGGCGCATCGGATCACCGCAGCCCACGGACTTCGGCTATCTGAGCACCTACTGCGGCTATGTGGATCAGAACGACAACCAATCGCGCTGCGACTTCGTTGTGACCCACGCCTATTGGGACATCGGCAGTCGCGACGCCGACACCTACGCCAAATACATGACCGACCAGTGCTGGACCATCTGGAACAACACCGGGCGCCCCGTGTGGCTGTCGGAGATGGAAGTGGGCGCCTCATGGCACAGCTCCACCGCCTCAGTCATCAACAGCTACGACAAAGCCCGCGCCTACCTGCAGGCCCTGCTGACGCGCCTGGAGGAGAGCAATTACATTGAACGCTACGCCATCTACTCCTTCGACTACTGGCGCAACAACATGTTCTACGACGACGGCGGCATCACACCGGCCGGAGAGGTGTATCGCGACCATCGCGCCACCTTCGCCTACCGTGCCGCCAACACCAAAACGCCCGCATGGTGGGCGCCCGGTGTGAAGACGCCGACTCTGGACTTCCGCGACAACGGCGACGGCACACTGACCTTCCTCATCGGCAACGCCAACGGCGACGCCACGGAGCAGCTGACCCTGGAACGTAAAATGCAGGGCGGCGAGTGGACGCCGCTGGCCGTGAAAGACCGGCGCCCCGACTTCGAGAGCAACACCATGGAGCACACGGTGGCTCTGAGCGACATCCAGAAGGAGACCGACGCCTTCCGCGTGAGCCTCACAACAATCTACGGCGGGGCGGCAACCAGTCAGGAGCTGAGAACCGGCTACATCAAGAACCCGAGCATACAGACCGACAGCAAAGACGCCGTGCCGGGATGGACCTGCGAGCGCAGCGCCGCCAACGGCTACACAAAGGGCACCGGAGACACCTACTTCGAACAACGTCAGCGGCGCCTCGGTCAACGGCAACATGGGCCTCTATGCCCTGGCTGAGAACACGGAATATTTCGCCCCCGTCACCGACGACTCGGAAATCGACTACGAACGCAAGACCGTGATTGAAAAGATCGTGGTGCGTGACGGAGAGATGCGCATCGGCATCAAGAACCAGGGCGTGATGACCGCACGATGGGCCGGCGCCGATGACTTCGAACTGATCCGTCTGGGGAGCGAAGAGGAAGTGCTGGAGGGCAAGGGCGACGAATTCATCGCCGAAGCCAAAAGCAGAAGAAATGAACAGCTGGCAGCCATCTGGCCCGACATCGAGGCGGACGGGAAAGACGCCACTGCACTGATCAAAAACACCGACTGCCTGCGCTCCGATCTCTACGGCTGGACCACGGTGAACCTGGCCACCACCAGCGGCCAGGCCTGGGACGGCAACAGCAGCAACGCCTACTTTGACAAGTATAGGGAAGGCAGCCTGGAATCGTCGATGACACAGACGGTGAACTATCTGCCGGAAGGCGACTACACGCTGGGCGCCATGATGCGCTGCACCACGGGCCAGACGGTCACTCTGAAGGCCATCCATCAGACTGCAGGCGGCGAAGAGACCGCCTACGAAAAAACCATCACAGGCACCGGCGACCAGACGGAGGCCGGAAGCCCCTGGCAGCGCGGCTGGAAGAAAGTGGAGCTGCCGCCGTTCACCGCTGCAAGCGGAGACCGGGTGACCGTCAGCGCCGCATTCAGCGCACAGGCGACCTCATGGTGGAGCGCGGACCACTTCACACTGCAGTGGAACAAAGCCGGCACCACGGACATCGGTGAAAAGATGACGGAAAAAGCGAAGCAAAACGACGACGTCCTGTATAACCTCAACGGCATGCGCATCAGCCGCCCGTCAAAAGGCTTCTACATACAAAACGGAAAGAAATACCTGGTGCCCTGACCCCACACGGCAGGGGCATCAGTCCGCCTTGACCACCGAGACCACCTCGAGCCGACAGCCCGAGACGCGGAACTTCACCTCGCAGCCGGCAAAGGTGAGGCCGTAGAGACGCTCCGCATCGTCCTGATACTGAGGACGCGGATCGGAAGCCAACGCCTGGCGCAGCGCCTCCCGCTGCCCGGCGGAAAGCACGTCAAGCCCTTCGGGCATCACGACCTCCAGGGGCGTCCGGCTGCGCAAGACCTCCTCGGTGAAGCCGCCGCGCGCATCGGGACGGGCGTCGGTGAAGGGCAGGTAAGGCTTCACGTCAATGATGGGCGTGCCGTCCAAAAGATCGGCCCCCGCAACGTGGAGCACCGGTCCCCGGGGCGTGTCGAGCTCCACACGCAGCAGCTCAACACAGGAGAGACCGATGTGGTTGGGACGGAAAGGACTGCGCGTGGCAA
The DNA here is from genome assembly GCA_900320435.1 of uncultured Prevotellaceae bacterium. Classification (GTDB taxonomy): domain Bacteria; phylum Bacteroidota; class Bacteroidia; order Bacteroidales; family Bacteroidaceae; genus Physcousia. The sequence continues at coordinate 5,516 of ONSH01000103.1, forward strand.
AGACCCCCATGCGACGGTTGCCGCCGAGCATGGGCGGACGCACGGTGGGCGACCAACCCTCAGCACGGTCGAAGAGCCACAGGAGCCAAAGATGGGAGAAATCCTCCAGACCGCGAAACGCCTCACGCTGACGAAACTCCCTCTCGAAGACAATGCAAGCCTCCACACGCGCCAGACCGCTCTGGCGGGGGATGCCGAACTTGCTCTGAAAAGGACTCTCTATGTGGGCAACGACGGTCA
>ONSH01000102.1 GCA_900320435.1 uncultured Prevotellaceae bacterium
AATCGCTCTCATGGCATTCGGCTCCGCAGTGGCTTTCGCTGCTGCGGGGCTGATCCTGCCTCCGCTCGGCGTCATCGACGGCTCGGTGCTGATGCTCTCTGCCCAACTCCTTGTCCTCTGCGCCACACTGCTGGGTGTTGACGGCTACTACGACAAGATGCGGGATCTAATTAAGAAGTAAGATGGCTGAACATCCGCCCGAGGCGAATGCAGAGTGGAGCTTGTTCCGACTTTACTGAGGCGAGTAGGATGTCTATGGAGCGAAGCTTCATGAAGGCTGATGGCTGATGTAAAAAACTTACACCGGCATCCCAAGCGAAATGTGGAAGCCCAGTGCGTTCATGATGCGAAAGAAAGTGGAGATGCGAGGCTCGGTCTCTCCGTGCTCAACACGGGAAATATATGACTTGTTCGAACCAATACGCTCTGCCAGCTCTGCCTGAGACATCTTAGCCTTTTTGCGGGCGTCACCGATAATCTGACCCGTGTAGAAGGTATATGCTTTCTCCTCAGCATCCAACCTCTGCTGGGTACCTACTTCACCGAACGTGGCATCAAGAACTTTGTCGTAGTCATTGATTTTGTGATTGCGAGGTATCATGCTGCAAAAGTACGAAAAGTTGCTCAATTAAGCAACAAATAACCGAACTATTTTTTTTTCAAGATGCATTATTTATTTTATGTCAACCTTTAAACACTATAATTATGAACCTATCACCTCATTTTACTCTCGAAGAGATGCTTCATAGTGAAACGGCAGAAAGGAAGCATATAGAGAACCGCATCAACGCGGTCGAAGTGAACAATCTCGTACGTCTGTGTACCAAGGTGCTGGAGCCCCTCCGTGAGCACTTCCACCAACCTATTCACATCAACTCAGGCTTCCGCTGTCAAGCCCTCAACAAGGCCGTTGGCGGAGCGGTCAACAGCTACCACACAAAGGGTAGGGCAGTTGACATCCCGATGCACCCAGGCTGGCTCGCGTACATCAGAGACCATCTGCCGCATACGGAGTTGATCAATGAAGGGACGTGGATTCATGTCGCGTTATGACCCTGAAAGGGTCTAATAACACAGGATAGGGGCTTGCCCCTATCGATGGGACCCATATCATCCATCATTATTAGCCCCTTACAGGGGCGAAGGGGAATAGGGGTGATCCATTTACACAGGGCCAAGGCCCTGCGCTAAGTTATTTAGCTCTTTCAGAGCTGAATCCTGAAACCTGAAACCTGAAACTAGAAAGAGGCCGTCGGAATAATTCCGGCGGCTTTTTTATTTCTTCTCCGGCGTCGGGACGAAGCCCAGGGCGGCGACGAGGCAGCTCATCACCGGACTGATGAGGTTGAAGAAGCAGAAGGGCAGATAGACCACCGTGGGGATGCCCAGCACCGTGCTCTGCGTCATGCCGCAGGCCGTCCAGGGTATCAAGACCGACGTCACCGTGGAGGAATCCTCCGTGGAGCGGCTCAGGAGCTCCGGACGGTAGCCCCGACGCTCGTACTCCGTGCGGAAGATGGAGGCGTTCATGATGATGGAGAGGAACTGGTCGCCCATCACCATGTTGAAAAGCACACCCGAGGCCACCGTGCCCGTCACCAGAGAGACGGTGCCGCGAATGGCCCGCAGCATCACGTTGGTGATGCTCTGCAGCATGCCGCTCACCACCATGCAGGCGCCGAAACACAGGGCGCAGATGATGAGCCACACGGTGCCCATCATGCCCGCCATGCCGCGCGTGCCCACCAGGGCGTTGACGGCCTCCACGCCGGTGTCCACCTGGGTGGAGGTGTAGCAGGTCTTCATGATGCCCGTCAGCACGGCCGGGAGGGTGACCTCATCGCTGCCGCCGATGCCGGAGACAACCTCGCTCTGCAGCGCTACGGCGCACACGCAGGCCGCCAGCGACGAGAGCACCAGCGTGACGAGCGAAGGCACCTTGCGCCAGATGAGCAGGCCGGTGAAGACGGGCACGAGCATCGTCCACAGCGAGATGTTGAAGGCGGAGTCCAAACCGTTGACATACTGCGAGATCTCTGCCGTCTGGCCGTCGAAGCGCAGCCCCAGCACCAGGTAGAGCAGCAGGGAGACGGTGATGCTCGGCACGGTGGTGTACATCATGTAACGGATGTGGGAGAAGAGGTCGGCATGGGCCATCGAGGAGGCCAAGACGGTGGTGTCGGACATGGGCGACATCTTGTCGCCGAAATAGGCGCCCGAGATGATGGCTCCGGCACACAGCGCGGGCGGGATGCCCAAAGCACCCGAGATGCCCATGAGGGCGATGCCGATGGTGGCGATGGTGGTCCACGAAGTGCCGGTCATCACCGAGACGATCGATGAGATGATGCAGGCGCAGGGCAGGAAGAACATGGGCGACATGAGCTGCACGCCGTAGTAGATGAGCGTCGGCACCACGCCGCTGATCATCCACGTGCTCGACATCACGCCGATCATCAGCAGGATGAGCACCGAGACGGCGGCGTCGCCCACGGCGCCCTGGATGGTCATCTCGAAGGTGTCCCACTTCATCTTGCCCACCACCATCGACAGGCCCACGCACACCGTCGTGGCGATGACCATAGCCAGCTGGCTGGCGCCGCTGAGGGCGTCGTCGGGCAGATAGAAGAGGATGAGGGCGATGAGCGTCACCAGGGTGACGAGGGGAATAATGGCCACCAGAGGGTGGGGCAGATGATCGGGAAGGTCTTGTTCAACGGGTCTTATCATAGTATCTGTGCATTTTTTCTTCAGTGGCGGCGCAGCAGGAAAAGCCCCAGGCCGACGAAGACCGCCAGGAAGGCCGACATCTCGGCCGCATGGTGGAGCGGATCAATCCAGATTTCTTTCAAAAACCCGTTGCGTCCCATGATTTCAACAAAAGTCCAAAAAACAATCACCGTGGCCAGGGAGAAGCGTATGTTGCGTCCCCAGGCGGTGACGGTGAGCTGCTTGCGCAGCATGAAGAAGCTGCCTGCCAGCGCTGCGGCGGCAACGGCCAGCGTGAGGGGATGAGAGGGCCCCACGAAGGCGGGGTCGTAGAGGAACATGAGCAGGAGATAGTCGCCCCACATCATCACGTTCCACTCCATGAAGACCACGATGTTGGCATGGTGGGCCATCGGGCGCAGTTCGACGCGCTCCTCAAGGCCCGTGTGGCGCTGGACCCAGCGCATGAAGTTGCAGCCCGTGCGCGTGGTGAAGAGATAGAGCGTCATCACCATCGTCCACAGGCCGAAGGTGGCCGGCATGATGAGATACTCGGGTCTGGAGCCGCGCAGCATCTTGAGTTCCGCACGGGAAAAGCTCTCCAGAGGCTGTCCGTTGATGAGAAACTCGCTGCGGGTCAGCAGGCCATCGCGATAGACGGAGAGCGTCTCCACGGTGCCGGAGCCCAGGAGGTCGCAATGCGTGCCGAAGCGCTGGGCGAAATAGGCGAAGAGAAACTCCACCCAGCCCGTCCAGAAGAGCATCGCACCCGTGATGCCCCAGAGCGTCTGGCGCGTGTCGCCCCGCTGGAAGGTGCCCGCCAGCGTGATGAGGAGGCCCGCAAAGCCCATCGCGAAGGCGGCGCAGTGCAGCGCCCCGGGGCTGAGGAAATGCTCCATGAGAATCATCAGCGCATGGCCCAGAGGCATGAGCAGCAGGACGAGGATGAAGGAGGCTAACGTTTTGAACATAAGCGTTCGATGTCGAGCGAGAGCCCGATGAGGAAGTTGGTGCCGGTGGTGAGCGGCGCGTTGTAGTAATAGCAGTCGGGGCGGTAGTTGAAGAGGTTGTCCACCGTGGCCGTCAGCGTGGCGCCCTCGTGGAAGCGCACGCCGGCCTGCAGCCGCCACAGCGAATAGCCCGGATAGTGCACGGAGCGCGTGCCCTGAGAGGGGTCGGCCAGATTGGTGAACTCCGTGTTGTCCACCGCCGAGAGGGCGCGGCCCGAGAGGCCGACATTGAGCGCCCAGAGCGAAGAGAGCTTGCGCTCCCAGTCCAGGCGCGCCGTGAGCGAATGGGGCCGGATGGGCGTGTAGGCGTTGGCCGTCTCGCCCGAGACGTCCTCGTGGCAGAAGGCGTAGTCGAGCTTGAGGCCCAGGCCGCAAGTCCAGCGGGTGGAGACGGAGGCCTCGGCGCCGTAGACGTTCTGGTCGCCCAGATTGAGATATGCGGTCGAAGACGCGGGCGTAGCGGCCCGAGAGGGTGAAGACCCAGCGCTCCACCGTCACCTCGCCCGAGAGCTGCACGCTGTGCGAAGTCTCCGGAAGGAGGTCGGGATTGCCCTCCACTATCCAGATGCCCGCCATGTCGAAGTCGTGGTAGCGCTCCTTGAGCGAAGGGGCGCGGAAGCCCATGCCGTAGGAGGCGCGCAGCGTCCAGCGATCGGCCGGACGGTAGCAGGCGGAGAGTTTGGGGGTGAGGCGCGAGAGGCTGCGCTCGGAGAGCCAGTCGTAGCGCAGGGCGCCGACGAGCTCCCAACGGGAGGAGATGCGCCAGTCGTACTGGCCGTAGAGGTCGAAGCTCTGCTGACGGGCGGGCGCCTCGATGTTGTTGCTCATCAGATAGTCGTAGAGATAGTCCGCCCCGAGGGTGAGCATGTCGCTGCGGCGGAAGCGGTGGGAGTAGAGCAGGCGTGCAGGACCAGGAGGCCTCCAGGCGGTCGCGCTCGCTGACGGTCCACTCGCCGCGCAGGCCCGCCGTGTAGTCGTAGTAGCGCTCCGGCATGTCGGCGGCGCGGTCCACCGTGCGGCGGAAGAAGCCCAGGCGGCCTCCGAGACGCAAGTTATCCGTCGGGTCGAGTTGCATGCGGTAGCCCGCCTGCCAGGTGTCGTCGCCGAAGACGTGGGAGAAGGTGCGCGCGTCGGCGGCGCCTTCGGCATTGTGGACGTCGTAGCCGTCGGAAGAGGTGCGCGAGAAGGTCAGCGTGTGGGCGTAGAGGCCCTGACGCAGGCTCTGGCGCAGATTGTAGCGCTGCTGGTTGTGGTGGGCGTAACGGCCGTCGGCGTGGAGCGTCCAGGGCACGGTGTCCTGACGCGTGATGATGTTGATGACGCCGCCGGCGGCGCTGCTGCCGTAGAGCGCCGATGTGGCGCCCTGCACGATCTCCACACGGTCCACATCGTTCATCGAGAGGCGCGTGAAGTCGATGTTGTCCAGGGTCTCGCCCGCCAGAGGTTCGCCGTCGACCAGAAAGAGGATGCCCAGGCCCGAGAAGCCGGAGAGGTTCATCGTGACCTGCTGGTTCATGGCGTAGGTGAACTCCACGCCGGGCAGCTCCGTCTGCAGGAGGTCCTGAATGTTGGTGGCGTCGGCCTTGAGAATCTCCTCGCGCGAGATGACGCGCGTCTGCACGGGTGTCTCCTTAAGCAGTCGGGGCGTGCGCGTGCCCGTCACCACGATGGAGTTGAGCGTGGTGATGTCGCCGCCCCAGAAGGCGTCCTCCAGAGGTTCGGCGTCGCCCGCGCGCGAGACCCCGCACGCAAGGGCCGCAAGCAGCACTATGGTGAGGCGGCGCATCATGGCAGGGGATAGCGCATCTTAATGGTGAGGTAGCAGCGTATGGGGCTGGGATTCTCAGGCGTGCCGCCGCCGATGTGGTTGATGAGCTGCAGCGCGGCA
>ONSH01000101.1 GCA_900320435.1 uncultured Prevotellaceae bacterium
GACTCACGCCGAGTTTGTTGAGGAAGTAATACTCGAAGCGGTCGCGCATCTTGGCGCCCGGCAGCGCCTGTATCACGTTGAGCCGATCCTGCAGGGCCGATTTGAGGCGGTTGCCTGCGGGCGAGAAGGAGGTGAGCTCGTAGTCCTTGAAGATGCCGTCGCTCGTCACGCCGAGCACGCCCTCAAGCAGGAAGGCCAGCATACCGGTGCGGTCGGCACCCCAGGCGCAGTGGAAATAGACGGCTCTTCCGGCTCGGAAGTTGCTCAGGATGAAGAGGAATTCCTCCTTGAGCCGCTGCTGCGTCTCGGCTTTGTCGAGGTCGGCGGCCAGATAGTCGTTGGCCTGCGCGAAGTAGTAGGTGGACCCCTTCTCGAAGCCGAAGGCGGAGACGCCGCAGCCCTGATCCTTGTCGTAGTCCTCCTTCCAGCGCAGGTCAATCTCGGCGCCGACGCCGAGCGCCTTCAGCGTTTCAAGGTCCTCTGCGGAAGTTTTGACAAAGCCGTTCAGCGCGCTGCCGCGGAAGAGGTGTCCGTAGGCCGTGCGGCGTCCGTCGCTCGTGGCCCATCCGCCCAGATCGCGTATGTTGTTGGCGGTGGGGATGTAGAGCATGCGCAGACGTCCCGTGGTGGTGAAGCGGCCCTGAGCCACGGTGTTTACGCCCTCCTTCACGCTGAAGAAGCAGGTCGTTCCGGGCACGAGGTTGGGGATGTAAGCGGCCTCACTGCCGGCGGCTACGGGAATTTCACGCGCGTCGGTCATCTCCTCGTCGGAGGCGTAGCGGAGCACCATATCCGCCGTCGTTTCAGGCAGGGGTATCATGACGCGGTTGGGCTGGTCGCGGCGCAGGGGCGGCGCCACGTTGTACTGACTCACCACGCTCTCCACCACGCTCGAGTAGGTGACGGCCGAGAGGAACTTGCGTGCGGCGAGATTCTCCAGGTTGACGGAGAAGTCCATCTCGTCGAAGGCCATCGGCTGCATCGTGAGTGCGGAGCCCTCGGAGGCTTCGCCCGCGAGGTTGACCAGCTGCCAGGTGAAGTGCTCGGTGTCGGGTCTCAGCGTGCCGCCTTCCCAGGGCAGCACATAGTCCTCAGGCACCACCTCCTGACGCAGGGCGCTCACGTCGCTGCGGGTGAAGCGGGCCACACAGGGCGTGCCGGCAGCCACATGCTTCACGGGATAGAGCAGGGCCTTCCCCTCTTCCACTCCGCCCACGAGGCAGAGCTCGGCCACGTAGTCGGACGAGGCATCCAGATCGAAGGGCAGAGCAAGCGGCGTGAGGCCTTCGGTGGCGTTCACGGTGAACTCTTCCTCATGAGGCACACCCATGTAGGCCAGACGGAAGTTGTCGAAGCAGGTCCAGGCCTTCGTGTTGGCGCAGCGATAACCCAGCGTCACGGCACCGCGCTCTTCGAGCAGGGCGTTGAGCGTGTTGGGATAGAGGCCGGCAGAGAGATACCGGCTGGCCGACGACGAACCGTCGGGGATGTAGAACGAGGCGCCCGAGGGCTTCACGCCGCCCAGAGAGGCGTCCGTCACCGTCTGCTGGTCGAAGAGGTTCATCGCCAGCTTACCTCCGGCGTTGAGGTAGAGGGTGCCTGTCACTGCCGACGTGCCGCCCGTGTAGTCGCTGTAGGCGTCGGCCACGGGGGAATTGGTGCGCTCGAAGCCGTCCATCCCGAGACGATAGGTGCCGGCGGGCAGCGTGTAGGTCAGAGTCTGAGCGAGGTCGAAACTGCTCTGATAGTAGCGCATCAGACCGTTGGTGACGCCCACGGTGCCGCTCGACACGAGCGTTTCCGTCCAAGCCTTCTTGTAATCGCTGTCGCTGAAGTCGGCGTTGACGATCATCCACGTGAGGTCGAGGCCCGGGCTGACGACGGTGACGCTCTCCATCCACGTCAGGGCCTTCTGCCACAACGTTTCGGCGGCGGCACTCACGGCCTCGGGGCTGGCGGCCTGATTCACAGCGTCGTCCAGCACAGCCACGGCGTCGCTGTAGGTCTGTGTGGCGCCGGTCTCATCGGTGTAGCTTGCCGTCTGGGCGATGAAGTGCGTGCCGATGTCGCCCTTGAGCTTGAGGTATGCGGCATAGGGCGCCGCAAAGGCTTCGGCGGCCGTCTTGGCCTCGCTCACAGCCTGTATGGCGGTTTCGTATTGGGCTACGGTGGTCCATTCCTTGTACTGCTCTGCGATGACGCCCTCGAGCAGCGTCTTCTGCGCCTGCGGCAGCACGAGGGCCTGGGCGGCGTCCACGAGGGCCTGCAGCTGCGCCTTGTAGGCCGAGAGGTCTTCCGAGTCGAAGAAGTAGGTCAGGCGCACGTTGTTGAAACATATCCAGTTGGGATAGTCGCCGGCACTGAAGCTGGGCACCGTGATGGCGATGTCGAGCACGCCGTCGCCCTCCACCCAGGTATAGACGCTGTTGAGGTATTTCGCGCCTTCGTTGAACTCATCCTTGATGTCGCCGCGCGAGGTCGGCTTGGAGTGATTGTTGGTGGAGATGGCGTACCAGTCGCGGATGAGCACCTTGTTGGCGTTGGCCTGCACGAAGGCGTTGGAGAAGCGGTAGCCCTTGTCGCCGAAGCTGACGCAGCGGGCAAGCACCGAGGCGCGGTAGAAGGCCTGCACGTCCACGCGGTAGAAGCCGGGCGTCAGCCCCGTAACCCGCTGACTCACTGTGGCCTGCGTGCCGGCGGCATTCTCAATCTCGTAGCTGCCGTTGCTGATGGCCGTGCCCTGTATGTTGCTGACGGTCCAGCCCGAGGTGCCGGCGTACATCGTGGGGTTGACTATGGCGGCGGTCTTGTCCTCGGCCGTCATGCTTTCGAGGGCCTCCTTCAGCGCGGCGACAGAGGCGACGGTCAACCCGCCTTTGGCACCTGTGGCAGCGGCTCGTGCGGCTTCCGCCTGATCCACCAGGGCGATCTGCTGCGCTGCCGTAGTCCACTGCCAGCGTGCGGCGTTCTCTTCACCCTCCTTCAGCACCAGCGCGCCGCTCTCGTCCACGGCCAGGAACCATCCCTGCTTGGCGTAAGCCACCTGCGAAGCGGTGTAGATGCAGCGCAGCAGTATGGCGCCGTCCTTCTCTATGGCGGCCCATTTGTGGTACGACGAGCCGGCGCAGTCGAGTCCGCCGCTGACGATGCGCAGATAGCGTCCGTAGTAGTCGCCCATCTGCAGTCTGAGGTAGGTGTAGCCGCTGAATTCGGAGGCGTTGCCTTCGTTCTTCACTTCGACGGGCACGCCGTAGTCGTCCACGAGGGCGCCGCTGTTGGAGACGCTGGTTACGCCGTGGCTGAGGAACTTGCCTGTGGCGGCGTTGTAGAGATACCCGGTGTCGCCCGTGGCGGGCAGTGCGGCAAAGGCCGCCAGCGGCATCATCGCGAGGATGAGCGCCGTGCACAAAAACGATGTAATTCTTTTCATGGCAGTGTTTTTGGGGTTATTAATTTGTGTTTTTCATTCCGTTTCGACCACAAATATACAAAATTTTTAGAACTGAACGACAATTTGCGCGAAAAATGCTCACGCAAATTACGCAAATTGCAAATTAAAATCACTATGCAGTAAAAATTGGAAGGGCTATAAGAAAAAACGCCCGCAGGTTTTTATCTGCAGGCGCGAAAAGTCTTCGCAAATCTTTCGCAAGCCGCAAATCTGCGGTTTTTGGAAAGACAAGTTAGCGCGCAAGAAGACTTTGGCGGGAGCTTATAATCTCCATCACGTTGTTGATGATGCTGATGATGCTGAGCGTCATGAAGAGCGAGAGCGCTCCGGCGATGATGAGACGCGAATTCTCAGCAAGCCACATCAGCCAGTCAATCTGCACGCTGAAGGTGAAGAGCGGGACGTTGAGGGGCGACGAAAGAAGCCACATCACACTGACACCGCCGCAAACGATGCCCACAACGAACGTCACAACCATCGCCATCCTGTAGCGGCGGATGACGGCTTCCTGATGCTGCTTGACGAACTCGACGGCATCCAGACGGCGGTTGAGCCTGGCCATGAAGGCGGCATTGTCGTCGAACTGCGGTTTTTGGGCGAGGAACAATTCCTCAAGGGCTTTATCTTTTGTCATAACTGTAGTCTTTCTTTTAGTTTGTCTCGTCCGCGGGAGAGCTGTTTCTTCACGGCGTCCTCCGACGAGTCGGTGATAGCCGCTATCTCCCTGATGTCCTGATGTCATATCCGTTGAGGTAATAGAGCGTGATGGCTGAACGCTCTTTGGGCGGTAGCGTGCTCAAGGCCAGATAAAGGCTCTGGTGCTCGAAAGCGCTGTCGGCTCCGCCGTCTCCCGCCAGCGTTCGGACCTCGTCTATGCTCTCCGTCGTGCGCAGACTGGCCTTGTGGTTGAGGAAAGTGTTGTGGGCAATCTTGAAGAGCCACGAGCGGAAACGGCCCTTGTCCTGATAGCCGGCCGAAGAGAGATAAGCCTTCACCAGTGCATCCTGCGCCAGATCGTCAGCCTCGCTCCTGTTGCCGCAGCAGAGGGCGAGCAAGAAACCTCTGAGAGACTCCTGCTCGCGCTCCACCAGCGATATGAATGCTTCGCGTGTCACGGGTTACGCCTGTGTGATCATCTTCTTTTCCTCTGCCTCAATCTCCTTGGCTAAAAGTTTCTTGCCGACAAAGTAGTTGATGAGGAACGCAATGCCGACAGGCATAAGAAGCGGGCCGCAGAGGACAAA
>ONSH01000142.1 GCA_900320435.1 uncultured Prevotellaceae bacterium
GGACTCTGTTGCCGCCCGAGGACAGCGCATCATGCGCGAAGGACCCGACACCTGCGCCGTGATGGTGTGGGACCGCGACTGGATGTTCAACGGCCACAAAATCTACATGCAGCAGGTCTATTGCATGCGCAAAGGCAGCCGCGAGCTTGAGGTGGACATCTACTTCAAGGGCGAGACGGAGAACGACTATTTCGCCACCGGCGTGCAGAAGCTCGAGATTGGCAATCAGGGCTTCATCGAAATGATGGGACGCCCCGATGTGGATCCCCGCAACGCCTCCATGCTGCTGGCCTCATGGGGCCGCAACGTGCCCGACAAAAATGCGCCCGACCTCATCGAAGGCGTGGGCATCGGCGTGAAGGTGCCCCTGCAATATGTCGTCACCACCCTCGAGACCGACATCGACTATCTGGCCGTGCTGCAACCCGTCAACCAAGGACGGCCCGAAGACGGCAGAGGACTGGTTTAACCTGCTTCGCAGATAACATACATATAAATATAGGTAAATATCGCCATGTTCAAGACACACATGCTTCTCCCGCTTCTCGCCCTGACACTCGCTCTTCCCGTGCAGGCCGAAGAAGAAATCAACGATCAGAACACACCGCTGCACCTCTTGGCTCCCGACTACAAGATGCCTTACGGCGCCCTCAAGAGCGAGGACGTCAAAGCCACGCTCGACCGCATCTTCTCCTGGTGCAAGGAAGGCACTTTCCGCCTCGACTCCTACGAGTGGGGCATCACCTATCAGGCCCTTATGCGCGCCGCAGAAGTAACCGGAGAAAAGCAATACACCGACTATGTCAACAGCAGCCTCGACAGCGTGACGGCACGCCCTCTGCGCCGTCTGACGGCACTCGACGACTGTGGCACCATAACAACGGCCATGATGAAGATGGACGGCCACAAGGGCGGCCGCTTCGACAAGTACATCAAACGCTACAACCATTTCATCTTCAAGGAGCAGTACAAACTGCCCAACGGCATGTTTGCTCGCACCCGTCCGCAGCTCAACACCATCTGGCTGGACGACGTCTATATGGGCATTCCTGCCATTGCCGAGTATGCCATCTGGGCCTCCGAGCCCAAATCGTTCGACGCTGCAGCCGAGATGTTCTTCCGCTTCGTGGAGCGCATGTGGCGCCCGGAGAAGCGCATCTACCGCCACGGCTATGTGGAGGGTTTGCGCCAGCAGCCTTCCTACTCCTGGGGCAGAGCCAACGGATGGGCCCTCCTGACCAACACCGAACTGCTGACCCTTCTGCCCAAAGATCATCCTATGCGCCCGCGCCTTCTGGAGCAGTACCGCAAACATGTGGACGGTCTCTGCGACCTGCAGAGCAGCGAAGGCCTGTGGCACCAGTTGCTCGACCGCAACGACTCCTATCTCGAGACTTCCTGCACCGCCATCTACTGCTACTGCATCGCCCGGGGCATCAACGAGGGCTGGATTGAAGGCATCACCTACGGCGGTGTGGCTCAACTGGCCTGGCACGCACTCTCTACAAAGGTGGATGACAAGGGACGCGTGCAGGGCACCTGTGTCGGCACCGGTATGGCTTTCGACCCTGCATTCTACTATTATCGCCCCGTATCGAGCGCCGCAGCTCACGGTTACGGCCCCATGCTCTGGGCTGCCGCCGAGATGATCGAGCTGCTCAAGCATTGGTATCCCCGCACCAACGATTCAGGTCTCCACTACTACTCCACCGAGCAGACCAATCCCGCACCGCTTTTCTTCCTGACCCCCGACGGCAAGGGCGAATCTATCACCGAATGGTAAACGGCCATGTGGGAACAGCTTATTGAGGACATTTGCGCCAAGGACGTGACCGTCATCGGGTCCGTCTTCAAGTTGATGCTCAGCCTTTTGCTGGGCGCCATTGTCGGTGTGGAACGCCGCCAAAAGGGACAGGTTGCTGGCATGCGCACCTTCTCCCTCATTGCTATGGGCGCAACAATGGCCATGCTGGTGAGCATATATATTCCGCAAGAGTATTTGGGACTGAAGAACGGCGACCCCGGACGCATTGCGGCGCAGGTGATCTCCGGCATCGGCTTTCTGGGTGCCGGCGCCATCATACAGATGAAGGGCTCCGTGCGCGGCCTCACTACGGCTGCAGGCATTTGGATGACGGCCTGCCTGGGACTCGCCGTTGGAGCCGGCATGTATGTCGTCTCTGTTGCGGCCCTGCCTGGGACTCGCCGTTGGAGCCGGCATGTATGTCGTCTCTGTTGCGGCCTGCATCTTTATCCTGGTAGTCTATCGCATCCTGGAGCAGATAGAGAAGGTATTCCTCAAAAGTGCAGAACAAAAGATTGTACGCCTCAAGGTGAATAAGATCATCACCGACGGCACGCCCTATCGCGCCTGTTTCCGCGATTACAGAGTGCATATCTCCGATGAATTCTTGCGTTATGACTACACGCAAGGCACCACCATCATCAATTTCATGGTGCGCTCCAAGGACGACACCGACTTCCTGGGACTCTTCGAGCGCATCCACAGCATGGGGGACATTCTTTCTCTCACGCTGACGAACGAAGTGAATAACTGATCCGGCGGCCACCTACAACCCGTGAGAGAGTAGTTGGGTTGTTGATACCAAAAAAGCCTCCACATCTTTCGATGCAGAGGCTTCTTTTGTAAAACGGCGGCTACCTACTCTCCCACGGGTGTGCAGTACCATCGGCGCGGGCGGGCTTAACTTCTCTGTTCGGAATGGGAAGAGGTG
>ONSH01000099.1 GCA_900320435.1 uncultured Prevotellaceae bacterium
TGGGCAGCGGCGACATGATCCGCGTGAAGATGGTGGCGCAGGAGGGCGTGACGGATAATCAGGGCGTGGACGACCGCCATCGTCTGGTGGCCTTGCCCTTCACGGTGAAGCTGGAGGACTTCGGCATCGAACAATACGCTCCCGACATGACGGTGGCAGACCGCCGCAGCGGTATGCCGGCCGAAGAGACTGGATGGGAAATCACGGCGTTTGACACGCTGGAGTGGGCCGTGCCCGCCGAGACGGACAGCGCCGTGGCTTACGCGCCCGCCCGAACTTACGGCGCCACATCGGCGATGCTCGTGGGCGCCAGAAAAGACGGCAAAGGCGGCATCGGCTGGATATCCAGCGGCAACTTCATGTATCCGCCGCAGTCGCTCTTCCTCGATGCAGACTACGCCGTCGTCATGGAGGAGCCCCGCCCCAAACGATACTATAGCGCCGTGGAGGTGCGCACCAAAGACGGACAGACGCTGTGCGACACGGTGGAGGTGAACCGCCCCATGAAGGTGAACCGCTGGTGGATCTACCAGCTGGCCTACGACGAAGCCAAGGGGCGGTGGAGCCGGATCTCCATCTTGGAGATGGTGCGCGATCCGTGGCTGCACTCCGTTTACGCCGGTTTCATCTTGATGCTGCTGGGCGCCGTGCTGCTCCTCCTGCCCAAAAACAGGGTGGAGCTCTGGCGCAGCGGTGTGGCCGTCTCGGTGATGGCCGTGGTAACCTTCGCCTTCATCTACATCACACTGGTGAGTGTGGGCTATTTCGAGCGCAAGATGATGCCGGCGCTCCGGAGCCCGTGGTTCGGCCCGCATATCGTGGTCTATATGGTGGGCTATTCCTGTCTGGCATTGGCCACCGTGGCCGCCCTCTTCAGGCGTCAGGCCATCGCCGATCTGCTGGTGCGCCCCGGTCTGTCGTTCCTCACCTTCGGCATGCTCTTCGGCGCTTTCTGGGCTAAAGAGGCTTGGGGCACCTACTGGAGCTGGGACCCTAAGGAGACTTGGGCGGCCGCCACATGGACGCTCTATGTGGCCTATCTGCACCTGAGGACTTCGCGCCCCGGAGCGCAGGGCGCTGCAGCGGCGCTGCTGATTGTGGCCTTCGTGTGTCTGCAGATGTGCTGGTGGGGCGTGAACTATCTGCCTTCGGCCCAGGCCACCAGTGTGCATACCTACACGTCGTAAAGAAATAAACAAATCCTTTAAATATATATCGCGATGGATGCATTCATGTTGCGGAGTTTTCTGCAAAAATACATCAGTGCCAGTGTGTTGCTCATCATTGCTACAATCCTGGCGCTGATCGTGGCCAACACGCCTGATCTGAAAGATCTCTACAAGGAGCTTTGGGAGTTGCCGGTAGCCCTGAGTGTGGGCGGCTTCAACCTGTTTTCCCACAACGGGCACACCATGACGCTGGGCGCCTTCATCAACGATTTCCTGATGGCCATCTTCTTCCTCTCCGTGGGTCTGGAAATCAAACGCGAGCTGCTCTGCGGCGAGCTATCTTCGGTGAAGAAGGCACTCCTGCCTGTCATCGGCGCCTGCGGCGGCATGTTGGTGCCGGTCATCGTCTTCTTTCTGATATGCGCCGGAGATCCCCTCATGGAGCGCGGCATGGCCATCCCGATGGCGACGGACATCGCCTTCTCTCTGGGCGTGCTGAGCGTGTTCTCCAAGCGTGTGCCCATCGGACTTAAGATATTCCTGGCCGCACTGGCTGTGGCCGATGACTTGGGCGGCATCGTTGTTATTGCCATTAAATACACCAGCCATCTCGACATGAATGCCGTGCTCGGTGCGGTGTTGTGTGTCATCGTGCTCGGTGTGGGCAACTGGCGACAGGTGCGCAACAAGATGTTCTACACGATGGTCGGTCTTGCACTGTGGTATTTCGTGCTCAACACCGGCATCCATGCCACCATCGCCGGCGTCGTGCTGGCCTTCTGCGTGCCGGCCAACCTGACACAGAGCAGCACCTATTGGATCGAAAAGATACGCACCAACGTGGAGAAGTTCCCCCACATTCATGTGACTAAAGCGGACATCAACAAGCCCAATATGCTCAGCTCGGGCGACATTGCCGTGCTCAAGCGCATAGAGAGTGCTTCCGACCGTCTGATATCGCCCCTGCAGGATATGGAAGACTCGCTCAAGAACCCCATCGACTTCTTCATCATTCCGCTGTTTGCCTTTGCCAACGCCGGAGTGGATATGTCGGGCATGAGCGTGGAGAACCTCTTCTCCGGCGTGGGTCTGGGTGTGATGCTGGGCCTCCTGGTCGGCAAATTCTGCGGTGTGTTCTCTTTCTCCTGGGTGGCCATCAAGCTGCATATCGTGGAGATGCCGGAGCGCGCCAACTGGTCGTCGTTCGCCTCTGTGGCCATGCTGTGCGGCATCGGCTTCACGGTGTCGATGTTCATGGCCGGGCTCTCGTTCCCCGTTGATCTGGAAGGACAGGATCCCGCCCTCATGCAGGCGCTGCTCAACGACGCTAAGTTGGGCATCCTCTGCGGCACAGTGCTCAGTGCCCTCGTCGGCAGCCTGATGCTGCACTTCACCCTGCCTAAACACAGCGAGGCATGAAGCGCAGTAAGCTCTTTACGGTAGCAGTGCTGGCGCTGGCGGTGCAGACTGTGTGCAGCCAGACGTCGATGGATGCGCCGGATTTGAGTGAGCCGACGCTGATCAACCCCGGTCATTTCGGCCCCAACGCCTTCCCTGTGCCCGATATGCTCGACGGCACCGTGAGCCGTGACCTGCGCATCGAGGCCTCCGCCTCCCACTACTGGGGCAAGCGCGGCGACAACGCCTCCGACCTGCTCCTGCGCCTCAACATCCCCCTGTTCACCCCGAGAGTGAATCTGAGCCTGTGGATGGTGCCGGTGGAGCGCTGGCATCAGTCGGACGAAAACCTCAGGGCCTGCCGTCTGGAGGAGAACGCCGGTCGCTACGACCACGTGCGCAACGGTGTGGCTACGGGCGACGTATATGTCAGCGGCGACATCCACGTGATCACCGCCAAGGGCTGGCGTCCAGACTGGACCATACGCGCGGCGCTGAAGACGGCTTCGGGCAACGACCACTACCGCGGGCGCTACTACGATGCTCCGGGCTATTTTTTCGACACCTCCGTGGCGGAGACCTTCCGTCTGGGCAGCGAGCTGGGGTGGAACAACCGCCTGCGTGTGGCCCTCTCGACCGGCTTCCTGTGCTGGCAGTCCGGCACGGGGCGGCAAAACGATGCCGTGATGTACGGCGTGATGGTGCAGTGGGAGAACAAATACTTCACCCTCTCGGAGACGTTCGGCGGCTATAGCGGATGGGAAGGAGAGGGCGACAAGCCCATGACGCTGAAAACACAGCTGCAGTATCACCTGGGGCGCTTCGACGTGCTCGGCGCGGCGCAGTTCGGCCTGCAGGACTGGAACTACCGCCAACTGCGCATCGGCGTGGCCTATCACATAGACATCCTCAAGAAAAAGAAATAAAGGAAAAAAGAAAACCGGCCTTCTTAACGGAGGTCGGTTTTTCTTTGTTGGGCTACCCGGACTCGAACCAGGAAAGGCAGGACCAGAATCTGCAGTGTTACCATTACACCATAGCCCAAACTTGACTTGCTCGGAGAACACTTTCTCTTCAAAAGCGGTGCAAAGGTAATGCGTTTTTGTGAAACGACAAAAGCTTTTTCCTAAAAAATTAAAAAAAAATGACGTTTTTGGCAAAAAATGCGTATCTTTGCGCCCGAAATGTATAAGAAAGAAGAAAAAAACAATCAGCAGACCGCCGACAAAAAGCCGGTGCGTCGTCCGTCCGGCAAAAACAAGAAAGGCGGATTCAATCCCATGTGGATATACATCCTGGTGGCCATTGCCCTGGGTTATCTCTACACGCAGAGCGACAATATGTTGGGGGCCATGGCCTCCAAGCAGGTGTCCTACAGCCGTTTTAAATACTACGTGGAGCAGGGCTACGCCCGCGGCATCACCGCCAACAAGGACGAGGGCAAACTCTCTATGCAGGTGGTGCCCGGCAAGATGACGGAGGTCTTCGGCACGCTGCCCAAAGACCTGAAGGAGCAGCCGGAGCTCGTGACGGAGTATCCCAGCAACGACAAGCTGGAGGAGTTCGTCGACGAGCAGCAGCGCCTGGGACATTTCCGCGGTGAGGTGAAATACACCACCTCGGACAACACCGTGGAGCGCTTCCTTTGGAACTTCGGCCCGATCCTGTTCTTCATCTTCCTGTGGATCTTCATCATGCGCAGAGCCGGAGGCGGCGACGGTGCGAGCGGACCGCTCGGCATCTTCAATGTAGGTAAGAGTCGCGCCA
>ONSH01000098.1 GCA_900320435.1 uncultured Prevotellaceae bacterium
GAGGCCGAGGCGGAAGAGTTCGTTCAGCAGCTTCATGGTGAAAGCTGCGTTGCTGCTGCCGCCGCCCAAGCCGGCTCCGGAGGGAATGTTTTTGTGCAGCGAGATGTGAAGAGGGTGGATGCGGAAGCCCTCTTCCCTCAGCATCCTTACGACTCGCATGACCAGATTGTCATCGCTTGCGGCAGAAAGGGGAATGCCTGTCACCGTCAGAATGTCGTGTGCATCCTGTGCTTCGTTTTCGAGGGTGGAAAAGGAAATTTTGTCGTACAGCGGAATAGGGTAGAAAATGGTCTCAATATCATGATAACCATCACTTCTACGCCTCAAAATACGCAGTCCGATGTTAATTTTGCAGTTTGAAAGGCAGTTTTTTACCATATTTTTGCGCAAATATAGAAAAAAAAGTGTACCTTTGCGCAAAATTTATGAAGTAAGTGTTCTTTTTTACCAATTATTAACTAAAAAAGTAAAAAGTATGAAAAAGTTTGTTTCTGTATTTGCTTTGGCTCTTGTAGCAATGAGCGTTTCTGCAGAGAACCTCTACAAGGAAAGCAAGTTTTTTGACAACTGGTATGTCGGCATCCAGGGCGGTATTGCTTCTCCTGCTGTCGGTCATGCCTTCTGGAAGGACGCCCGTGGCGCTTTCGGTCTGAACGTAGGTAAGCAGCTGACTCCCATCTTCGGTT
Source organism: uncultured Prevotellaceae bacterium (assembly GCA_900320435.1). Classification (GTDB taxonomy): domain Bacteria; phylum Bacteroidota; class Bacteroidia; order Bacteroidales; family Bacteroidaceae; genus Physcousia. The sequence goes on from ONSH01000098.1 coordinate 687, forward strand.
TGGAGTTGGAGTACACCGGCGTGGTTAACACCGCTTGCTCCGGCAACCAGGCTACTTGGGCCAGCCTCAACAACGGCGGCTTTGCCATCGACTACACCGTGCTCACCTTGAACGGTACCGTTAACCTGATGAACCTCTTCGGCGGTTACAAGGGCGCTCCCCGTCTGTTTGAAATCCAGGCTGTAGGCGGTTCCGGTTGGGGTCACACCTTCATCCCCGGTGCTGACAACGACGCCAACGATTTGGTCTTCAAGTTTGGTGCCAACTTCAACTTCAACCTCGGCAAGGAGAAGGCTTGGACCGTTGCTCTGAAGCCCGCCATTCTGTATGATTTCGTCAACAGAGACCTGGCAATGACGGCTCGTGCTGCCCAGATTCAGATCTTCGCCGGCTGCACCTATCACTTCAAGAACAGCAACGGCACTCACAGCTTCGCTTTCGGTCGCGCCTACGACCAGGCTGAGGTTGATCGCCTGAACGCTACCATCAACGAGACTCGCGGCATGGTTGCCGATCGCGATCAGACCATCGCCAGCAAGAACCAGCGTATCGCCGACCTCGAGGCTGCTCTCAAGGCTTGTGAGGCTAAGCCCGCTGTCGTTCAGACCGTTACCAACACCAAGGACAACCTGGAGTGCTACGTTTACTTCAAGCAGGGTAAGAGCGTCATCTCCGCTGCTCAGCAGCCCAACGTAGAGCGCATCGCCACCTTCCTGAAGAACCACGCCGGTAGCAAGGTTGTGATCAAGGGTTATGCTTCTCCCGAGGGTAGCGTTGAGGTTAACGAGCGTATTGCCCGTCAGCGTGCCGAGGCCGTGAAGACGATGCTCATCAATAAGTACAAGATTGCTGCCGACCGCATCTCCGCTGAGGGTCAGGGCGTAGGCAACAGCTTCTCTGAGCCCGACTGGAACCGTGTAAGCATCTGCACCATCCAGCAGTAATCCATATTTTATAAGATAAGTATAAAAGGAAATCCCCCGGCCGAGCGGCCGGGGGATTTCTTTATGTCCAGCAGAGGGGGAGCTTATTTAGCTCCGCCCTTCCAGAAGTCTTCCTCAGCCTTCTTCTTGCGCAGATATTCCTGATACTCGGCCTGAGCCTTGGCGTTGGCAGCGTTGGCGGCAATAGCCTGCTTCAGGTTGGCTTTAAGACGCTCGGCAGCGGGGGCCACGGTGATGTCGGACTCGGCAGCCTTGTCGCAGTAGGTAACGGCCGTCTGGAAGTCGTGAGCCTTCGTGAGGTTGATGGCCTGCTGGTAGTATGCCTTGCCCACAATGTTGGGGTTGTAGCTGATGGCCTTTTCAACATATTCTCCGCTCTTGGTGACGGCGCCGGATGAGGCCAGGGCGCGTGCAACTCTCAGGCAGATGTTGCCTCTGACGTCATCGTTTGGAGCCAGCTCGAGGGCTTTATTATAATAGGTAAGACACTCCTGCGCCTTGCCTTCCTTCTGCAGCTTCTGGGCGAAGCCGATGCTGGAAGTGAAGGTGGGCTGGATGTTGTAGGCGGCAACGGCATATTCGTAGTAGATGTCGGAGTCGTCGCATCCGTTCTGGGCCATCAGGTTGATGGCGTTGTTCAGCTTGTTGATGTCCGTCTTGTAGCTGTCAAACTTCTTGGTGTAGATGGCAATGATCTGATCCCTGTCGGCTGCGCCTGAAGCAGCGAAAGTCTGGTCGATGAAAGCCAGAGGGCCGTCGTAAGTGGCCACCAGCTTCTCTGCCTTCTCGGTGTCGCCCTGTTCCTGGGCTTCCTTGGCCAGTTGGAGCATCTTCTCGCAGGCGTCCTTGGAGTCGAGATAGTCCTGCAGATACTGCTCGCGCCAAACATCCGGCGTGTTCTGGCCGGCATAGTACTTGTAGATGGCGTCGGACACCATGAAGAAGGTCTGCAGACATCCGCCGGTGATTTCGCGGCCGCCCTGTTCGTTGACCATCTTGATGGCGGTGGCGAAGTTGTCCCATGCCTTGTTGAGCGTGTAGCCGGATCCGGGTACATTGGGTGCAGTCCAGTTGTAGTATTCGGCTTTCACGGCCAAGACGTCGCCCAGGGTGCTGCGCAGAGCGTCGCTCTTCTCCATCTTGTTGAGGTCGTCGAGACGCTCCTGTCGTGCTTCGAACATGGCCATGAGGTCATCAAAGTACTGCTTCTTCTTAGCGTCGTCCGTGGAAGCATTGATAAGGTTGTAGAGCATGTAGGGCGCCATACCCTTGTAAATGCCCGTGATGGAGTAGGGCGCCTTCTCCATCAGCCATTTCCAAGAAATGTAGGCCTCGTTCCAATCCTGATTCTGAAGTGCCATCTGATAGGTGGACACGTGGCCGCGCGCTTCCTGCACGCTGTCGGGGCAGGTGTAGGCGATACGCTCGTCGATGTTTTGCCAATCGTTGATTTGTGCGTTGGCAGCACTGCAGCATGTCAATGCTCCGAGTGCCAATAGTTTTTTCAGTTTCATTGTTCGATATTTGAGTTGTTTTTATCGGTTTACGTAAGCAAAGATACTAAAAAGTTGCTGTATGCCTATTTGCCGGCGGTGAATATTTTAGTAAATTAAGTTTTTTTTGTAATTTTGCGGCATGATATTTGTCCAAATAGTTCTTATCGCGCTTGGAATGGGGCTTGTGTTGTGGGGTGCAGACCGCTTCACCGACGCTTCCACGGCCATCGCGAGGCGTTACAGAATCAGTGAGCTGGTGATAGGTCTCACCGTAGTCGCCATAGGTACTTCTTTACCGGAGTTCATGGTGAGTTTTTTCAGCGCTCTTCGCGGCAGTGCGGACATGAGCGTGGGCAACATCATGGGCTCGAACATCTTCAACGCCCTGATGATTGTCGGTGTGTCCAGTTTGCTGATGCCGCTGTCCATCTCGAGGCGTGCGTTGTTTACCGACATGCCGGTCGCGATTGGCGTGTCCGTTTTGCTGGTGATTCTCGGATGTCAGGACGGTTTGTCTCGACTGGACGGTTTGGGGCTGATTATCATTTTTTCCGCTTACTTGGGCTGGACCGTCTATTATGCACGCCATCACAGGTCTCAGGAACTCTATCCTGAGGACAAAATCATGAGTTTGCCCCGCACGGTGTTGTTCTTGATAATCGGGACGCTGTGTCTTGTGGCAGGAGCCAGGCTGATGGTGGACAATGCAGCGGCGCTGGCTCAGACGGTGGGCGTGTCGGAGCGTGTAATCGCCATCACGGTGCTGGCGGCGGGAACATCGCTGCCGGAATTTGCCACGAGCCTTGTGGCTGCCTATAAGGGCAGGGAAGGGCTTGCCGTGGGTAATGTGTTGGGCAGCAACATCTTCAACATACTTTTCGCCTTGGGGCCCTGTGCCGTGATACGTCCGCTGAGCATGGAAGGACTGAAGCCGGCGGATATAGCTTATTTCATCGGCAGTGTGTTGTTGCTGTTTGTCTTGTCGCTGCACAAGGGACAGATAGGGCGCATGAAAGGTGCTGTCCTGATGGTGGCATATCTGGCCTACATAGTTTTGCTTCTGACCCATTAAAATAAAAAAATGGAGAGATAAGCAAAAAAATGTAAAAAAACAGAATTGTCAAGACAAAAGAAATTCGTATCTTTGCGCCCGTAATTTTATACTTTCATAAAAAGGTATGGCGACAAAGAGAAAAACGATTTGCCCCGATTTCATTTTTGAAAGCAGTTGGGAGGTTTGTAACAAAGTAGGCGGTATATATACCGTGCTTTCCACGCGAGCAAAGACTTTGCAGCAGGAAATGCAGGACAAGTTGATATTCATCGGCCCGGAAGGACTCGTGATCCGTACCGGTCGTTGGAACATCCCCGGCAGTCCCTGTGTCATTTTGGTGGATTTTAATCCGTTTTATGCCGAGAAAAATCAAATATATACCGATGCGTGGAACGATTTCCAGGTGGATTCTCTGAACGCTTACGGCGACTACGATGAGGCCTCCATGTTCTCGTATGCAGCGGCGAAAGTGGTGGAGAGCTTTTATAAATTTTACCTGAGCGGGACAGAAAACGTGATCTATCAGGCACACGAGTGGATGACCGGTCTCGGCGCACTCTATTTGCGGAAGCATGTACCTGCTATCGCCACGATTTTTACGACTCACGCCACCACCATCGGCCGCTCTATTGCCGGAAACGGCAAGCCTCTTTATGAGTATCTGTGGGCCTACAACGGCACTCAGATGTCGCATGAGCTCAATGTGGCCGCCAAACATTCGATCGAGCATCAAACCGCATATTATGCCGATTGCTTCACCACCGTTTCCGATGTGACGGCAAAGGAATGCGCCGAGTTGCTGGACAAGCCCTGCGACGCCGTGCTGATGAATGGCTTTGAGGCAGATTTTGTGCCTGACAGTAAGAACTTCGACAAGGTGCGTAAAGAAGCCAGGGAGCGTATCTTCCGTGTGGCCAATGCCCTTACGGGTTGCACTTTTTCCGACGACACGCTCGTTGTAGCCACTTCCGGCCGATATGAGTTCAAAAACAAGGGCATCGATGTCTTTGTGGAATCCATGAACCGTTTGCGCCACACACTTCAGTCGCAGGCCGGCAGTCGCCAGGTCCTGGCCCTCGTCGAGGTGCCGGCATGGAGTGGGGCAGCCCGCGTGGATTTGACGGATC
>ONSH01000097.1 GCA_900320435.1 uncultured Prevotellaceae bacterium
TCGTAGAGACCCACCTTGTCGTAGAGGTAGTCGAAGCCGCCGTAGTGGATGTAGTTGCGATACTCGTCGGGATTGTAGACCTCGGCGATGAACATGATGGCGGGATGCTGCTCCTTGACGCGGGCGATGGCATAGTGCCAGAACTCCACGGGAACCATCTCTGCCATGTCGCAGCGGAAGCCGTCGACACCTTTGGCGGCCCAGAAGAGCAGAATGTCCGTCATCTTGAGCCAGGTGGAGGGAATCGGGTCGAAATGATTCGTGCGTCCGCCCTGAATGTCCACGCCGTAGTTCAGCTTGACGGTCTCATACCAGTCGTTGACTGTGGGCCATTCGGAGAACTGGTCGTTGCCGGTGGCTTTGGCCGGAATCTCCACGTAGCTGCCGTCCTGATTGGGCAGATTCTCCGTGTGGAGGCGTCCGTTGAGATAGTAGAAGTTGTTCTGGGGGCTGAAGTGCATGTTGCTGTCATCGTCCTCGCCCAGATCGCGCACGCCTTTGGGTTTGGCGTCGCTGTGATACTCTCTGGCCACATGGTTGGGCACAAAGTCGATGATGACGCCCAGGCCGGCCTTGTGGGTGCGCACGACAAGCTGCTCGAACTCCTTCATCCTCTTGTCCACCTTCACTGCCAGATCGGGATCCACGTCGTAGTAGTCCTTAATGGCGTAGGGGCTTCCGGCCTGTCCTTTCACCACCATGGGGTTGTCACGACGGATGCCGAAGGCCGTATAGTCGGTCTTCGTGGCATGCTCGATGATGCCGGTGTACCACACGTGGGTGATGCCGAGATCCTTAATTTCGCGAAGGGCTTTCGGCGTGAAGTCGGCCATCGTGCCGCATCCGTTCTGGGCCTTGGTGCCGCCGGGCGTCAAGACTGCGTTCTGCGCTCCGAAGAGGCGGGTGAAAACCTGATAGATCGTCATACTTTCTGCTGGAGTGAATTGTGGATGAGAGAATTAAGGGGTTTGTTTTACTCGATGCCGCTGACGGTGACGTCCTTGGCGATCTTCACGATCATGCCCTGAAGGGCACGGCCGGGACCGCACTCGGTGAACTCCGTGGCGCCGGCAGCCACCATAGCCTGCACCTCCTTGGTCCAGAGCACGGGAGAAGTGAGCTGTGCGACGAGGTTCTGCTTGATGTCCTCGGGCTCGGTGTGGGCCTGACCGTCGACGTTCTGATAGACGGGGCAGACGGGCTTGTGGAACTCGGTGGCCTTGATGGCGGCTTCGAGCTCGTCCTTGGCGTTCTGCATCAGGGGCGAATGGAAAGCGCCGCCCACGGGCAGCATGATGGCCCTCTTGGCGCCGGCTTCCTTGATCACCTCGCAGGCGCGCTCCACAGCCTCGCGGTTGCCGGAGATGACCAGCTGGCCGGGATTGTTGTAGTTGGCGGCAATCACGACGCCCTTGCCTTCGGCCGTAACGGCGGCGCAATGCTTCTCCACCTCTTCGTCGGCCATACCGATGATGGCGGCCATCGCACCGGGATTGGCCTCGCAGCACTTCTGCATGGCCATAGCACGGGCGCTGACGAGCTTCAGACCGTCGGCAAACGTGAGGGCGCCGGCAGCCGTCAGAGCGGAGAATTCACCCAGAGAGTGACCGCCCACCATGTCGGGCTTGAACTCGTCGCCCAGACACACGGCCTTGATGACGCTGTCGAGGAAGACGGCGGGCTGCGTCACCTTCGTCTGGCGCAGATCCTCTGCCGTGCCTTCGAACATCAGATCGGTGATGCGGAAGCCGAGAATCTCGTTGGCCTGCTCGAAGAGCTCCTTGGCCTTGGGGTTGTTTTCATAAAGTGCTTTACCCATACCGGGGGTCTGTGCGCCCTGTCCGGGAAATACAAATGCTTTCATTGTCAGTTATCTTTTAGAGGTTTATGCGGGAATCCCGAAAGATTTTACCCGCAACATTTATGTTATAAATACAAATAACGCGTACAAAGGTACGAAAAAAAATCGAGATTTCCGCCTTTTCTTCCCACTTTTTCCAAAAATATTTTTTTCCGGCCCTCCCCTCTCCCGTTTTTCAGGCTTCCGCCAGACGCTTCCCCAACCTCTCATTTCTTTTGACAAAAAATACCCCAATCAGCGCCTCAGCTCGGTCTCTGCTCGGTCTCTGAGAAGCCTCTGAGAACAGTCTGAAAAGGGTCTTGGAAGCGGGTAAAAATATGTTTTGCGTCCCCAATGCCATGTTTAGTCTTTTCCGAAAAAGGTGTGTTTCCAGCCAATTCGAAATCCGATTTTTTGACAAAAACAGGAGTAATTGGGCACAAGAATTAAAAAAAACTGCAAAACATCTTTGATGTTTGCAAAAAAATCCGTATATTTGCCGCGAAAAACTGTATTTGTAAATGTACGACTACAATCTGATCATCCGCCAATCGTCCGAACGCGTGTTCGAAGTGATGGCCCCAAGAGTGAGCCCCGAGGATCTTGAGCGCATCAAGGACGCCTTCGCTCTGGCTCAGGAGAAGCATGCCGCGCAGAAGCGCAAGAGCGGCGAGCCCTACATCATTCACCCCATTGCGGTGGCGCTCATCGCGGCCGAGGAACTCAAGCTCGACGCCAACTCCGTCATCACGGCCTTTCTACACGATGTGGTGGAGGACACCGATTTCACCATTGAGCAGGTGCGCGAGCGCTTCGGCGACGACGTGGCTTCGCTCGTGGACATCGTGACGAAGAAGAAGAAGGATCAGTACACCATCACCAAGCAGGGCGACAACTACAAGCAGCTGCTCGACTCGCTCCACTACGACATAAGGGCCCTGATGATCAAGCTCTCCGACCGTCTGCACAACATGCGCACCCTCTCGTCGATGAAGCCCGAGAAGCAGATGAAGATCGCCGGAGAGACCGACTACTTCTACGCTCCTCTGGCCAATCGTCTGGGTCTGTTCGACGTGAAGACGGAGCTGGAGAATCTCTCCTTCCAATACCGCTGCGAGCTGGAATACGCCGATCTGGAAGAAGCGCTCTATCAGGACAAGCTGGCCAACTTCAGCCGCCTGGAAGAGTTCACCCACAGGTGCGAGCGTCTGCTCAAGGACAAAGGCGTCGTGGCCAAGGTGGAAGTGTTCTACCGCAAGCCCTACTCCATCTACCGCCGCATGAAGCAGCAGGGCGTGGATTTCAAGCACTTGGACAACCGCTACTACGTGCGCGTCACCTTTGACGACGGCGTGGACGACATGATGACCGACAAGGCTCAGGCCCTGCGCATCTACAACATCCTCACGGACTACTTCAAGGAGAAGCCCGGCTCGTTCATGAACCTCATCGATCAGGCCAAGGAAAACTCCTATCAGTGTCTGCGCGTGATGCTGCTCTCTAAAGAAGGCGTTTGGGAAGACGTGCAGATCTGCAGCGACGACATGGTGGCGGCCTCGAAAATCGGCTGTATGGCCGAACTGGGCAACAACATCGGCGACTGGATCAAGCGCTTCCGCCGCGTGCTGCAGGACATCGCCGAACAGGGCACGGGCGCACAGCTGTTGGAGCAGATTTCCGCTGCACTCTACTACGACGACATCATGGTGTTCTCCACCGACGGCAAGAGCTTCATCCTGCCCCTGGGGAGCACGGCCATCGACTTCGCTTTCAAGCTGGACGAAGAGACCGGTCTTCACGCCCACTACGCCCGCATCAACGGCAAACTCAAGAGCGTGAAGACGCCGCTGCAGCGCGGCGACTGCGTCGAGATCGGCACCGCCGGAAGATATACCGCCGCCAAAGACTGGCTCGACCACTGCAGCACCTATTTTGCCAAGAGCCGCATCCGCAAGTATCTCTCCACAGTGGAGGATCCGATGGTGATGCGCTGTCCCCTGTGCCGTCCGCTTCCGGGCGGAGAGAGCATCGGCGTCAAGGACGACGACGGCCGTGTCACGATTCACCGCCGCAGTTGTGCGGAAGCCATCCGTCTGGCCTCTAAATACGGCGACAGCATCGTGGCGGTGGACTTCAAGGAGTCCAAGAAGATTTATCCCGTCACGGTGGTGATTCACGCCATCGACCGCGATCATCTGCTGGCGGACCTCATCGACCACATCACCAACGTGCTCCATCTGGGCATCGACGCCCTCACGACGACGACAACCGATGCGCTGGTCGACTGCCACATCACCTTCTTCGTCCACTCCGTGAGCGAACTCGTGCGTGTGATGCGCCATCTCTACCAGATAGAGGGTGTGGACGAAGTCTATCACATTTGACACAGAATCAACTAAATAAACATTAACTCAAACAACATCAATACCATGAAGAAGAAATTCTTTGCGCTTTTGGCTCTGGTCTTCTCGCTGACGACACAGGCCGAAAACAAGCTCTACCCCGAGCACTTCGAGCTCTCGGAGGTGACGCTCTCGGATGGGCCTCTCAAGGAGGCTATGTACCGCAACTTTGACATGTTGCTCTCCTACGACGTGGACCGTCTGCTGACACCCTTCGTGCGTCAGGCCGGACTCAACACGGGGGATTATGCCAACTGGACAACAAAACACCCCAACTTCGAGAACTGGGGCAGCGGCAACTTCCGTCTGGACGGACACGTGGGCGGACACTATCTCTCGGCCCTCGCGCTGGCTTATGCCGCCTGCGACGATGCCGCCACGAAGGCGCAGCTCAAGGAGCGCATGGACCGCATGCTCTCCGTCATGAAGGATTGTCAGGACAAGTTCGACAGCAACACGCAGGGCCTCAAGGGCTACATCGGCGGCTATCCCGACAACGCACTTTGGACGGATATGTACAGCGGCAGCACCGCCAAGTTCAACAGCGCACGCGGCAATGTGCCCCTCTATGTGCAGCACAAAGTGATGGCCGGCTTGCGCGATGCATATATATATGGTAAGAGCGACGA
>ONSH01000045.1 GCA_900320435.1 uncultured Prevotellaceae bacterium
TTGGTCGTCGAAAGTCTTCATGTCGTAGAGGAGCAGATTGCTGCCGTCAAGGCTGAAGTCATAGCGCAGATTCTTAAAGCAGTCGTGCTGCATGTGGCCTTGGAGGAGGCCGTTGTGAATGTCGGAAGCCAATTCTCCGTGTACATCCATAATGTGTGCGTTGCGCAGATAGATGTGGTTGGGTTCAAGCAACACGCTGTCTTCGCCGATGCCGGCCATCAGATAGCGTACGCCTGTATAAGGAACATAAACCGACAGGTCTTCCAAGTGCAGACGCCCGGCCAGATTGATTTTCCCCATCGGGCCTCCCACAAAGGCTTTGCCTGAAACATGACCGCGTAAATCGCCGAGAATGCCTTCGGTGAAATAATTGAGGAAACCCAGGTCGAAATGCTTCGTGTCAATGTCGAGATGCAGACGGCTGTCCGGTCTCTTGCCGGGCACGACGAGTCCGCTGACATAAGTGTCCATGCCTTCGGCTTCGTCATAGACATGCCCCTCGATATCGAGCGTTCCGGGCGTTCGGCCCCAAACGAGGCGGGCATCGACGGTGCCTTCCGGGGTGTTGTTGAATGTAAAATCGGTGACATGGGCCCGGGCATCTGCTACAGGATTGCTCATGAGCCCCGTGAGTATAGCCTCGCCGCTGGCATTGCCTCCGAAGAGCACGGAGTGGAACTTGACGAGATCCATGATGTAGCCTACATTGACATCGCGGTTCACCGTGAGATGGCGATCGTTCTGGGAGACTCCAAGCCCGTCGACCTCTGCAACGCCTTCATGCCATCGCACCGCTCCCGGATGCACCTGCCATACAGAGTCGCTGATGACGAGCTCGGAAGGAGCAACCCACAGTCGGAAGTCACTCTTTCCCAAGCTGTCCCGATTGAGCAGTGCCGTTGCATCCACAGTACCTTGCTGGCGCGGGCCGTTATTGTTGTTCCAGGAAAAGAGCGCATGCAGGCGGTCTTCGGAATTCTCCACACTGAGGTCAAAGGCAGTGGAGCCGGAAGGCATTTCACGCTCGGTGTAAAGTGTGCCCTTGAGGTCGTCGGGAGCGTAGTTGAGTTGCAGTTGGGTGTTGGAGAGCGTCTCTTTCCCATAGCTGACCTGAGGCACTTCGAGTTGGGCTCTCAGGCGAGATTTCAACCAGTCGAATCGGGGTGCGGGGGAGAATGTGCCCACGAGGATGCCCTGTTGGGGAATGCGCAGGTCAATGCCGGCAAATTTACGCACCAACAACGTATCCATAAAGGTGAGAGCGAAATCTATACTGTCTTCAAGTTGTCCTGTAGCCTGAAGTTGTATGTCTTTGGAATTAAGTAATAAATGATGTGCGTTTTCGTAGTATTTGTGGGTAATGTGCAAGTCGGTGGGTTGCATGAGGATCTCGTCGCCTTCCCGATTCCATTGAAAGTTGTCAACCATGATGTCGGCTGCCGTTTGCTGCCAACGGTCGCCCGGAATGTTGAGTTGTGCCGTGAGGGCTCCGTGCGGGTCGTTGAGCGCAAGGGAAATTTCGGTGTCGTGCCGGGTACGGGAGGCCTGTGCAGAAAGATCGCGCAGCGTGTAGCCGGAGAATTGGACAAGAGGGGCGGAGAGGTTTGCCGTGAGTTGGGGCAGACCGTCGGCTCCTTTTATCTTACCCTTGGCTTCAAGACGCGCCATCGAGCGATGGAGTGATGCCGCTCCGGTGCCTCTGGTGAGCGGCGACAGCAGAAGGGTGTCGGTGGTGAGAGAGGCTGTGAAGTCGTTGTTGTCTTTCAAGCTGCCAATGAGAGAGAATCGTCCTAATGCGGTAGAGGTGGAAATGTCTACCTGATGGTCGTGAAGATTGCTATGCAGACTTCCTTTTACGTCCACTTTGCCCAAAGCCTGCAGACGGTCCGGCAGATCGGTGGCGCTGAGGCGATCGATAAGCAGTACAAATGAAGGGTGGGAGAGCACATCGTCGATAAATCCGTTGGCCAGAAAGGAAACCGTGTAAAGCGGAGAATGCGCTTCGAGGCGGTGAAGCCGGATGCGCCGTTCGTTGCCGGAGGCGCTGAGGCGCAGGTCTATATTCTCGGGAAAGCGCGGATGAGACGGCAGTTGAGCGTTTATGCTCAGCGTGTCCAAATACAATCGAGTGCGTGTCGCCTGGCCCTCTACTGCCATTTCGTGGAGCACCAAACCGTGACCTTCTCGCAGGGAAAGACGTTTGAGTGTGAGCGAGAGGCTGTCATCGGTGAGGCGGTGGAGATGTGCTGTGAGATTGATGTCGGAGATGGCGATATCGTTGAAAACCACGTTGCTGCGTCGTATGATGAGGCTGCCGATACGCAGGTCGAGCGGGCGACGGTTGAGGGTGTCCTTTGAGGAGAATGTGTCGATAAGAAACTGAATGTTGTAGAGGCTGTCAGGCCCTTGGTAGATATGCGCTCCGGCGCCCATGAGCTGGGCATTGGCAATGGAGATGCGGTTTTCTGTCAGTAGCGGCGTCCACTCCATCTTGGCTCCGGCACGGCGCACGGAAAGCAGGAGGGAGTCGTTGCGGTCCCAAAGATACAGGCTGTCAACGACAACGCGATTTGGCAGACTGATCTCTACGCGTCCGATGTGGACCCGACTGGAGAGTTGTTTTGAGAGAATGTGAGATGCCTCTCGTCCGAGCCATTTTTGCACCTCCGGGACGGAGAGCAGCACGACGAACGAAAGGTAGCATGCAGAGAGCAGTGCAACGAGCCAAATTATGAGATATTTTAGGGCTTTGATGGCTTGTTTCTGACGTTTTTCTTTGTTTTGCGGGATAAAAGTAGCATTTTTTTTTCACATTGCGGGATTTTTTTTCCACATTGAGCGTGTTTGAGGAAAGTTTTTAGTACTTTTGTGGAGCAAAACCATATTTATTTAACAAAACATAATGGCAAAAGTAATCAAGTTGCGCAAAGGTCTTGACGTTAAGCTCAAGGGCACTGCCGCTTTGGAAACTTTGCCCGTGAAGATGTCGGAGGAGTATGCGCTCTGTCCCGATGATTTTTGCGGAGTAAAGCCCAAGCCGGTTGTGAAAGAGGGCGATGAAGTCAAGGTCGGGGATGCCTTGTTTGTGGACAAGTTGCATCCGGAAGTGAAATTTGTTTCGCCTGTGAGCGGTGTCGTCTCGCAGATTGAAAGAGGTGACCGCCGCAAGTTGCTCAGCATTCGTGTGAAAGCTGACGGCAAGCAGACGGCGCACAAGTTTGAAGTGAAGGGTGATGTAAAAGCCCTCATGTTGGAGAGCGGTCTGTTCGGCATGATGCTGCAGCGTCCTTACGCTGTGGTGCCCAATCCCGAGGACAAACCCAAGTCTCTGTTCGTGAGTGCCTTCAACAGCATGCCTCTGGCTCAGAACTTTGAGTATGTGCTTCAGGGTCAGGAAGCTGAATTCCAGGCAGGTCTGACAGCGCTTTCCAAGCTCGCTCCCGTCTATCTGGGCGTCAGCAGCAAGCAGACGGCCAAGGCCCTGCTCGAAGCTAAAGACTGTGTCGTTAACGTGTTCGACGGCCCCGCTCCTGCCGGCAATGTGGGTGTGCAAATCAACCATATCGATCCGGTGAACAAAGGCGAAGTGGTTTGGACGATGGCTCCCGAGGTGGTCATCATGTTGGGCCGTTTGCTGAAGAATAGCGTCGTGGACTTCTCCCGTAAGATTGCCGTTGCAGGCAGCGAGGTGAAAGCCCCCAAATACGCTCAGGTTATTGTCGGCGCCAAGCTCGGTGATATTCTCGAGGGGCAGATTGACAAGTCGGCCAACAACCGTATCATCGACGGCAACGTGATGACCGGTCTGAAGTCTTCGCTCGACGGATTCCTCGGTGCACAGACCACAGAGGTGAACGTGATCCCCGAAGGCGACGATGCCGACGAGATGCTGGGTTGGATTATGCCCCGCTTCAATCAGTTCTCCACCAGTCGCACCTATTTCTCCTGGCTGATGCCTAAGAAGGAATATCGTTTGGACGCCCGTGTCAAGGGTGGAGAGCGTCACATGATTTTTTCGGGTGAATACGACAAAGTGTTCCCGATGGATATTTATGCAGGATACCTCATCAAGGCCATCATCGCCGGCGACATTGACCGTCAGGAGGCTCTGGGCATCTACGAAGTGGCGCCCGAAGACTTCGCTCTGGCCGAGTTCGTCTGCTCGTCGAAGCTGGAACTGCAGAGGATTGTTAGACAGGGTCTTGACACCCTGAGAAAGGAGAATATGTGATGAATCCCATTAAGAAGTTTTTCGACAATATCCATCCGTTGGTAGAGGAGGGCGGCAAACTGCATTGTCTGCGCTCTGTGGTGGATGGCTTTGAGACCTTCGCCTTCGTGCCCAACACGACGTCCAAGCGCGGCGGCGTAAACATCCACGATGCCGTGGACTCGAAGCGACTGATTTTCTTTGTGATTATCGCTCTGATGCCGGCTCTGTTGTTCGGCATGTACAACGTGGGTTATCAGAACGCCCTTCTCGGCGGCGGTGACACGTCGGATTTTTGGGGCCTCTTCGGTTACGGTTTCCTGGCTGTGTTGCCCAAAATTCTGGTGAGCTACATTGTGGGCCTTGGTATTGAGTTTACTGTGGCTCAGTGGAAGGGCGAGGAGATTCACGAAGGCTTCCTCGTTACCGGTATGATCATCCCCATGATTGTTCCCGTAACTTTGCCTTTGTGGATGCTGGCTATAGCCACGGCTTTCAGCGTGATTTTTGCCAAAGAGATTTTTGGCGGTACGGGTATGAACATCTTCAACCCTGCCCTGATCACGCGTGCTTTCCTGTTCTTCTCGTATCCTTCGGCTATGACGGGCGACAACCACGTGTGGGTTAACAGTGACAAGATTCTCGGTCTGGGCTATGAGTGCAGTGACGGTCTTTCTGCCGCTACGCCTCTCGGCCAGGCTGCCACAGAGGGCTTCAGCGGTTTTGACTGCGCCACGGTCAATGACGCCATCATCGGTTTGATTCCCGGCAGTATCGGCGAGACCAGCGTTATCGCCATCGCCATCGGCGGCCTGCTGCTGATGTGCACGGGTGTGGCTTCTTGGAAGGTGATGCTGAGCGTCTTTGTTGGCGGTGCTTTCACCGGTTATCTGATGCAGGCTGCAGGTCTGACAGAGATCGAGTGGTGGCATCAGCTCATCGTGGGCGGCTTCTGCTTCGGTGCCGTATTCATGGCTACCGATCCTGTGACCGCAGCACGTACGGAGTGCGGTAAATACATCTACGGTCTGCTCATCGGTTTCATTGCAGTGTTGGTGCGTGTGCTCAACCCCGGTTATCCCGAAGGCATGATGCTCGCCATCCTGCTGTTGAACCTCTTTGCACCGCTCATCGACTACTGCTTCGTGCAGAGCAACATCAACAAGCGTGCCAAGCGCGCCCTTAAAAAGTAAACAGATATGGCAAAGAAATTTATATGCAGTCAGTGCGGCCAGACCTTTGAGGCCGCATCCATGCCCGACAAGTGCCCTATCTGCGGCGCTGACACTTCCAAGATTCAGGAGGTGAAGAAAAAGGGCATCGACACCAACGGCAATGTATATACCTTTGTGTATGCTTCCGTTATGGTGATTATCGTGGCTTTCCTGCTGGCATTTGTCAGCTCTGCGCTCAAGCCCGTGCAGGACGCCAACGTGGAGAATGATACGAAGGGTCAGATTCTGACCGCTCTGGGTTATGACAAAGCCTCCGTTAACGTGGGTGATGTCTATAAGGACAATGTGAAGGACATGCTCTACAAAGACGGTGCACTGGTGGTTTACACCGGCAAGTTTAACACCGCTTACGGACAGCTCATCAAGGACGGCGAGTTGCACGTATTTGTAGGCAAAACGGCAGACGGTAAGGATGCTTATGTGATTCCCGTCACCGGACGCGGTCTTTGGGGCGGCCTTTGGGGTTACATCGCTGTTGATGCCCAGAAGGAGAAGGTCGTGGGCACCTACTTCTACCACGAGAGCGAAACGGCAGGTCTTGGCGCACGCATTGGCGAGCGCGATTTTCAGGAGCAGTTTGTGAACCGTCCCGTCTTCGGTGACAACGGAGAGGTTGCCCTCACTGTTGTGAAGAAGGGTGCGGGTGACGACACCTTCCTGGTAGACGGTATCACCGGTGCAACGCTGACGTCCAAGGGCGTCGGTGCCATGGTGACGGAAGGCCTGAGCCAGTACAAAGAATTTCTTAATAATAAATAAGGAGGACAGAAAGGTATGAAACTTTTTTCTGAAGAGAACAAGGCCGCATTTACAGGTCCTCTCAATATGAACAACCCCATCGCCGTACAGGTGCTCGGTATCTGCTCGGCTTTGGCTGTGACATCACAGTTGGCTCCCGCTATTGTGATGGGACTGTCGGTGACGGTCATCACAGCCTTTTCCAACCTCATCATTTCGCTCATCCGCAAGAGCATTCCCAACCGCATCCGCATCATCGTGCAGTTGGTGGTTGTGGCTGCTCTGGTGACAATCGTGAGCCAAATCCTGAAGGCCTATGTGTATGACGTCAGCGTGCAGTTGAGCGTCTATGTAGGTTTGATCATCACAAACTGTATCCTGATGGGTCGCCTGGAGGCTTTTGCCATGCAAAACGCTCCCTGGCCCTCATTCCTTGACGGTATCGGCAACGGTCTGGGTTATGCCTGGGTGCTGGTGCTCGTAGGTTTTGTGCGTGAGCTCTTCGGTTTCGGCACGCTTTTCGGTTTCCAAGTGGTGCCGCAGGCAATGTATGAGGCCGGTTATATGAACAACGGTATGATGGTCATGCCCGCCATGTCGCTCATCATCGTTGGATGTGTCATCTGGGCTCATCGCTCAATTAATAAGGAGGAGAAGTAAAGTATGGAACACATGATTTCTCTCTTTGTCCGCTCCATCTTTGTGGACAACATGATTTTCGCCTTCTTCCTGGGCATGTGCTCATATCTTGCCGTGTCCAAGAACGTGAAGACGGCGCTCGGACTGGGTGTGGCCGTAACTTTTGTGCTGGTCATCACCGTGCCCGTGGATTACGCTCTGCAGGTATACGTCCTGGCTCCCGATAAGCTGGTGCCCGGCGTGGACCTCACCTTCCTGGCCTTTATTCTGTTTATCGCCGTGATTGCAGGTATGGTGCAGCTCGTGGAGATGATCGTAGAGCGTTTTTCTCCCTCACTGTATGCAAGCTTGGGCATTTTCCTGCCTCTGATTGCCGTAAACTGTGCCATCATGGGCGCTTCTCTGTTCATGCAGCAGCGCATAGGCATGGAGCCCACCAACGCTCAGTTTATCGGCGGTGTGGGTGATGCCGTGGCTTATGCATTCGGCTCCGGTATCGGATGGCTTTTGGCCATCGTCGGTCTGGCTGCCATTCGTGAGAAAATGGCTTATACAGATGTCCCCAAGCCTCTTCAGGGATTGGGCATCACGTTTATCACCGTCGGCCTGATGGCTTTGGCTTTCATGTGCTTCAGCGGTCTTAACATCTAAATGCAGGAGGAATAGACAATGGATATGAATTTGATTTTTGCGAGCATTGGCGTATTCCTGGTCATCATTTTGGTGCTGGTGGCCATCCTGCTCGTGGCAAAAGCCTACTTGTCACCCAGTGGCAATGTGAACATCACCATTAACGGCAAAGACACCATTTCCGTGCCTCAGGGCGCTTCGCTGCTTTCGACACTTTCTCAGGAGGGGATCTTTCTGCCTTCTGCCTGTGGCGGTAAGGGCAGCTGCGGACAGTGCAAGCTGCAGGTGACTGACGGCGGCGGTGAAATTCTCGACTCGGAGAAGGGTCACTTCTCGCGCAAGCAGCAGAAGGAGCACTGGCGCCTGGGTTGTCAGTGCAAGGTGAAAGGCGATCTGAAGATTGCCGTGGACGACTCCGTAATGGGTGTCAAGGAATGGGAGTGCACCGTTATCGGCAACAAGAACGTGGCTACGTTCATCAAGGAGTACAAGGTGGCTCTGCCTCCCGGCGAACACATGGACTTCGAGCCCGGTTCGTATGCACAGATCAAGATTCCCGCATTCGACTGCATCGACTACGACAAGGATTTTGACAAGAGCCTGATTGGTGACACCTACCTGCCCGCATGGGAGAAGTTCGGCTTGTTCCCGCTCAAGTGTAAGAACCCCGATGCCACTATCCGTGCTTACTCCATGGCCAACTATCCCGATGAGGGCGACATCATCACGCTGAACGTGCGTATTGCCACGCCGCCCTTCAAGCCCAAGGATCAGGGTCCCGGCTTCATGGATGTGAACCCCGGTATCGCTTCTTCTTACATCTTCTCGCTGAAGCCCGGCGACAAGGTCATCATGAGCGGTCCTTACGGAGAGTTCCGTCCCCAGTACGGCACCGGTCGTGAAATGATTTGGGTCGGTGGCGGTGCCGGTATGGCTCCTCTGCGTGCCCAGATTATGCACATGCTCAAGGGACACGGTGTCAGTGAGGAAGACCGCAAGCGTCCGATGCACTATTTCTACGGCGCACGCGCCCTGGAGGAAATCCCCTTCCTGGACGACTTCCTGCAGTTGGAGAAGGACTTCGACAACTTCCACTTCCACTTGGCCTTGGACCGTCCCGATCCGAAGGCCGATGCAGCAGGTATCAAGTATACCCCAGGATTCGTGGCTCCCGTCATGGGCGACACTTATCTGAAGCAGCATGAGAGTCCTGAAGATTGTGAATACTATCTCTGCGGACCTCCAATGATGGCCAAGACGGTGCTCGATCTGCTGCACTCTCTCGGTGTGGAAGACGACATGATTCGATTCGACAACTTCGGTGGTTAAAAAGAATCTCTTGATATTATGGACAGTCCTGAGCGTTACCGCTGTGTGCGCTCAGGACTTTCCTTTAATGCATGCCCGACGCTCGCAGGGCACTCCTTTCAACAATGCCTGTCCTTTGATTGACGGGGAGAGAGCTTTAGTGGGTTGTGTGGCTACGGCTGTCGAGCACATGATCAATTACTGGCATTTCCCCAATGCTCTGACATCGGAGATTGCAGAATATACTACAGACCAATTCTCTCTGCTAACAGTGCCGGAGGGCACCCCGATAGACTGGGTCAACATGCAGGAGGACTATCTCGACAGTCCCTACAGCGACGAAGCGGCCAAGGCTGTTGCCGACCTCTCCGTGTGGGTGGGGCAGGCCTTGAGAGCGAAATATGGTATCAACTCCACCTCGGCCAGCACGGAGCGTGTGGTCAATGTGCTGAAGGAGCAGTTCGGTTACAAGACCGTGGAGCTTTGCTACCGCGACAGCTACACCGTTCCTGCCTGGCGGCGTCTGATCGCTCATGAGTTGAATCACGGAAGGCCGATATATTTCAGCGGTTATACTTGCGGGGGTGCACATGCCTGGGTCGTTGACGGCGTGAAAAACGGAATGTATCACTGCAATTGGGGTGAAGACAATCATCGCGACGGGTGGTATGAAATGGATGCGCTCAATGAATTTCAAAACCCGCAGGACTTCTCTTATCCCGAGCGTTTCGCCGGATTCGCCTCCAATCAGGCCTGCGTCCTTGCCGCCCCCGACGAGGTTGAAACATTGGCCGGAGACAGTATCCGTACGCAGGACTTTGTCAAAGTGCACGATGTAACACTGCTGCGTCAGCCTTCGACCGAGGATTTTGTGCTGGCTGAAGTGATTTTGGAGAATACGCACGCGGATTCCTTATATTATACGCTGGAGGGTTTGAGTTTTACGCCGGCCGTGTGGCAGGAGGGTGACACGGAAAAAATGAAAGAAGACGGAGAGTTTTGCGGCGTGTGCTCTTTCCTCTTGCCGCCGAAGCAGACTGTGAAGCATGTGGGTTGCTTCCGTTTTCGCAAAGCGGGAGAGAGAGTTTTTTGCGTAACCTTCAACGAAGAGGAGTTCTTCTGTGCCCGTACGGTTAACATTATGCCGTCGCAAAGCATTGATTTATCCTATTCGGAACTTGCCGTGACTTTTCCTGAATCCGGTACGGCTCAGATTTCGGGCAGTGTAACCAATAATACGGCCGTGAAAACCTACGGCACGATGCTGCATTTTGATTTGATGAAGGGGGAGATAAAGTCATATGACAATCCCGAAGAAACGTTCTCATCCCGATATCTTTTTCTGAATCTTGCACCCGGCGAGACGATGAATTATACGGAGGACTCTTGGCTGCATTCACCCGTAGTGTTCAAAGGGCTTGAGGCAGGGGAAACTTACACGTTGTGGCTTCGTCGGAATTGGCTCCCGATTGTACAGACACTGACGTTCACCGTTCCGGAAGCCCCCTTGTCCGTGCCTTTGCGACCGGCGTTTTGGGAAAACGGAGGAGAACCCCTTGAGAAACAGCCGTCATACGACCTTTCCGGACGCAGGATTCATGCGCCTAAGGGCTTGTATGTCAAAGGAAACAAGGTGTTTTGGTCGCCAAAGTGAAAAAAGTTGGGGCTTTGAATGCATTTTTTCGGGCAAAATCTTGCTTGTTTCCTGAAAATAATATAACTTTGCAGCGCAAAACGAAAGAAAAGTGCAAAACGTTCATAACTTTTACTTCGGTTTTTATGCATACTTTTACTTCGGCAACAAGTAAGAGCGAGACCGTGTGTGTTATGACGACAAAAGATAAAAGATAAAAAGAAAATAGACATAGGTCTCGCTCGAAAGGGCGGGACCTTTTTTTTGGAATGACAATGAATCAGACTCAAGCAGAAGCGGGACGCACGGTGGCCATTCAGGGCATCAAGGGCAGTTTTCACGATATTGCAGCTCACCACTTTTTTGAGGGGGAGTCGCTCCGATTGGTGGAGTGCGACAGCTTTGAGGACGTCTTTACCAGCCTGAAGAAAGATCCTTCGATGGTGGCGCTGGTGGCGATTGAAAACACCATTGCCGGCAGCCTGCTTCACAACTATGAGCTGCTGCGCGAGTCGGGCATGACGGTTGTCGGCGAGCACAAGTTACGCATCTCGCACTCCATCATGTGCCTGCCCGACGACAACTGGGCAGATGTGACAGAGGTGAACTCCCATCCCGTGGCGCTGATGCAGTGCCGCTCTTTTCTCTCCGCCCATCACGGACTGAAAATCGTCGAAGTGGACGACACCGCCGGTGCTGCCCGTCACATTCGCGAGAGGAATCTGCACGGACACGCTGCCATCTGCCACAAGGATGCTGCCAAAATATACGGCATGAAGATACTGGAGGAAGGCATTGAAACCAACAAGCACAATTTCACGCGTTTCCTGGTGATCACCTCTCCTGAGAATGCCGACACGCTGCGTCAGCGGGAGCAGACGGACAAGTCCTCTCTGGTGTTTTCCCTGCCGCATGAGGAAGGTTCGCTTTCTGCCATCCTTTCCGTGCTGTCGTTCTACAAAATCAATCTTACCAAGATACAGTCACTGCCCATCATCGGGCGGGAATGGGAATACCTGTTCTACATTGACCTCAAGTTTTCCAACTATGCGCGTTACTGTCAGGCACTGAACGCCATCAGGCCTCTTACGCGAGAAATGCGCATTCTTGGCGAATACCGTGATGGCAAACAGACCATTTGATATCAATAACATCAAAACTTAATACATCACAATATGATTACTCCGGCAGACAGATTGAATCTCGTACAAGAGTACTACTTCAGTCGCAAACTGAAAGAGGTGGCCCGTCTCAACGCAGAAGGCAAGGACATCATCTCTTTGGCCATCGGCAGTCCCGACATGCCTCCTTCGCCCGGCACGATTGACGTGCTGTGCCGCGAGGCCCGACGCGACGACGCACACGGCTATCAGCCCACGGTGGGCATTCCCCAGCTTCGTGAAGCCATGGCGGGATTCTATCGGCGCTGGTACGGTGTGGAGCTTGACCTGCTACGGAGATACAGCCCCTGATCGGCAGCAAGGAAGGTATCCTCCACGTCACGCTGGCGTTCTGCAATCCCGGTGACAAAGTCCTGGTGCCCAATCCCGGATATCCGACTTACACGTCTTTGTCCAAACTCCTGGGGCAGGAGATCGTCAATTACGATCTTTTGGAGGAGAACGGCTGGCAGCCGGATTTCCGGCAGCTGGAATCCATGGACCTCACCGGCGTGAAGTTGATGTGGACCAATTATCCCAACATGCCTACGGGCGGCAGGGCCACGAAGGCGCTTTACGAAAGCATCGTGAAGTTTGCCCGCGAGCACAATATCCTTGTGGTCAACGACAACCCTTACAGTTTCATCCTCAACCGGGACGAGCATCTCTCCATCCTCCAGGTGGAGGGTGCGAAAGAGTGTTGCATCGAATTCAACTCGATGTCGAAGTCGCACAACATGCCCGGATGGCGTGTGGCGATGCTGGCCACCAACGCCGAGTTCGTGAAGTGGATTCTCAAGGTGAAATCCAACATTGATTCGGGCACGTTCCGTCCCGTCCAACTGGCGGCAGCAGAGGCTTATCGCAACACGGACGAGTGGCACCGTCAGTTCAACATCGACACCTATGCCGAGCGTCGCACCATTGCCGAAGACATCATGAAGGTATTGGGCTGCCGTTTCGACCCCTCGCAGCAGGGCATGTTTCTTTGGGGACGCATTCCCGACAGCATCGGCGATGTGGAGGAGCTCACGGAGCTCATGCTCCACGAGGCCCGCGTTTTCATCACGCCCGGATTTATTTTCGGCAGCAACGGACGCCGTTTCATCCGCATCTCGCTTTGCGCCAAACCCGAGAAGATGCGTGAGGCGTTGAAGCGCGTGAAAGCCATTATGCAGTAACATCAATCGTCTAACATACAAAAAAATATCATACCATTATGGAACTGAAACTCAAACCCCTGAATTTGCCCAGTGACCTGGCCCTGTTCGGCCGAAACCGAGGAGCAGGTGATGAAGACG
The DNA here is from genome assembly GCA_900320435.1 of uncultured Prevotellaceae bacterium. Taxonomy (GTDB): domain Bacteria; phylum Bacteroidota; class Bacteroidia; order Bacteroidales; family Bacteroidaceae; genus Physcousia. The sequence goes on from ONSH01000045.1 coordinate 12,855, forward strand.
GCCCTGCAGCTTGCCACCAAAGGATGCCACATGTTTCGTGCCGGCATCTGGAAACCCCGCACGAAGCCCGGGGGCTTCGAGGGCAACGGCGAGAAGGCGCTGCCTTGGATGGAGCGCGTCAAGCAGGAGACGGGCATGCTCACTGCTACGGAAGTAGCTACGCCCGAGCACGTTGAGCTCTGTCTCAAGCACGGCATCGACATCCTGTGGATCGGCGCCCGCACGACGGCCAATCCCTTTGCCGTTCAGGCCATAGCCGATGCGCTCAAGGGCGTGGACATTCCCGTCTTCGTGAAGAATCCCGTCAATCCCGACATTGAGCTCTGGGTGGGTGCCTTGGAGCGCATCAACGGCGCCGGCATCGAGCGTCTTGGTGCTATCCATCGCGGCTTCTCCAGCATCGACAACAAGATTTACCGCAATCTGCCCATGTGGCAACTGCCCATTGAGTTGAAGCGCCGTTATCCCGATCTGCCCATTGTCAACGACCCCAGCCACATCGGCGGCCGTCGCGACCTGATTGCTCCGCTCTGTCAGCAGGCCATGGACCTGGGTATGGACGGACTGATTGTGGAGAGCCACTGTGATCCCGACAAGGCTTGGAGCGATGCCAAGCAGCAGGTGACGCCCGACGTGCTGGACTTCATCCTTGACAAACTGGTCATCCGTCAGGAGGTGTCGCCCTCGGAGAGCATCAACGCCCTGCGCAAGCAGATTGACGAATACGACGACCAGCTGATCGACATCCTCGGCCAGCGCATGAAGGTGTGCCGCGAGATCGGTCGCTACAAGAAGGAGCACGACATGACCATTCTGCAGACGCAGCGCTACACCGAGATTCTCGACAAGCGCGGCGCTCAGGGCAGCCTCGTCGGCATTTCTCCCGAGTGTGTCAAGGCCATCTTCGAGCACATCCACGAAGAGAGCGTGCAGCAGCAGATGAAGATCATCAACCAGTAAATTCTCCGCTTTATGAAGATTCTTATTCTCGGGGCCGGCAAGATGGGTTCGTTTTTCGTCGACCTGCTTTCCTTCGACCATGAGTGTGCCGTCTACGAGGTGGACCCCAAGCGTATGCGTTTTCTCTACAACACGCAGCGTTTCACCTCGATGGACGAGATCGACGCCTTCCGTCCCAATCTGGTCATCAACTGTGTGACGCTCAAATACACGCTTCAGGTCTTCGACGAGGTGATCCCGCATCTTCCCGAGGACTGTATCCTCTCCGACATCTCGTCGGTGAAGACCGGTTTTCGCGAATACTACGAGAAGACGGGTCGTCACTACTGTTCGACGCATCCCATGTTCGGCCCCACGTTTGCCAATCTCGGTGCGCTCTCTTCGGAGAACGCCATCGTCATCAACGAGGGTGACTATCTGGGTCGTGTCTTCTTCCTCGACCTCTACCGCCGTTTGGGGCTCAATGTTCACGAATACAGCTTTGAGGAGCACGATGAGGCCATGGCCTACAGCCTTTCGGTGCCTTTTGTGAGCACCTTCGTCTTCTCCGCCGTGATGAAGCGTCAGGACGCTCCCGGCACCACCTTCAAGCGTCATCTCAACATTGCCAAAGGCGTGCTCTCGGAGGACGACACGCTTCTGCGTGAAATCCTCTTCAACCCCCGCACCAAGCACCATGTGGAGCAGATACGCTCGGAGCTCAAAGAGCTCATCGGCCTCATCGACAACCGCGACGAGGAGGGCTTGGGGGCCTATCTCACCAAGATACGCAAAAATATCAGCTGAGCAGCAGCTCAACGACTTTTCTGTTAACCTCTGCCAGACGTTCCGACGCCAGGTGGAGGTTTTTCAGAAATGCTTCCAGGGTGGGGGCGCTGTCGTCGCAGAGATCCGTCACGCTCTTGACGAGCATCACGGGCACGCCCGTCAGCGAGCAGACAAAAGCCACTGCGGCGCCCTCCATGTCCTTCAGCTCTCCGCCTTCGCGCTCGATGATGACTTCGTCGCAGGGCTGCAGGTCGAGGCTCGAGCCGGTGGTCACTTTCCCGGTTTCCAAAGCCAGTTTTTCAGCCAGTTCCATGCTGCCTTCCCACACGGGGTAGTTGCCCAGCCCCTGAGTGTCCCAGTCGTCGTCGCCGGGCACGCGGCGGTCGTGAAACATCACGCTGTCAGCCACATACACCTTGCCGATATCGGCGCCTTTGCGGGCCCACGCGCCGCAGGTGCCGCTGTTCACCACGAGGTCGGGGTGCAGCTTCTCCACGGCGGCCAGTGTGGCCACAGAGGCCGCTTCGCAGCCCACGAGGTCGCGCTCGTGCTGTCGCCCAAGGGTGACGATACTCAGTTTTTTTCCGGCCTTCGGCTCGGCCTGATAGAGGCGGCAGGGCAGGGGAGCGAACGCGCCTTCCAGCTCCTTCACGTTGAAGGCGTCGATGAACGGCTGCGCCTCAGCCTGCATGGCAATAATGTAGCAAATATGCATGTCCTGTTTCCAATTACGCTGCGAAGGTAATATTTTTTTGAGTTACAGGCAAATTTTGTGACATTTTTTTTGTAATTTTGTGCCCGAATAATGCACAATGTTAATATCATCGTGGAATATTTCATCAACACTCTGACTGCTGCCTGGTATCTGGCTGCGGTCGTTGCGCCTTATCTTCTCTTGGGTTTCGTCATTGACGGCATTCTCCATGTCATATTTCCTTCCGGCGTGAGCTTCAAACGTTTTGCTCATCCCGGCCTGAAGAATGTCATCCGCGCTGCCGTTCACGGTCTGATGCGTCCCGAGAGTTCCGGGCGCTCCGTCGGCGCTGCCATCGATTTGCGTCGCGGCGGTGCTTCCAAGGGTGCCAGCATTTCCTTCCTGATTTCCTCCGCGCAGTCGGGTCCCGACGGTTTCCTGGCAGCCTGGTCTATGATCAGTTTTCCCTTTGCCTTCATCCGTGTCGTGATCGCCTTTATCACGGCGATTTTCGCCGGTCTTCTCGTCACCACTTCTCCCGACGAGCAGGAGCATAAGTCGCACCATCGCCGCCGTATGTTCCACAGCGGAGAGATTGCAGAGGTTTCTTCTTCCTCATCTCCCCTGAAGGCTCTGCGTAAGATGCTCTTCTACAGCTTCCTGCGCATGCCCCGCTACGTGGGTCTCTGGCTTCTGGTCGGTCTCTTCCTGGGCGCCGTCATCTTGGTCTTTGTGCCTTTCCAGGGCGACTCCGTGCTGTCCAATCTTCTGGCGCTTGTCCTCATGCCCATTGTGCATGTGTGCGCCACGGGCAGTGTGCCCATTGCCGCCGCTTTGCTCATGAAGGGCATCACGCCCGGTGCCGTTCTGGTGTTCCTCATGCTGGGCACGGCGCTCAACTTGCGCGGTCTGAACCTGTTGCGCAACGCTTTCGGCTGGCGCATTCTCCTGATTTATCTTGGGAGCATCTTCACCTGCAGCATCTTTATGGGCTTCCTGACGGACACCAAGTTGCCGCGAGGCCTCTTCCTGCCTCATCTGCCCGATTTCCATTCCGGCATCATGGCCTCCGTGGCCCCCTGGTGCACGCCCTGCATTCTGGTTATTGCAGTGCTCGCCGTAGTGGGCTACGTGATGCACTGGCTCCATCTGCGCCGTTACGCCGGCAAACACTCTGAAGATCAGTCGTCCCAATATGTTCCCGGCAAGGAGTATTACGTCAGCCAGCGCGACGCCAGCGGTGTGCTGCAGACACGCCGTGCCGTCTCCGTGACGATGCTCTTCAGCGTAGATGACCTCCCTAATCAGGACGCAGCCGGCGCTGTCGGCAGTACCATTCGCCATATGGAGGGCATAGAGGACTGCGAGGTCTCCTTCCGCCGCCGTCAGGCCCTGGTGCGCGGTGTGAATCTCTCGCCCGACTATATTGTCGAGGCTGTGGCCGAAGCCGGTTTCACGGCCAAGTTTATACGCGAAATTAATCCCGACGAATTGAAAAAATGATACAGACACTCAGTGATATCCTGTGGGGATGGCCCATGGTCATTCTCCTGCTCGGAACGCACATCTGGCTTACCGTCCGCCTGAAGTTTCCCCAGCGCCACATCTTCCGCGCCATCCGTCTCTCCGTCACTTCGGAGAAAGGCGCCTCGGGCGATGTCTCCCAGTTCGGAGCTCTGGCCACGGCCCTGGCGGCTACCATCGGCACCGGCAACATCATCGGCGTGGCGACGGCCATCTCCCTCGGCGGTCCCGGCGCCGTCTTCTGGTGTTGGATCTCGGGCGTTTTCGGCATTGCCACCAAATACGCCGAGTCGCTCTTGGCCGTGCACTACCGCGTGAAGACCCGCGACGGTCACATGGTGGGCGGTCCCATGTATGTGCTCCACCGCGGCCTCGGGCTCAAGTGGCTGGGTGTGCTTTTTGCCGCCCTCGCCGTCTTCGCTTCTTTCGGCATCGGCAGCATGGTGCAGTGCAACGCCATCGCCGTGCTCTGTCACGAGTCCTATCCCGTTTCGACGGAGCTGGTGTCTTCTCTCGTGGCTTTCTTTGTGGCGCTCGTGGTGCTGTTCGGCGTGAAGGGTATCGCCCGTGTCTGCATGGCGTTGGTGCCGTTCATGGCCGTGCTCTATGTGATGGGTTGTATCTGGATTCTGATCCTCAACGGTCACTATGTGTGGGACGCCTTGCTGATGATCGTTGAGAGCGCTTTCACGCCCGAGGCTGCCGGCGGCGGCTTTGTCGGGGTGTCGATGATTCTCTCCATCCGCTACGGTGTGGCCCGCGGCCTTTTCTCCAACGAGAGCGGTATGGGCTCTGCGCCCATCGTGGCTGCTGCGGCTCAGACCAAGTCTCCCGTGCGTCAGGCTTTGGTTTCTTCCACGGGCACGTTTTGGGACACGGTCGTGGTGTGCCTGCTTACGGGTATGGTCATCGTCTCTTCCGTGCTGGCCCATGACGGCATCACCTTTTCCAACGGCGCCACGCTCACGAAACACGCTTTTGCCACCATTCCCGTCATCGGCACGCCGCTGTTGACGTTCGGCATCATCACCTTTGCCTTCTCCACCATCCTCGGATGGTCCTACTACGGCGAGAAGTGTGTCGAGTATCTCGGCGGAAGCCGTTTCAGCCGCTATGTCATCTGGATCTACCGCGTGCTGTTCATCCTCATGGTGTTTGTCGGCGGCACGCGCCAGCTCGACGCCGTCTGGAGTTTCTCCGATCTGGCCAACGGCCTCATGGCGATCCCCAACCTCATTTCCCTGCTCCTCCTGACGGGCGTCATTGCCCGTGAGTCCCGACGGGGCGGGGTGCTCTGATCAGTTTTCGTACACCGTGTTGCAGATGCGGTGGAGCCGCACGCCCTTGGCTTTGTAGGTCTTGCGGTTGTTGAAGATGGCGTCCGAGGCCCAGTAGCCCAGCTCTGCCGTGAGCACACCGATGGCGGCGCCCACGACGACGTCGCTCAGATAGTGTTTGTTGTTGAGCACGCGCATCATGCCCACGCCCGTGGCCACGGTGTAGCCCGCAATGGGGATCCACACGGAGCGGTGTCCGTATTCGTGTGCCAGCAGTGTGGCGCCCATGAAGGCTGTGGCGGTGTGTCCCGAGGGGAAGCTGCCGCTGCCGCCGTTGGGCCGGTCGCGGTCGATGCCGTATTTCATGCCGTTGACCACGGCGGCCATCATTGCGGCGGCCATGGCGTCGGCCACGAGGGCGTTCCATCGGTTCTTCGAGCGCCCCTCCATGCCTCCGAGCACCATCGCCACCTGTGTGGCCACGGGCAGATATTGCACGTAGTCGTCCACGCGGCAGTTGATGCCGTCGTTGTCCCAACGCTCAACTACGGCGTCGCGTGTGGCGTGATCGGCGGGCATCAGGGCGAAGCCCACGGCGGCCACGGGCACGGCCAGGTTGAAGCTGTGCCAGGCGCGGTTGGCGTTCCAACTCACGGGCTTCATGACTTTTGCGGCCTCCATCTGCCTGATGTTGAGGCTGTCCACCTGCGCCGTCGTTTCGGAGAGGGCGCACAAAGTTGCGAGAATATAGACAAAAATGCGTTTCACGGCCGCAAAGTTACGAAAAAAACATGAATTTTCAATTTTCAATTTTCATTTTTCAATTATATTCAGTATCTTTGCCCCGTCAAAGTGTGTAATATGAGGACGAAACGGCTCGCTTTTCTCTTTTTCCTTGCGGCGCTCCTTGCGGTGCCGGCGACGCTCTGTGCGCAATACAGGCGTCAGACGAATCTCCCGGCCCTCTACCTCACCACCTTCGACGGCGGCGGCATCCAGAGCAAGACGGACTACAAGTATTGCCGCATGCACTATGTCGACGAGACGGACGTCTTGACCTTCTACGACTCGGTCTCCGTGCGCGGCCGCGGCAACTCCACGTGGGGTCTTGCCAAGAAGCCCTACCGCTTCAAGTTTTTGAATAAGGAGAAGTTCCTGGGCAAGGGCTACGCCAACGCCAAGAAGTGGACGCTCCTGGCCAATGCCGGCGACAAGACGCTGATACGCAACGCCCTGACCTCGGAGATGGGCCTTTTCTGCGCCGCCCTGCGCGGGCCTTCCGAGCCCAAGTCGCTGCCCTTCAATCCCGCGGCGCGTTTTGTCGATTTCACGCTCAACGGCGTCTATCAGGGCACCTATCAGATCAGCGACCAGGTGGAGGTGCGTCCCCACCGTGTGAACATCACGGAGCAGGCGGTGCCTCTGGCCCCCGGCGACGACATCTCGGGCGGCTATCTTCTGGAGACGGACGGCTTCATGGACGGCAACAGCTTCCGCACCGCCATATACGACGCGCCCGTGCGCATCCATTATCCTGACGATGAGGACATTCTCGCGCGCCAGACCGCCTACGTCAAGCAGCACATCGCCCGCTTCGAGAGTGCCCTGTCTTCGTCTTCTTTCACCGATCCCGAGACGGGCTACAGGGCTTTTGTCGATACGGCCTCGCTCGTCGACTGGTACATCTGCACGGAGCTGACGGCCAATGTCGACGGTTTCTTCAGTACCTATTTCTATAAGGAGCGCGGCGACGATCGCCTCTTCTTCGGTCCTTTGTGGGACTACGACATCGCCTACAACAACGACTGGCGCTATTCCTCCACCTTGCGTCTGCTCATGGCGGACGAAGCCTACAGCGGCTCTAAGGCGTGGATTCAGCGCATGTGGCAGGACCCCTGGTTCCAGCGGCGTGTCTGCGACCGCTATGAGGAGCTTCTCGCGGCCGGCATCGAGGCGTTTCTGCTCTCGAAGGTGGACAGCCTCGCCGCTCTGCTCTCGGGCTCGCAGGCGCTCAACTATCAGAAGTGGGGCATCGATGTGCGCATGTACCACGAGCTGGTGCTTTATTCCAGCTACAGCAGTTACGTCTCCGACCTCAAGTCCTTCATCCGCACGCGTTGCGCCTTCCTCAGCGAGGCCTTCGAGGGACGCCGTCCGCCCGAGCCTTTTGTGCCGGAGGAGTGCTACTACCGCATCATGGGCAGCGGTCCGAAGATTCCCGTGGGCCTCTCGGGCACGGGTGTCGTGCAGCTGACGCCCGCCACGACTGACGAAAGCAGCTTCTGGGAGCTGCAGCCGCTTCCCGACGGCCGTTTCTTCCTCGTTAACGCCGCCACTTCGCTGGCGCTCACGGATCCCACTGTAGGGGAGACGACGCCCACGACCAATGTGGGCACGCCGCTTGCGGTCGCCGCGCCCGACGCCGACGATCCCCGCCAGCAGTGGGAGATTGTGCCGCAGGGCAGGGATGGGCGCTTCAACCTGCTCAATGTCAGCACGCAACACATCGCCAATCTCAGCGGCGGCAGTTATGCCGAAGGCACGCCGCTGCTCAGCTACACCAACGACAGCCGCAACGCCACCAGCACCAACCGCCTCTTCCTCCTGGAGCCCGACCGCGACCGGCCTTTGAGTATTTTCTCGCCCCGTGCCTCGGAGTCCGCAGACTACGCTTTGGCCTACGACCCCTTCACCAGCGAGCTGCATTTCGGAGCCGACGACGTGGCCGCTCTGGGCTTCACGGCACGCGTCTTCGACCTCTCGGGGCGTCCCGTCGGCAGCTTCCGCTCGGACGAGAGATTTTCGATGGCTTCGATGCCCGCCGGCGTCTATGTCGTCACCTGGCAGCATGAGGGCCGCACGCACTCCGTCAAGTTCGGCAGATAAGCCGCTCGGAGCAAAATCCCCCGCTTGGGTCACAAAGATGCCGCCAAAGGGCCGGAAATAATAAATTATTTCGTACCTTTGTCCGCCGAATTGTGTAACATCTTTAGAAAACAACGTATATTATGGATAAAAACACCGTTACCGGATTCATTCTCATCGCCCTGGTGCTCATCGGCTTCTCCTGGTACAGCCAGCCCTCTGCCGA
>ONSH01000038.1 GCA_900320435.1 uncultured Prevotellaceae bacterium
CCAATCGGTCATCGCCGAGCGCACTGACGGCGATGGTGTTGTCCATACCCAGGAATTGTCCGGCATGATAGGCGAAGTTGGCAGGCGCGCCCCCCAGTTTCTTACCTTCTGGAAGCACATCCCAAAGGACTTCTCCGAGTCCCACTACATAACGTTTCTGTTTCATGGTTTTATAAGGTTTTCAGTTGTTTAACATAAGTAAAGAGGTAGAGTACACCCACTGCCATCACCAGCACGGCACCGGCCTGGCCCATGGCGTCGCTCATGAGCCCCATCAGGAGCGGAAATACCGTGCCGCCGAAGAGGCCCATAATCATCAGACCCGAGACCTCGTTCTGCTTGTCGGGCATCGACTCCAGAGCGGTGGCGAAGCACATGGAAAAGACGTTGGAGTTGCCGTAACCCACCAGGGCGATGGCGGCGTAGAGTATCCACTGCTCCCGGCCGAAAAACAGACCGCACATCGACAGGGCCATCATTGCCACGCTGATGATGAAGAACGTGCGCATGCGCAGCACACGCAGGAAGAAGGATCCGGTCAGGCAACCGACGGTACGGAAGATAAAGTAGAGCGAAGTGGCAAAAGCGGCCTCGTTGAGCGACATGCCCAGGCGCTCCATGAGAATCTTCGGCGCAGTGGTGTTGGTGCCCACGTCGATGCCCACATGGCACATGATGCCGAGGAACGTCAGCAGAACGACGGGGGTGCCGAGCAGCTTGATGCACTCTACAAAGGTCGAAGGGCGGCCCTCCATGGGCGGCTCCTCAATGGGCGCCGCAAACAGCAACAAGGCGGAGAGTGTACCCACCACAAAGAATACGGCGAAGAGCACGCGCCAGTTCAGACCGAAATCCGGGATGACCGCCGTGGCGCCCCACATGGCCAGATAAGGAGCCGAGAAGGAAGCGATGGCCTTGACGAACTGGCCGAAGGTGAGTGTGGAAGCCAGATTGCCGCCGCCCATCACCGTAGACACCAGAGGGTTAAGTGAGGTCTGCATCAGGGCGTTGCCGATGCCCAGCAGCGAGAAGGCAATCAGCATGACGGCAAACGACTCGCCGAAGAGAGGCAGGAGCAGCGATGCCACCGTGATGACAAGCGAAAGAAGCACGGTCTTCTTGCGTCCGATTTTGTTCATCAGCATACCCGTGGGCACACTGAAGATGAGAAACCAGAAGAACACCAGCGAGGGGAACACGTTGGCCACAGAGTCGGACAACGCGAGATCTTCTTTTACATAGTTGGAGGCGATGCCTACCAGATCCACGAAGCCCATGCAGAAGAAGCAGAGCATGACGGGGATGAGATAAACGGATTTGTTTTTCATTTCAGTTCTTAACAGAGTGTTGTCATGATATTCACTTGATTTCATAAATCGTGGCCTTGCCGCCCTTGACGCTCAGGCTGTTGTACGGCTCCGAGGGGAAGACGAGGTTGGTCATCGCCATCTTGCCATCGGCGTCGAACACCTCGACGGAGCACCGGTCGATGAAGATGCGCAGCTGCTTCACAGCACCGTAAGTGGGCGCTACGGTCACGCAGGGGAAATCGGCGCTGAAACCGACATTGCCGCTCTTCGTGCGGTCCATGGAGAAGGTCTGATCGACGGCGTCGTAGCGCATCACGACCTGCTCGCCTTGCGGATTCGACAGGACAATCTCCGAGTGCTTCTTCAGGTCCACGACAATCTCGCAAGCCTCCAGGGGCTGCCTGACTTTTGAACCGCGTGCGGAGAGCATCTCCCCGGAGGGTACGGAGGCGACGTAGGTGTCGCCCTGATATTCAAACAATCCGAGGTCGCGGGGGATGGAGTTTGCCGAACGGAACTGCATGGTGGGCACCTGGTTGGCATACTGCCAGTTGGACATCCATGCCAGCATCGTGCGACGGGCGTTCGGAGCGTTGCAAAACGACACGGCAGCATAGTGGTCTTTGCCGTAATCGAGCCACAAGGCCTTACCCCCGGCATAGCGGTCGGGATTGTCCACGGTGAAGCGGTGGCCGTCGAACTGGCCCACGAAATACTGTGTGCCGCTTCCGCCGAACGGGCCGCCGGGATTGATGTTGCAGACGAGAACCCATCGTTTGACGCCTGAAGCCGACATCAGGGGAAAGAGGTCGGGGCACTCCCACACGCCGCCGTGACAGCCGAAGTCCCTGCCGAACGAGCTCTCATAGGTCCAGGCTTTCAAATCCGGCGAAGAATAGATTCTCATCTCCTGACCTACGGCCAGAATGAGGTTCCATGCCCTGATGTCTTCGTTCCAAAACGGACGCGGATCGCGGAAGTCCGGATCTTCGCCCGTCAGCACGGGATTGCCCTCATATTTTGAGAACGTCTTGCCGCCGTCGTCGGAGAAGGCCAGACACTGCGCCTGAACGTCGGCACCGAACGGCGTGGGCCGGCTTGAGGTATACATAGCCACGACACGCTCCCCCTGCGTCACGCACGAGCCGCTGAACATCGTCCCCCACACGTCCGGAGCCAATGCCACACCCTCGTCTTTCCAGTGGATCAAATCGGCGGAGCTGGAGTGGCCCCAATGCATGTTGCCCCACATGGAGCCGTAGGGATTGTATTGATAATAGAGGTGCCATACGCCGTCCTTATAGAACATCCCGTTGGGGTCGTTCATCCAGCCTCTCTCCGGCGTATGATGATAGAGCGGACGGTGTCTCTCCCGGATCAGCGCAAAGGCGGCATCGTCGTTTTGTGCCAGCTTACTGAAGCACACGCTCCCGGTCGGCACATTCTGCACACAGACCCGCAATGCACCCTTGTCCCGATACGGCAGCAGATCCAAGGCCACATAATAATCCACCCGTTCGCGGGCCATGCGCACGTTCTGCTCCGTCTGCAATGAACCGCTGACAATCAGCTGCACCTTCCCTTCAGGAGCCGATTCCTGGACGGGCAGCCACAGGTAGCGCCCCTCGGCTTTCGGGGTCACGATGCTCTGCTCGCAAGCCTGCGGCGTCACCGTCTGTGCGCCGGCCGTCACGATCGACATCATGGCGGCCAGTGACACTAGGTATCTTTTCGTCATACACATATTTTGTTTTTCAGGTACCGATATCCGCCACAAAAATACATAAATTTCTGTTTACCGGCGGTTTTTCTCCTGATTTATTTTTCCAAATATTTCTTACCGTTCAAGATATAGACCGTGCCCTTTGCCGGCTGGGCAACGGGACGTCCCTGGAGGTCGAACTTCTGAGAGGCGTCAGCACTCTGAGCTGAGGCAGGAACAGCCTGAACGGCCATCGGGTCGGGCACGAGCTCAATCTGGGTGAAGTTGAACGGATTGCCGCCTTCCTTGTTGCACTGCACCATGAGGCGATCCGTGCCCTCGAGAGCGGCGGCCATATCGATGCCGCTGAGGCTCAACTCGGCATAGTCGTTGGTCATCGTCATCGTGGTCTGGTCGCCGAGCTTGTTGCTCCACGTGGTCATCACGTTGATGACATAGTCGGTGCGGCCGGCCTCGCTGTAGAAGCGGATGGCCGTGAACTTGCTCCAGTCGACGCCGGCGAAGCTGTTCTTCGTGATCTCCAGTGTGCTCCACTGGTCCATCCAGAAGAAGCCGCTCCAAACGGTGTTGGCGTCAATGCTCTCCTTGCCGTCGCCATACCAGATTTTGGTGGCAATGAAGTCCTTGCCGCAGACCTCCAGACCATGCGTCTGCAGGGAAGCGAGCATGGCCGGAGTGGCGAACACTTCCGCACTGCTCTGGTCGGGGAAAATGGAGTGTGCGAAGCGTGTGCCGGGGAGCATGCCTCCGTCGCTGTGCAGCTCGATGACCTCGCCGGCTGCATCCTTGAATTCGATGACGAGCTTGTCTCCGAGCTTCATGTCGGCAAACTTGTCTGCATCGATCTTCAGGGTGCTGCTCCAATCTACGGCGTGCTCACCCTCCCATACGTCCGTTGCGGAGGCAATCACTGTGGCAGCGAGAAGCGCTGCGCAAAGAAGAATCTTTTTCATGACTTTTGATGTTTTTATGTTTGTATTTTTGTTTGTCCTTTTGCTTATTGCTGTGACACTCTTACATCGCTGACGGTGACGGTGCCGCCGTAGCTGTTGATGCTCCAGCAGTTACGCTGTATGCCGTAGATGCGGTTGGTGTAGCAGACGTTGTTGTTGATGTACATCACCATGACGGAATTGTCGGTGTAGATGTCCACCTTGTAAGTGTTGTCGGAGGGGGTGGGGAACATGTAGCCGTCAATCTTGCCGATGAATCCCTTGCCGTCGGGGCCTTCCTCTTCGAAGTTAATCTTGCGCTTGGCATTGCCGTCTTCGGGCTTGACCACCATGGTGTAGTATTTCCTGGAGTCGGTGCCGCGCACGAGAGAGACGCCAAACTGGTCGCCCTTGTCTGCCGTGGTCACGGTGAAGCTGATGTGGTTGCATGTGCCCAGACGGCTGTAGAGCACGTAGGCCTTGTCGCCCTTCAGCTTCCCGTCGCTGTAGCCGCTGCTGGCCATCACGCTGACCTCCTGGGGCTTGTTGTACTTGGCCATGATGCCGGGCACGGCGCCCAGAGAAATCTTGCCGTCGGAGTGCTGCACAATCTTGTGGCAGACCATCGCGCCCGACCAGTTGGGTTCTTCGTCGCCTACGTTGACGTTCTTCTCATAGATGTCGGCACCCGTGCGGAAGGGACACCAGCCCCAGATGTAGCGGTCGGTGCCGTTGGAGGCCGTCTTGCCGGCATAGAAGCCTCGGCTGTCGAGCTGTCCCTGCTTGTCGTCGGGGAAGTTTTGGTCGGGATTGTCGAAACACTTCTTCAGGTTTTCGTAAGAATCGGCCTTGACATACTTCACGGTGCGGGCGTTGCCTTCGTGGGAGGCGTCGCTGTAGACGAGATACCACCAGTTGCCCATCTTGAAGATGTCGGGGCATTCGCACATGCGGTTCCACAGCATCCTGAAGGAGCCGACATGCTCCCAGTTCACCATGTCGGAGGACTTGAATTCGGCAAACACGGGGTCGCCGCCGGCGGCGGGGCTGGTGGAGATGACCATGCGGTAGCTGCCGTCGTCAATCTTGAAGATTTGGGGATCGCGGAAGTCCGTCTTGGAGTAATTATAGTCGGCGCCGCGCAGCGACCAGGTGTAGTCGCGTTTCCAGGTCTTGAAGTCGGAAGAGGTGGCGCGCATCACGACCTCGCGGTTGGCCAGCAGCAGGTTGTAGCCCGTGTAGTAGATGTAATAGAGGCCGTCACCTTCGTTATAAACGGCGCAGCCGGTGCCGAGCACGGCGTCCTGCTGGCGGTTGCTGGTGCCCGTGGGCAAGACTTCGCTGAGCGAGACGTAGTTGGCGGCGTCGGTGGTGCGAACACCCCAGTAGGGGTGGTAGCACTCGCCGTTGTTGTCGTACTCCTGCAGATAGAGCACCTTGAACTCCTGCGCCTTCCGGTCGAAGAAGGGCATGGGGTCGCCGCAGCGTCCGATGGCGGGGGTGTAGTAGGTGCCGAATCCCTTTTCGTCCGTCGGGACGAAGGTTTCCGTCGTGCCGGCCCAGTTCTTTTCAGGATCGGGATCGTAGGTGTCGTCGCTGCATGAGATGACGGCAGCGGCTGCACCGCAACATGCAAGACCTGCACAGAATATATTAAACAGCTTTTTCATAAGGCGTTATTTCGTTAAGTAGTCGATAGCGTTTTTGGTAATAATCTCAACATTCTTATGGTAGTGCTCGGAGTAACTCGTACCGTATTTGTAAGAATACCAGTCGTAGCCGCCGTAGCCGATGCAGACGATGCCGCCGCGGTCGTCAGAGGCAGGATATTCCCAAGCCACAATGGCGAGGTCGCCGCCGACACCGAGGATGTTGCCGCCGGTGCGGTCCACCCAAGCCTCGTAGTTGGCATAGCCGCCCCAGTCGCTGCCGATGTGATACTGTGCCACGGAGTTGGAGACAAAGTAGCCGGCATCCGTCAGAGGCACTTTGCCCTCGAAGCCGTCGTTCACCAGACCATCCCACATGGGATGAGCCTCCTGCCCGGCGTAGATGTCAAAGGCCCACGCACCGCCGCAGTCGAACGAGTTCATCTCGGGATCGCCCCAGCAGTTGTTGGGCATGGTCCATTCGTCGTCGCCCGTCACGCCGATGAAGGTGGGCAGATGGGTGGCGTAGCGGGTGAGGAGCATGGCGCCGCCGTTATCGAGGAAGGCCTTCAGCTGGTTCTTCACCTTGAGCGCATCGGTGCCCTTGGCCAGGAAGCCGTCGTGACCGTCCACGCCGTGGTCGTCATGCCAGTGCCACCAGATCAGCTTGCACTCGGAGAGGTCGGCCGTGCCGTTGGCGATATCGTCGAACGAGGCGTAGAAGGCATTGGGCACATTGGCGAGCATCCACTCGCATGCCGTCTGAGCCTCCATGTCGAGCTCGTCCTTGCTGTAGGCGGATCCCACGAAGAGGGCTGCGGGCTTGATGGCAGGCTTGTAGTTGCGCACGATCACGGTCCAGTCCATGAACACGTCGCCGTTGACCACGTGCAGCACAACGGCTGCCTCCATGTTGAGGACGTCGCCCTCGTGAATGTCGCAGGTTGCGTGCTCCGAGAGGCGGAGCTTCGTCACCTTCATAGCGTTCTTCTCGTAGATCTCGGGCACCGTCACCGTGATGGTGCGTGCCTCGTGATCCACGACGCCTTCGTATTCGTCAAGCACGAGTTTCTCGACGAGGCAGTCGCCGCTCAGGTCGAACGTTTCGGCATCGTCACTGCAGGCCACGAAAGCAACGAGAGCGCAAACGATGCATGTAAGAAACAATATTTTCGTTTTCATAATGGTATAATGCTTAATTGTCGGTTCGTGAATAGTGATGTTTACCAATTGCCGATATTCTGCACGTAGTGTCCGTTGGAGGCAGAGAGCTGCTCGAAGGGAATGGGCAGATATTCATCCTTGTCGGCCGTGAAGTGGGCCTCGCTGTAGATGTTGCAGTTGTCGATCTCTTCGGCATAGTACTTGTTGAGCACCTGTGCGGCTTCGCCCCAACGGACGAGGTCGAAGAAGCGCTCGCTCTCCATGCCGAGCTCCAGACGGCGCTCCATCTTCACAATCTTGAGGGCGTCCTCCTTGGAGTAGCTGCCGGAATAGGTGTTGACCTTGAAGGAAACGCCGTAGTCGGCGGGGTAGGTGGAGATCATCTGCGTGCTGTTCTTGGCGCGGTTGCGGATGTCGTTGACCAGGCTGATGGCCTCGCTGGTCTTGTCCATCTGGGCGTAGGCTTCCGCACGCTCGAGCAATACGTCGGCATAGCGGAAGACGATGCGGTTCATGGAGCTGGCCCAATAAGAGCCCTTGATGAGGTAAACGTTGATCAGAGCGGGGTCCACATTATGCTTGAGGGAGATGTTGTAGCCGTAGAGGCCGTTGGAGCGGCTCCAGACGTGATTCTTCTTGATGATGTAGTCCTTGTTGAACATGTAGGGCATGCCGGGCATGCCTACGGTCAGGAACAGGCGCGGGTCGGCGTTGTCGGCCGCCTTGTCGTAGTCTCTGTCGTTGAACGTGTCGATGTAGGGCAGACCGTCCGTGCCCGTGCGATAGGCGTTGACGAGGTTCTGCGAGGGCTTGTAGAAGTCGCAGCCGCCGTCGGTGACGTTGGGGATGCTGGGCGGGATGAGGCCGTAGCTCCAGTTGAGGTTGCCGTAGGTCGAACCGTCGTTGCGGGAGTACTGTATGGCCCAGATGCTCTCTCTGCCGTTCTCGTAGCTCTCTTCGGGGCGGAAGTTGTTGTGGATGTCCTTCTCGAGGCCGTAGTTGCCGTAGTATTTCGGGTCGGAGTATTCGATGACCTTCTTCAGATCGTCCTGGTTGATTGAGGTCACCTGATTCGTCTCGGGGTCGTCCTGACGGTAGGCCTTGTAGAGATACACCTTGGTCAGGAATGCGGCGGCGGCGCCCTTTGTCGGACGTCCGAGCTCCTCCTGCGTCTCGGGCAGTGTATCGAAGGCCTCCTTGAGGTCGTTGATGATCTGCTGCCATCCCTCGTCGTTGGTAAACTGCCTGTTGGACAGGACGTTGTACTCGTCGTAAGTGAGGTTGGGGTTCATGATGAAGGGAATGTACTTGTAGAGTCTCTTCAGCAGGAAGTGTCCGTAGGCTCTCAGGAACTTCATTTCGGCGATGCGCTGCTGCTTAGCCGCAAAACTGTCGTCGCACGACTCGAGCACGGACAGTGCGATGTTGACGCGCGAGATGCAGTTGTAGAGGCGCACCCACATGTCGTTGATGTTCCAGTTGGTGGTGAGGACACCCTGCTCTATCTCCAACTGATGGAAGACGTCGCCGTCGCTGGTGCCGTTGCCGCCTTTGTAGGCGTCGTCGGAGCGCACGTCAAAGTTCCACATGGAGAAGGAGGAGTTGATGTCTTCGGCAGAGGTGAAGATGGCATAAGCCGCCACCACCATGCTCTCTACGTTTTTGGGATCCTTCACCTGATCCTCGCTCAGCGCTGCCTGCGGCACATGTTCTTCGAGGAAGTCGTTGCACGAAGCCAGGGTGCAAAGAAGAAGCGCAGCACCGAATATGTTGAATATCTTTTTCATGATTGCTTTCGATTTATAATGTAACATTCAGACCAAAGGTTATGTTCAGGGGAATGGGGTAGCCGAAGTTGGGGTTCTCGGGATCCACTCCGGAGAAGCTGCTGCTCTTGATGGTGATGAGATTCTGTGCGGACACATACAGGCGCAGGCGTTCCATACGCATCTTGTCGCACATCTTCTTGGAGAAGTTGTAGCCGAGCTGTATGGTGCGGAGCTTGGCGTAGGAGCCGTTTTCGACGAAGTAGCTCGACACGCGCTTCTCGTTGTTGTTGTCCATCGTGCTGACGGCGGGGATGTTGGAGCCGTTGTTCATCGGTGTCCACGCGTCGAGCATGCGGTCGCCCTTATTGAGGTTGGAGATGTTCAGACCGCTCCAGAGGTCCGTCTGCTTCTTCAGGTCGCTGATGACGTCCTTGCCCTGCTCGCCCTGCCAGAACATGTTCAGGTCGAAGTTCTTATACTGCAGGTTGATGTTGAGGCCCCAGGTGAAGTCGGGCACGGGATCGAAGATCCAGGTCTGGTCCTTCTCGGTGATCATGCCGTCGCCGTTGAGGTCTTTCCAGCGCATGCGGCCGACGCCGGCGCCGTTCTGCACGGCGTGGTTGTCCACCTCAGCCTGGCTCTTGAAGATGCCGTCGTAGACGTAGCCGACCTGTGCGCCCATGGGATGACCCACGACGCTCTCCACGCCGTTGCCGCCGAAGGTGCCGCGTGCGGCAATCGTTTCGGGCAGTTTGGTCACCTCGTTGCGGTAGGTGGCGATGTTGCCGGAGATGTCGTAGTGGAAGGCGCCCACGGCGTTGCGGTAACCGATGGTCAGCTCGACGCCCGTATTCTTCATCTCGCCGGCGTTAATCCACTGTGTGGTGCCTTCGCCCATGGCGGCGATGGCCGGCATCGGCACCAGGATGTCCTTCGTCTTCTTGTAGTACCACTCGAAAGAGCCGTAGAGCGTGTTGTGGAACATGGCGAAGTCGAAGCCGAGGTTCGTCTGCGAGGTCGTTTCCCACTTCAGGTCGTCGTTGCCCAGCTGATCGCGCTTGAAGCCGCTGGGCAGGATTTTGCCGCCGTTGGAGCCGGCGATGTCGTAGCTGGTGCCGTAGCTCTGGCCGCCGAAGCCGGCCTCGCCGTAGTTGCTGACATAGAGGGTGTAGCGGGCCAGGTTGTTGATTTCCTGGTTACCGGTCATACCCCACGAGGCGCGCAGCTTGAGGTTTTCGAGCCATTTCACCGATTTCATGAACGACTCCTCGGTGATACGCCAGCCGGCGCTGAACGAGGGGAAGGTGCCGTAGCGGTTGTTCTTGCCGAAGCGCGAAGAGCCGTCGTAGCGCATGGTGACGCTGGCCAGATAGCGGTCGTCGTATGTGTAATTGGCTTTTCCGAAGAACGACACCAGAGTGTAGCCGCCGCCCGTGCCGTAGGCCATGGATTCGCCGACGCCGGCGTTGGGCCACATGTAGTCCTTGTTATATACGCTGAAGTCGTGCTTCACGGCGCTGAACCACTTGTCGTCTTCTCTGTTGAGCTCGACGCCGGCCAGGAAGTCGGCGCGGTGCTTGTTCTTTTCCAGGTTGTAGGTGGCCACGGCATTCCACATCCACTTGGTCCAGTGCTCCTGCTTGGGCTCCACGGCGTTGGTCGGGTTGGCCACTGTGCCTTCGGTGACGGGATAGGTGAAGATGCGCTGCTCCTTCTGTGAGTAGTCGATGCCGAAGGTGCTCTTGATGTTCAGGTTCTTGATGGGATTGATGTTGACGTAGGCATCGCCGAACAGACGCCAGAAGGTGTAGCGGTTGTCCTTGTTGCGGTCCAGGCGTGCCAGCGGGTTCTCGCGGTCGGGATAGCCTCCTTCGGGGCCGGCATATTCGCCCGTGGTGGTATATACCGGGATGGAGGGGTTGAACTGCAGCACATTCTCGATGAAACCGCCGGGAGCCTCCACTTCGCTGGTGCGGTTGAAGGTGAAGTGTTCGCCCACGGTGATGATGTTGCGCTCGCCGGTCTTCATCAGTTTGTATTCGGTGTTGATACGGCCGGAGAAGCGCTCGAAGTCGCTCTCTTTGATGATGCCCTTATTCTTGTAGTAGCCTGCCGAGAAGAAGGCCGAGCCGCGCTCGGAGCCGCTGCTCAGCGACACGTTGTACTGCTGTATGATGCCGGTGCGGGTCGTCTCGTCAAACCAGTCGGTGTCTCCTGCGGGCGTCTTGCCTGCGGCGTCCAGGAATTTGTTCATCGTGATCTTGTTCAAGACGGGATTGCCCTGAGCGTTGTAGCCCCAGTCGTAGTGATAGCCCAGGCCGTTGGTGTTGGGGTTGAGGCCGTCGTTGACGTAGCCCTGCCACATCACCTGTCCGAACTCCTTGGCGTTCAGCACGTCGATTTTGTGGGCGTAGGTCTGTATGGCAACGCTGGCGTCGAAGTTCACCTTCACCTTGCCCTCCTTGCCCTTCTTGGTGGTGATGATGATGACGCCGTTGGCCGCGCGCGAACCATATATAGACGCGGAAGAGGCATCCTTCAGCACCTGGATGGACTCGATGTCGTTGCCGTTGAGCTCGTGCATGCCGGCCGTTGTCGGCACGCCGTCGATGATGTAGAGCGGGTCGGCGCCGGAGTTCAGGGTGCCGATGCCACGGATGCGCACCGATGCCTTACCCGAGGGAGCGCCGCCGTCGGGGTTGACATACATGCCGGGCACGCGTCCCTGCAGCGCCTTCATGGGGTTGTTTTCGTTCTGCTTCATCATGTCGTCCACGGTCACCACCGAGACGGCGCCGGTCAGGTCGGCCTTACGCTGTGTGGTGTAGCCGGTCACCACGAGTTCGTTCAGCGCGAGGGCGTCTTCTTTCATGACCACCTTCATGCCGTTCTTTGCGGCGACTTCCTGCGGCTGGAAGCCGATGTAGGTAATCACCAGCGTCTTCCCGGGCTCCACCTTCAGCGTGAAGTTGCCGTCGAAGTCGGTGATGGTGCCGTTCTGTGCACCCTTCTCCATGACTTTGGCGCCGATGATGGCTTCGCCGGTGGCGTCCGTCACGTTACCCGTGATTTGCTGCTGTGCGAACGACATCTGACACAGCATGAGAGACAGGAAAACCAATGCTCGTCCTTTCGAGATGCCCGCCAGGGCAAGCAAGAATCGTTTCATGTGTTCCATTTGTTTTTTAGGTTAGTTAAAACGAAAAAATGATTAATAAATTTTAATTTTTCGCAACAAAGGTATTCTTATTCGCACGTGTATGATTAAAAATATGTTTCTTTGAGTGGGAAATATCGTTCAATGCAACAAAAATAAAAGCAGATGAACGATTTTTCTCATTCATCCGCTTTCATTTCCGCTTGCCGTCTGTCGGGAGAGAGGGGCTCTCCGGCGCTTTTCAGCTGTTTCCGCCTCTCACATCTCCGGGCAGTATGCCGTATTCTTCTTTAAAGCATTTCGTGAAGTAGCCCGGCGCGGTGAAACCGACCTTATAGGCCACTTCGCTGATGCTCATATCCGTGGTCATCAGCATCTGATATCCCCGCTTTAATCGCGCCGTTCGCAGCAGCTCCACCGGCGAGGCTCCCGTGACGGCCTTCACCCTCCTGTAGAGCTGCACGCGGCTCAGGTTCATTGCCGAGGCCAGATCCTCCACGCTCAGCTCGCTGTCTTCCAGCCGGGCCTCCACCACATCCTTGAAGCGTGCGAAGAAGAGCGATGCCGCCGCCCCTCCTTCGTCGTCAGGCGATTCTTCCCCGGCGTCGTTCGCTGTCGCGGCAGGCAACTCCGGGAGCTCCTCCTTTTTCAGCTCCCACAGGCTGTTCACCATGCGCTCCCTGCGCAGCGTCATCTTTCCTATATTGTAAAGGTAGAGCAGCACCAAGACGGCAATCAGCAGCACGATACCTCCGAAGGCCATCCAGGTGATCATGCGCTGCGTGTCCAGCTCCTTGAGATACGAGTTGGCCATCTCGTGCAGGCGTCCCAGGTTTTCCGTTTGTCTCATGGTCTCCTCGGTCTGCATCAGCAGCACGCGGGCATTGGCGCGGGTCACGATGGCCGACATCATGAGTGTCTCCTTCTTGTAGGGCCTGCCCTCGAGGATGTCCACGGCCAGTTGCAGCAGCAGGTCGCCGTTGGTGGGATAGATGAACGAGGCGTCGAGCACGGAGTCGTTGACCAGCGTGATGCCGCCGTTCTTTCCCGGCAGTCCGTCGATGCCGCAATA
>ONSH01000044.1 GCA_900320435.1 uncultured Prevotellaceae bacterium
CGCATCCGTCCGTGGTGGCTACCACCATATTCTATAACGAATGTTCCTGGAACAGCGATTCTTACACGGTGAATGTGACGCGAAAGTCCAGGGATATGCTTGCATTGCCCGCTCCGGGCGACGGTTGGATAGGACTGAGCAACGGATGGTATTACGTATCGGGTAATACAACATGCCAAACCGTCAACATATTGGGAAGTGATGTGAACCTCGTTCTTTGTGACGGTGCCGTGCTGACCTGTACGGGTGGTGTGAAACTCGAGGGCAACCGTAAGCTGACCATCTATTCGCAGTCAACAGGCAAACTGCAGGGCAAATTGGTAGTGAGTCAGAGCTACGACGGTGCTGCGGGCATAGGATGCGCAAAGAACTGCGTAGACGACAACGGCAACATCATAGGCATGGGCACTTTGGTCATACACGGCGGCGACATCGCGGCTTCGGGTAGCACTGACGGTGCAGCCATAGGTGGTGGCGAGAACCGAGGCATAAGCGGTTCGGTCACTATATACGGTGGCATCGTGAAGGCTACCGCGGGTACTGTCACTCAACAGCGTGGTGCCGGCATCGGCGGAGGCTGGTGCGGAGGTCAGGGTGGTCCTATCACCATCTACGGAGGTGAAGTGACAGCCGAAGGAAAAGGTTGGGGTGAAGAAGGTGGAGCAGGTATCGGCGGTGGCGGTGGAGGCCGCAGCGAAGGTGGTGCCGGTGGCACTATCAGGATTTATGGCGGTACGGTGATTGCCAGATCAACCTATAACAACGGAGGTGCTGCTATCGGTGGTGGTAGCAAGCATACTTTCGATGAGATAACCATCTCCGGCGGTTTTGTGAGAGCCGAATGCATGAAGGAAAAATTAGATGACAAGTATTATAAATCTCAAGGTGCAGCCATCGGTTCCGGATATAAAAGCAGTCAGCACTGGGGAAAAATCAATATCACAGATGGCATAGTTATGGCAAAGGCCATGGATGGTGCCGGCATAGGTGGCGGTGCCGATGGTAATGGAGGTGAAATCAATATCTCTGGCGGTACCGTAATAGCAACATCAGAGGAAGGTGCCGGTATCGGTGGTGGCTGGAAGGGCAGTGGTGGCAACGTCACCGTCTCCGGCGGTACCGTGACATCCTATTCCAGCCAGTATGGTGCTGGTATCGGTGGTGGCTGGAAGGGCAATGGTGGTACGTTGACGGTGACTGGTGGATATGTGACTGCCGTAGGTGGAGCCATAACTATTGACTGGTTCAAAGACCATAACCCCGAATTTATGTCGTGGAAAAACAACGCCACCAAATACAATCTTGCTTACGACTTCCTGGCTTGGATAATCGTGGGAACTGCGAATAGCGGTACCTACTATGGTGCCGGTATCGGTGGTGGCGACAAAGGCAAGGGCGGCACGCTGACCGTTACTGGCGGTACGGTTCATGCTATGGGTGGAAATACCGATGCCCCTGCCATAGGAGCAGGTCGCAAGGGAGATGAAAGGGGCAATCTGTCGATTGGTGGCAACCTCATGGTCTTCACAGGCGATACAGACAGAAATACCAACTATCGCACCACAGACCGCAAGGAGAAGGCCCTCTCACAGTATAACGTCTATATAAGTGATAAAACCATACCCCTCACACCATACGGTGCTCATACATCCGACCTCGCTGCCTTCAATGGTCAGAAGAAGAGTGTCATGCTCACCTGGCGCAAGTTCCAGTGCGGAGGACAATATACCACACTCTGTCTGCCGTTTAGCAAGAGTGATTTGACAGGTACACCGCTTGAAGGTGCCAGGATATACACCGTCAAGAACACCAAGATAGTAGACAAGATACTGAGACTGGAATTGCAGGAGGCAGAACACAAGATTGATGCCGGAGTACCCTACGTAGTGAAGTGGGACAAACCGTCCAGATACGATTATAACCCTGACAAATTCGATATAGAGACTATCATTTTTGATGATGTCATCATCGATGCCTCTGCTCCAAAGAGTGTGCAACTTCCTAACGGTACTTTCTCCGGAGCTTACGACGACGTGGACTACCACAAACTGGATAGTGCACAGGTTGTGTTTAATGCCAAGAGTTTCGGTACACCGGCTTACGAGGGATACCACTTGGGCACATTCTACTGCAACTTCAAGGGCAAGGGCAGCAGTAAGTTCGGTTGGGAAAAGGGCAACTACGAACAGATATTCTTCTCCCTTAACGACGATATTTATGCTGGTGAAGCCATACGTTATATTACCCACACATGGGATGCAGCTACAGGTACCCTCGAACGGTTTGAGTGTATCTGTCCCGAGGTGGAACATCTCAAAACGTCCGATTTCGAAAAATGGTCTGTGCTGGACCAGAACAAATGGTATTTAATAGACCAACCGGTGTTGGATCGAAAGACGTTTGAGGTGAAAAGTGATGCCTACCTGATACTGCGAGACAATACCCATGCGTTTCTGAGGGGCGGTTTGAAACTGGAGTTAGGTGCCCACCTGCAAATCTTTTGTCAGTCGGGGGGCAGCGGAAGACTTACCGTTACTCAGTCTTATTCCAACACAGCTGCCATCGGTGCTGCTTTGCGACTTCCCATGGGGTCGTTAGGCATACATGGAGGCATCATCACAGCTACCGGTCCCGACAACTGCACAGCTATAGGTGGAGGTAAGGGTGAATCGGATTTCACTTTTGGTTCTACTACAGAATATCCGAATACCTCAGACTCACACTTATATGTATATGGTGGCGATATAACAGCCCGGGGTGGCAAGAATGCAGCCGGCATAGGCTGTAGCTACGAATCGAACACTTTGGATGTCGATATCTATGGCGGTACTGTGAAAGCCTATGGCGGTGAGGAAGCCGCAGGTATAGGCGGTGCTCCCTATAGCTATTATCGCGGACCCGTCACCATCTACGGTGGTACGGTCGAAGCCACGGCTGGTTCCGGATGCGTTGGTCGCGATTCCAAGAAGGGTAGTGCGATAGGAGCCGGACTAGGTACCTCCGACAAAGACAGCGGATTCTCCATCGGTAAGGGTTCTGTCAATCTTAAGGTAAAGGCTGGCGACTCAGCCGACAATATCGAGCGCGTCTTCACGGTAGCTGAGCGCGAACCTGCCTGCCATTGGCGCAACTATGCCAAGATCGAACCCTGCAACCATGATGACGAGGGAGCTCTCAGCTACACCCTGATCGACGACGTCAGTCACATGGCACGCTGTAACTATTGCGGCTATGTCGTTCAGGAACCTCACAACTATAATAATACCGACCGCAAATGTCCTTGCGGAAAGGTAGAGGATGTAGAACCTGAGACGTGGACCATAGCGTTCTATACAGCCAAGGATGCCACGAGCAATGAATACAACGAACCATACGAGTTCAGAGTGGTCAAGGGTGAGGAGTTTACCGTTCCGTCCTACGACACCCCCGACGGACTCCTCTTCATCCAGTGGATGGTCAATCCCCCTATACCTCCTACAGGCTTTGAGATGAAGGACAAGGAGTTTGACCCAAATCCTGAATATATCGGTGGTTATGAGTTCGTACCTACTTCCGACCTCAATCTCTATGCCCGCTATCATTACGATGCCAAGGAGAAGTGGACGTGGAATGCCCAAGGTGCATTAGCAGATGTATCGGCTACGGTTGAGGTGGAATGGCCTGACGGTACGAAGACAGGAGAACTTACAACCACCATAGATCGTAACTATTACGGAACTGACGGCATCACACCGGCATACACCAGGTTCATCGCAACTACGTCCTACGAGCGTGCCGATGGTGTCACCTACACCTTCTCCGACCTGTTAGACCGTTACGGTCTTACCGAACTCAAACTCACCAACAACGGAGATAATTTCGATAAACTGCTCAAGAACAGATACGCTGTGGTTGAGAAGGTCAAGCTCGAAGGCATCACATTCCGTAAGGATGGAAAAATGCACCCGCTCTGTCTGCCGTTCTCTTTGACAAAAGAAGAACTGGATGCCAGTCCGTTGGCTGGTGCCACATTATATCAGAAGTCGGAGGCAAAACTGGCGGACAGTCAGTTAGAGCTCATTTTCAAGAAAGTCACCGACGACAATCTCAAAGCCAGCGAACCTTACTTCGTCAAGTGGGAGAGCGGCACCGACATCGTCAATCCTGAGTTCACCAATGTCATCATCCAGACAGCTGAGCCGGGAGCCATATCTGAAAATTATTACAGTCTTGTCGGCTCACTCGATATGCTGACTTTCGATGATGATGCCTTGGAATTAGGTGCTCACCTCACACTCGACAGCGACGGACAACTGGTAGATCTGCCTGACAGAAAGATTGATGCTTTCGCAGGCTACTTCTATATCCTACATAAGAATGACGGCGACGGAACCGATGCCGTATGCAGCGTGCGCCTCAGTTTCGAGGACGGTACCGTCATGGAGAAACTCATCACCTACGGATTTGAAGGCGACGGTACGGCTGAGTCACCATACCTCATCAAGAGTGCCCGCCATCTAAACAACATGGCGAAGTACTTCAATGCCGGTGACGAGGGCATGAAGGGCAAGTACTTCAAGCAGGGAGCCAACATTTTGTATGCTAAGCTTATACCGAACTACTTCAAACCTGTCAAACTCTTCGACGGTCACTACGACGGTAATGGTTATGTCATCAGCGAAGTGAACGTCAGCAAGTCCGGCACAGAATCTTCTGACGATGTGGCAATGTTTATCCGCCTTGCCGAAGGCAGCACTCTGAAGAACATCACCATTGCCAACAGTACCTTCACAGGACGTAGTGCCGCAGCACTTGTCCACACAACCGATGCGACGGCAACCATCGACAACTGCCACCTCCTGAAGGATGTCAGCGTCCTTTCCAACTATCACGCAGCAGGTGGAATAGTAGCCTATATGACAGCAGGCAATACCTCCGTCACCAACTGCACCAGTCATGCCTCCGTCACAGCCAGCCAGTCCTATGCCGGCGGTGTTGTCGGCATGCTCGTTTCGGGCAGTGTGACCGGCTGCATGTATCTGGGCGGCCGTGTCGAAGCCCATTCCGGCGGCACGAAGTCTTGCGTCGTGGGTGTCTATTCGGGCGGCACTGTCACGGATTGCTGCTTCACCAATCCTGCGTTCACTGACCCTAACGCTGTGCTGATTCCGCATATCAATGCCGAGAACGCCGGCTTCCTCAACCGCTTGTACGCCCGCGACAGGTTCCTCTCCGAAGGCCGTAGCGGACTGACGGAGCAGGACATCTGCTACGACCTCACCCTCAACGGCCGTGAATTCACGGCGATCAGAAACGATGACCAGACCTGGAGCAGCCGGGCTTTCGTCCTCAGCCTGCCGTTCGACATGGCCATTCCCGAGGAGCAGCAGGAGGATGTGCAGGTATACAGGCTGCATGAGATAGATTTGGAGAAGAAAGAATTCATCTTCACCAACGAATTCCCCTTCCTGAGGGCCGGCGTGCCTTACCTCCTCGTGATAGGCAAGGGGGCCGTCACTTTCAGCGCCCGCGACGTATTGGTGCAGCCCGTGCCTCGGGAGCCGGAGAAGGTCTTCAATGCCGACGGCGGTCAGGAGTTGGGTTACTGGTGTAGTAATTTCGTAAGAATGGAAAACGAGGATTTGGTGAAGGAGAATGCCTACATCATGCAGCGCAACGGCACCTTCCGCCACATCGACAAGATATACACTTCCAGGCCCTATGTCGCCCATTTCCTCGGCTACTTCTCTGCTTTGGAGCCCATCGGCACGTCGTTCAAGATGAAGTTTGTCCGGACGGAGAACGGCGAAGAATCCTCCGAGAAGACCGATTTCCCCGCCGACCTGTTCTACACCGACGCGGAAGATCTTCCCACGGGCATTCCCGACGTTCGCGCCGCGCAGGAGGCTGCTGACACTCCCGTCTTCTACAACCTCAGCGGACAGAGGGTGAACGGCAGCTACAAGGGCATTGTCGTCAAGAATGGCAAGAAAGTGATTCGGTAGGTCTTTAACCTTTACAATGATATGAAGAAAGCCTATATCAAACCCGAGCAGACGACGGTCTTATTAGAGCATCGCACCGCGTTCCTGGCTGAATCGGATCTGGACCCAGATCCTTGCGATCCGGATAACCAGAAGGCACGTCCCAGTTTGTTCTCCGGCAATGATGATTTCATAGGGGAATAGGCGTGGGATTTTGCGTTACTCTGCAGTATAGAAATCCGTGATGCGGCGGATGGCACGATCGCAGACGGGGCAGAAGTCCGGTGCGGCATTGGTGCGCATGCGGCAGTCCTCACAGGGGCGCCAACAGCCCTTCGACTGGTAGCCCGCACCCTCGAAGAGGCCCACACCCGGCACGCCGGCTTCGATAAGGTCCTGCCATTTGTCGGAGAAGCGGTGCTGTGTGGTGAGGTTCGGCTCCCAGGGTTCCGTGCCCTTGGGATACCACACCGTGGGCATGTCGTCGTAGGCGTATTCGTCGCCGAGGCCGCCGTAGCTGTGTCCGAACTCATGCACGAAGACCTGAGCGAAGGAGGGATGGTTGCTGCTGGAGGTGGTCACCTGGTTGAAGATGCCTCCGCCACCGTAGGTCGACGTGTTGGCCAGCACCATGATGTGCTCGAAGGGCACGCCGTCCAAGAGGTCGTAGACGCGGTGCATCTCCTGAGTGATGAAATAGCGGTCGATGTAGAACATGTCGTAGCGTATGCCGCTGGTGGTCTCGCGCCAGTCGTGGAGATGAGGCACGGAGACGCCGGTGTCGCGGCAGGGAGGCGCCACGGCAACGACATTAAAGCGCGATTTCAGCGAACGAAACGGCTCGCGGGCGAAGAGCACCTCGACGGCGCGGCGGCAGTCGGTGTAAAACTTGCCCATCTCGGCCTCCGTGTAGCCGTCGGCCACAATGGCCAGATCGACGTTGTGGACGATGTCCACGCCCTCCAGCGGCGAGAAGGGAATCTGCGTGTAGTCGCGGCCCGTGCCGCCGCTGATGCTATCCTTGTCGCGCTCGGGCGTGGGCACCATCGGCGTGAGGCAATGGCCCTTCCAAATATAATGATAGGGATAGCGCGCACGCGGGACGGTGCGGATGAGGATGTCGGCGGGATCGACGCGATGGGTCAGCGAAGCCGTCTCGCGGCCCCGGGTGTCGGTGAGCGTCAGCGTGACATCGACGGGGCGCTTGGGGAAGGGCACGTTGTAGCTCGTTTCGAAGGCGCGGCGCACACGCTCGGCCTCGCGGCTCTGCAGCCACTCGTGGTAGAGGGTGGAGAAGTTGGTGACATAGATGACGGTGCCGCTCTCGGCGTCGCGCATGGTGAGCTGGCCGTAGCCTTTGAGGAACACCTCGGAGAGACGGCTGCGGCGGCCCGCCCAGAAGGGCTGGCGGCGCATGTCGGAGAGGTAGATGTCAGTCTTGCGGGCATCGCCGCCTAAAACGTAGTCGAGGCGCAGCGTGGCCTCGTCGAACCACTGGGAGAACTCCTGCGCCGGAGCAAGAGCGGTGCAGAGCAGCAGGAGAGAGAGAAGAAAATGCTTCATGGTAGCGATGTTTTTAACGTTTACGGAGGACAAAGATAAGAAAAAAAACAGAAACGACGCCGCTTGGGCATCAAAGTGATGGGTTTTAAGAAGAAATAACACAGAGGAAAGGGGAGAAACGGTGAAAAAGGAGTAACTTTGCCCGAGATGAAAAAGCAAAGAACGCATAATGCGCTGCGTCTGCTGACGGCACTCACGCTGGTGACGCTGCTCGCCGCCCCCAAGGCGGCGGCACAGGAGACGGTGGAGTTCGGTGACTCGATGTTCGTCACGACGATGGCGCCGGTGGTGGTGACGCCCAACGGCGAAGACCCCGCACTCTACATCCTGGGCCTTGTGGCCAAGCGCGCCAAGGAGAACGCACGCACCCTGGAATACGACGCCACCGTGAGCAGTCGCATGGGCTGCAAAGACATGAAGCTGCTGCTCAACGCCCTCTCCGGCACGACGCGCTTCTTCATGAAAATCGCGATGAAGATGGCCGGCATGTGGTCGCTCATCGACTACTTCACGGGCAACCGCGAGGTGAAGGTGGCCGTGGAGTGCGATGTGCACGGCACGGGCAAGAAAGTGGCGGTGGAGCGGCAGCAGATCATGGACGCCTCGCCCGACATGAACGAGAAACAGGTCAATGCCCTCTTCAAGGTGACGAGCTTCAACCCTTTCACGGCGCTCTACGGCGACGACCGGCGCTGGCATCCGAAGGAGGCTAAAGGCTTCGGATTCAAGGTGGTGGGTGCGCTGGAGGAAGACGGTCACGTGGTGGACGTGCTGACGGGCAAGAAGGGACGCACGAAGGTCACCGTGTTCGTAGTGGAAGACGTTTGGGGCATTAAGCGCGTGGAATACACCCACCCGATGGGAACGGGCATCCTGGAAGCCAAAAACGTGGGCCACGACATCTATCTGCCGTCCTCCTACAGGATGAAGCCCAACTACACCGGACTGCCGGCCGACAGCCTGCAGAAGCTCATCCGCAAAGAGCTCGCCGGCGACGAGAAAATCAAACGCCGCGGACGCAAAATCATGCAGCGCGTGGACAAGCAGCTGGACAAGCATCCGGAGATGAGCCCCGGGCTCTCGTTCTCCTATCGTGTGGACTATAGCAATGTAAGGAAGTGACGCATCTCTGGGCTCTCTTCGTCATGGCCGTATGGGCCAGCACCTTCGTCAGCAGCAAGATCCTGCTGCTGGAGGGTTTGCAGCCGCTGGAGATCTTCTTCTGCCGCTTCCTCCTGGCCTATCTCTGCCTGCCCCTGCTCTCGAGAGGGCGCAAATGGCGCTCGCTCTCATGGCGGGACGAAGGCATTTTCTGTGTGATGGGCCTCATGGGCGGCACACTCTACTTTCTGGCCGAAAACGTGGCGCTCATCTATGACACGGCGGCCAATGTGAACATTCTGGTCTCAAGCACCCCGATGCTCACGGCGCTGCTCGTAGGTCTCTGCTATAAGGAGGAGCGCCTCAATCTGAGGCAGACCATAGGCTCACTGATCGCCTTCACGGGTATGGCGCTGGTGGTGCTTAACGGACAGCTGGTGCTCCACCTCAATCCTTTGGGCGACATTCTGGCGCTGACGGCGGCGCTGACCTGGGCGGTGTATTCGCTCTTGGTCAGGATGATGAGTACGCGCTACAGCGTGACCTTCATCACGCGCAAGGTGTTCTTCTGGGGTCTCGTCACCGCACTGCCCCTGCTGGCGCTGGGGCCGAGGGGACTCTCGCCGGAACAGCTCGCCCGCCCTGTGGTGTGGGGCAATCTGCTCTTCCTGGGTCTGGTGGCTTCGGCGCTGTGCTACGTCTCGTGGAACGTGATCATGAAGCGGCTGGGCACCGTTAAGGCCTCCTACTACATCATGCTGCAGCCCCTCATCACCACCCTGATGGGCGCCCTCGTGCTGGGAGAGCCCGTCAGCGCAATGGCGGTAGCGGGTATGGTGGTGCTCATCGCCGGACTGACGATGGTGCAGAAGCGGCCTCGGAAGAGCGTCCGTGCCGTGTTGTTCGACCTGGACGGCACGCTGATTGATACTGAGGGCCAATACACCGAAATATGGGGGCGCATCGGGCGCAAATACCACCCCGAGATGCCCGACTTTGCCTATCGCATTAAAGGCACCACGCTGGATCAGATCCTCGCCAAATACTTCCCCGAGGAAGAGGTGCAGCGAGAGGTGGTGCCGGAGCTCTACGCCCACGAGGCGCAGATGAAGTTTGAATTCTATCCCGGCGCTTTGGACTTTCTGCGCAACCTCAAGGCTCATGGTGTGAAATGCGCCGTGGTGACCAGCAGCAACCGCAAAAAGATGGAGACGCTGAGGCGGCAGATTGGAGACTTCGACCGGCTCTTCGACCGCGTGTTCACTGCCGAAGACTTCAAGGCCAGCAAGCCCGATCCCGACTGCTACCTGAGGGCGGCAGCGGCTTTTGCGCTGGAGAAGGACCACTGTGTCGTTTTCGAGGACGCCCCCAACGGACTGGAGGCCGGAAGGCGCAGTGGCATCTTCACCGTCGGTGTGGCCACGGGGCTCACGAAGGAACAGATCACGCCGCTCTGCGACGCCGTCGTCGAAGACTATCGGGGCTTCACCACCGAGGCTTTGGAGCGCATTGTAGCACAGAAAAAAGAACGGAAGAATGGGCAGAAATAAATTTTCGGAGCGCGAAATCGCCACCATACGCAAGATGCTGGCCCGCAAGATGGCCGGCACGCGCTTTCAGCAGAAAATGGTGCGCCACGAGCTGCGCACGAAGTTCGAGTTCAACATCAGCGATTTCGGCACCGCCGGAGAAGCCTTCGGCCCCGAGCAGCTGGACGAGTGTCTCCAAAGGGGGCGCATCCACATCCTCGACGAGGAGACCATCCGGGCCATGAAACTGAAGCGGGCCCGTCTGCGCATGCAGTTCAGGGAGGCGACGGCGAACGATGCCTATTTCATTGCCGAGGGCTTCCACATGGCCTTGCACATCAAGCGCAGCGCGGAAGAAATCACCGCCTTTGCCGAGAAAATTTGCTCGCGCGATGACGTGCTCTACTGCGCCCGCAACACCCTCATTTGCGAATACAATGGCGAGACGGCCGGCATGCTGATCGCTTACGACGGCAGCGGCTACCGTGCCATGAAGGAGCGTACGATGGCGCTGGTGAAGGAGCACTTCGGCATCGAGTTCCCCGGTATGGACGACGAAACCGCAGCCGGAGAATACTATATCGACTCGTTGGCCGTGTGGCCTCAGCATCGCGGCATCGGGATGGGGCGCGCCCTGCTCGAAAGAGGCATCGCCGAAGGCTTGCGCCGGGGGCTCAAGGTGACGCTGGCCGTGGATCCCAAAAACAAGAAGGCCCAAAGCCTCTACACCGAGCTGGGTTTCGAGCGCGACGGCGAGATGTTCATCTTCGGGGGGACCCATTGGAAAATGATCTTCAGGAAATCATAACACACACCAAAAAATAACCCTAAACACACAACAAAAACGCTATGAAGCACATGCTATCTCTCTTCCTGTGTCTCGCTGCGATGACGGCGACGGCACAGGTGCAGCTCACCGTAGATGCCGACAAGGTGCAGTGCGCCGTGAGCCCCACGCTCTACGGTCTGATGACCGAAGAAATCAACTACTGCTACGAAGGCGGTCTCTACAGCCAGCTCATCCGCGATCCGCAGATGCGCGAGACGCGCTTCGACGGCCGTCGCCGCAGAGGACCGCAGGATGACAACAGGCCCAAGCACTGGATATGGAACGACTCCACAGCCACATGGACCAACACCGGATACTGGGGTATTGCCGTGCGTCCCGAGACCGTCTATCGCGGCAAGATGGAGGCTGCGGGCAACGCCGTCATCAGTGTGGGGCTGCGCTCCACCAAAGACGGACGCGTGTTTGCTCAGGACCTCATCAAGACGGGCGGTGAGAAGGCCTGGTATGACTTCACGCTGCGCACCACACCGACGGTGGA
>ONSH01000047.1:0-817 GCA_900320435.1 uncultured Prevotellaceae bacterium
CGGATGGGGATGCAGCACGGTGGAAGAGTATTCGGGGTGGAACTGCGTGCCGATATACCATTTCAACGCGGGAATCTCGACAATCTCCACCAGATGGGCTTCGGGATGACATCCGGCACACATCATGCCGTGGTGCTCGAAGGCATCCAGATAACGGTTGTTGAACTCGTAGCGGTGGCGGTGGCGCTCGCGGACCGTTGAACATTGACCATTGACCGTTGAACATTGAGCATTATAGGCTGCGGCGGCTTTGCTGCCGGGCACGAGTTCGCACTCGTAGGCGCCCAGGCGCATCGTGCCGCCCATCTCCGTTCTGCATGCCCAGACAGATGCCGAAGGTCGGGATGTCGCGGGTGCGGGTGTACTCGGCGGCGACGATCTTGCCCTCGATGCCCCTGCGGCCGAAGCCCGGGCAGATGACGACGCCCGCCATGTCCTTCAGCTGCCCGGCCACGTTGTCCGCCGTCAGCTGCTCGCTGTTGACGAAATGGAGCCGGGCCTTCACGTCGTTGTAGATGCCGGCCAGGTTGAGACTCTCGCGGATGCTCTTGTAGGCATCCTGCAGATCGTATTTGCCCACCAGGGCGATGTGCACCTCACGGGTGGCCCGGCGCTGCTTCTCGAGGAAGCGGTTCCAGGGCAGCATGGCGGGCGTCTCACCCACGGGGATGCCGATCTTGCGCAGGATGGCCGCATCGAGGCCTTGTCGCTGCATGCGCACCGGCACCTCGTAGATGCTGGGCACATCCTCGCTCTGCACCACACACTCCAGATCGACGTTGCAGAAGGAGGCCACCTTCAGACGCATCGCGTCGTC
>ONSH01000047.1:925-13291 GCA_900320435.1 uncultured Prevotellaceae bacterium
TTCGTCTTCAACTCGTCGGCGGCTTTGAGATAAGGCACGTAGGTCAGATGCACACAGACGGCGTTGCGCCCCAACTGCCAGCGCAGCTGACGGATGGCCTCCATGAAGGGAGCGCTCTCAATGTCGCCGATGGTGCCTCCGACCTCCGTGATGACAAAATCCAAGTCTTCGCCCTGCTCGTCCTCACGCAACATTCGGCGCTTGATCTCGTCCGTGATGTGCGGCACCACCTGGATGGTCTTCCCCAGATAGTCACCGTGGCGCTCGCGGTCGATGACGGTCTTGTAGATGCGGCCCGTCGTGATGGAGTTGTGGCGCGTGGTGCGGATGCCCGTGAAACGCTCGTAGTGGCCCAGGTCGAGATCGGTCTCCATGCCATCTTCCGTGACGTAACACTCGCCGTGCTCATAGGGGTTGAGCGTGCCGGGATCGATGTTGATGTAGGGGTCGAACTTCTGAATGGTGACCTTGTAGCCGCGCGCCTGCAGCAGCTTGCCGATGCTGGCGGAGATGATGCCTTTGCCCAGCGAGGAAACCACGCCGCCCGTGACGAAGATGAATTTTGTTTCCATAGAACTATAAAGTGAACGATGCGCCGCAGAGAATATACATCTTCTCGGCATGAGGATTGGCCGTGAGACCAATGAAGACCGGCAGATGGTATTTCTTGCAGATGAGGAAGTCCTTCGTGGCCGTCAGGCTCACATTGGTGACGGTGAAGCCGCCGGTCTCGTAGAACGAGGTGGCGTAGGGCACGAAGCCTACGGCAGCCTTCCAGTCGAGCGTCAGCATCTTGAACGGCGCAGAGAGCTCGAAATAGCTGGAGTAAGCCCTGTGGCCGCCGTTGTTCTTGCCATCGTTACCGGCAAAGTTGGTGTACCACTGCAGGGAGACATAGCCGAAGAAGTCGTAGCCCACGTTGGCCTCGAAGACGTGCGTCGTCTCATCGTTGGTGTAGAGGAAATAACGCCCCTGGCCGAACCAGTAGTCGGTGATGCCCACGTTGAATCCGTGCGTCGTGTAGGAGAGCAGGAAGTCCAGCTCCTTGGTGTCGCCGCTCTGAAATCCCACGCTGCCCCAAGTGGAGAAGCTGAGACCTTTGTAGCTCACGCCGGCCGTGGGCTGTACGCAGACATTGCCCATGTCCAGACCACGCCAGATGTATTGGTTGACCAAAGTGATGCCGAAGATGGGCTCGGCTTTTGTAACAGTTAAAGTTAAATGGTTAAAGGTTAAAGGTGAAAGACGGGAATCAGTTGTAGCACAACTCTCCGTGCTCATAGACGTCGAGACCTTCATCCTCAATGCGGGCGGGCACACGCAGGCCGTGCAGTTTCTTAATGCCGAAGAAGAGGACGAAGCCGCAGACTGCAGCCCAAAGGTCGATGACGAGGATGCCGAATGCCTCGGCGCCGAAGAAGCCCCAGCCGTGACCGTAGAAAGCACCGTTGGAAACGGACAGAAGGCCGGTCATCAAGGTGCCGAGAATGCCGCACACGCCATGCACGCTGCTGGCGCCCACGGGGTCGTCGATGTGGAGGCGATGGTCGATGAACTCAATAGAAAATACGAGCACCGTGCCGCAAACGAGACCGATGACGACGGCACCCAGGGGAGACACCAGGTCGCAACCGGCAGTGATGCCGACCAGGCCGGCCAACACACCGTTGAGCGTGAGTGAGAACGAGGGCTTCTTATATCTGAGCCACGTGAGGAACATGGTGGCCACACCGCCGGCTGCTGCAGCCAGGTTGGTGGTCAGGAAGACATGAGAGATGGCCACGCGGTTGACGGCACCGGAAGCAGCCAGCTGCGAACCGGGGTTGAAACCGAACCAACCCAGCCAAAGGATGAACACGCCGAGAGCGGCCAGCGTCAGAGAATGACCGGGAATGGCGCGGCTCTTACCGTCCTTGCCATACTTGCCCCTGCGGGCTCCGAGCGCTAGCGCACCGATGATGGCCAGCACGCCGCCCACGCTGTGGACGATGGCCGAACCGGCAAAGTCGTGGAAGACATCGCCGAAGGTGGTCATCATGAAGCTGTCGGCAGCGTCGTTGCACAGCCAGCCGCCGCCCCAGGTCCAATGACCCTCGATGGGATAGATGAACAGCGATATCATAGCGCTGTAGATCACATACATGGAGAACTTGGTGCGCTCGGCCATGGCTCCGCTGACAATCGTGGCGCTGGTGGCGCAGAAGACGGTCTCGAAAATCAGAAAACCCTCGACGGGCAGTTCGCCCGAGTAGAAGGAGAGGTCGCCCCAGTTGGGCATGCCGATGAAACCACCCAGCGTGTCGGCACCGAACATCAGGCCGAAACCCACAAACCAGAACAGGAGTGAACCGAACATGAAGTCCACGAAATTCTTGAAAAGGATGTTGACGGTGTTCTTGCCGCGCGTGAATCCTGCTTCACACAAAGCGAAACCGGGTTGCATCCAAAAAACCAACATGGCCGCCAAAAGCATCCATACGGTATCCAGTGAAAGAGCTATTTCGTTCATAATCTTAATACCTTAAATAATTAAACTGTCAATTGTCAATTATCAATTGTCAATTATTTCTTGTCTCTCAACACGGTGTCACCGTGCTCGCCGGTACGGATAGACCAGGTGTCGATCATCTCACTCACGAAGATGCGGCCATCGCCCACCTCACCGGTGTGGGCCGTGTTGATGATGACCTGAATCGTGGGATCGACAAACTGCTCGCGGCACACGATGGTCAGTGCCACACGCTCAATCACATCGGTGCTGTATTGCACACCGCGATAAAGACGCTCCTGGCGGCTCTGTCCGATGCCGTGGACATCGTGGTATTCAAACCAGTCGATGTCCGAACTGAGCAGGGCTTCCTTCACCTCTTCGAACTTGGTCTTTCTGATGATAGCTTCAATTCTTTTCATCTTAAATCATGTTTTTAGTTAGCGTCCTATAGTAACACATTGCAATGTTTTCGCTGCAAAAGTACAACATTTTGGTTGATTTTGCATCGTTTTACGTGATTTTTGTGTGCTTTTTCGCTCGTTTTATTGATTTTTGTCAACAAAAACGTGATTTTGCGACACTTTTGTAAGCAAAAACATGGTTGTTTGAGCAAATTGTCATACCTTTGTCGCAGAAAACCGAAACAAACGTCATTTCTAAGGCCATTTTGCTTACATTATGTCACAAGCAATACACTTCACCAAAATGCACGGAGCCGGCAACGACTACATCTATGTGGACGCTACCTTATATAATATTAAGGAGCCCGGAGTCCTGGCCCAAAAGTGGAGTGCGCCCCACACAGGAATCGGCAGCGACGGGCTGGTGCTCATCGGACGCTCTGACGGCAAAGAGGCGGATTTCAGCATGCGCATCTTCAACGCCGACGGCTCCGAAGCCATGATGTGCGGCAACGCCAGCCGATGTGTCGGCAAATACCTCTACGAAAAAGGACTCACAAGCCGAACATCCATCCGCCTGGACACGCTCTCCGGAGTGAAACTCCTGCAACTGCACCCCAACGACGCAGGTTGCGTGGAGACGGTGACGGTGGATATGCTGCAACCGGCTTTTGAAGACAACACACAGTTCCGTCCCGAAGAAAAAGAACTGCCGGCCGGCACCTTTGTCTCCATGGGCAATCCCCACTACGTCATCTTCTGCGATGATGTCAGCGCCGTGGATGTGGCCCGTGAAGGAGCACGGCTGGAACGCCATCCCGCATTTCCCGGACGCTGCAACATCGAATTTGCCGAAATGCGTCCTGACGGCATTCGAGTGCGCGTCTGGGAACGCGGCAGCGGCATCACACAGGCTTGCGGCACCGGAGCCTGTGCCACCGCAGTGGCAGCAGCCAAGACGGGACGGACGGGACGCTCCGCACACATCATCATGGACGGAGGCGCATTGGACATCCGCTGGCGGGAGGACGACAACCATGTCTGCATGACCGGCCCGGCCAGCTTTGTCTTTGAGGGCGACATCACAATATAACGACATCACAAAAAAATGATAAACGAACATTTTCTAAACCTCTCCGGCAACTATCTGTTTGCCGAGATTGCCAAAAAGGTTAAAACGTTCCGGGAGCAGAATCCACAAACCGATGTCATCTCGCTCGGCATCGGTGATGTGACACAACCGCTCTGCCCCGCCGTTATTGAAGCGCTCCACCGTGCCGTCGATGAGATGTCCGGTGGGGCCACCTTTCGCGGCTACGGTCCGGAGCAGGGCTACGATTTCCTGCGCGAGGCCATCGCGCGGAACGACTACAAGGATCGCGGGACGGACATCTCTGCGGACGAGATTTTTGTCAACGATGGAGCCAAGAGCGACACCGGCAACTTCCAGGAACTGATGAGCGCCGACAGCGTGGTGGCAGTGACGGATCCTGTGTATCCCGTCTATGCAGACGCCAACATGATGGCCGGACGCCGCATCGTGAAACTGCCCTGTCTGGCAGAACGCCAATTCGTCCCCGATCTGCCGGAAGAGCCCGTGGATGTCGTTTATCTCTGCTATCCCAATAACCCCACCGGCACCGTGCTTCGCCGGGAGGACCTGAAGCGTTGGGTGGACTGGGCCAACGAACACGGAGCGCTCATCTTCTACGACGCTGCCTACGAGGCCTTCATCACACACCCCGACATCCCCCGCAGCATCTACGAAATCGACGGAGCCCGGAAGGTCGCCGTGGAGTTTCGCAGCTTCTCTAAAACGGCCGGATTCACCGGACTGCGTTGCGGCTACACGGTGGTGCCCCGGGACGTCACTGCCAAGACTGCGGCAGGAGACTCCGTGGCGCTTCATCCGCTGTGGAAACGCCGCCAGTCGACAAAATTCAACGGCACAAGCTACCTCAGCCAATGCGCCGCATTGGCCATCTACACTGAAGAAGGCCATAAACAAATCAAAGAGACGGTGGACTACTATTTGAAGAACGCCCGCCTGATGCGTGTGACATTGGAGTGCCTGGGACTGAGGGTTTACGGCGGAACGGACGCTCCTTACCTCTGGGTGGA
This sequence comes from uncultured Prevotellaceae bacterium, assembly GCA_900320435.1. GTDB lineage: Bacteria > Bacteroidota > Bacteroidia > Bacteroidales > Bacteroidaceae > Physcousia. The sequence goes on from ONSH01000047.1 coordinate 5,939, forward strand.
GACGCCGGAGAGGATGCCCTCGTGGGCGTTCTTCGAAGAAATGCTCCGGGAGGCTCATGTGGTATGCACCCCCGGAGCCGGTTTCGGCGACTGCGGCGAGGGCTACGTGCGCCTGACGGCATTCGGAGAACGCAGTGCCACCGTTAAGGCCCTGCACCGGGTGGAAGAATGGTTAACGAACAAATAAACGACATTATCATACAGACAACTATGACACACAAAGGACTCTACAGAGCAGATATGGAGCATGACGCCTGCGGCGTGGGCATGGTGGTGAACATACACGGCGGCAAAAGTCACGAACTGGTGGATCAGGCCTTGCGCGTGCTGGAAAACATGGAGCACCGGGGTGCCGAGACACGCGACAAGACTGGCGACGGCGCTGGCATCATGCTGCAGATACCCCATGAATTCATCCTGTTGCAGGGCATTCCCGTCCCCGAAAAAGGACTTTACGGCACCGGCCTGGTGTTTCTGCCCAAAGAAGAAAAGGAGCAGCAGGAAATCCTGTCGGTCATGATTGAAGAAATCGAGCGCGAAGGCATGCAACTGATGCATCTGCGCACGGTGCCCACCTGCCCGGAAGTTTTAGGAGAGGCCGCCCGAAAGGTGGAGCCTGCCATCAAACAAATCTTTGTGACGGAAGTGAGCGCAGAAAAAGCCGACGCACTCCCCCGCACACTCTACACCATAAGGAAAAAGATTGAGCGACGCATCACGCACCCCGACTTTTATATCTGTTCGCTGTCCAACACGAATCTCATCTATAAAGGCATGTTGACCAGCGGACAGTTGCGCCGTTATTTCCCCGATCTCTCCAGCCCCTATCTGACTAGCGGACTGGCGCTCGTCCACTCCCGCTTCTCGACCAACACATTCCCCACGTGGTCTTTGGCCCAACCGTTCCGTCTGTTGGCCCACAACGGCGAGATCAACACCATTCGCGGCAACCGCGGATGGATGAAAGCCCGCGAGAGCGTGCTCAGCAGCGAGGCTTTGGGCGACATCAAAGAGATCTCGCCCATCGTGCAGGAAAACATGAGCGACTCGGCCAGCCTCGACAACGTCTTCGAGTTTCTGACCATGAGCGGCCTGTCACTGCCGCAGGCCATGGCCATACTTGTGCCCGAAAGTTTCAACGACAAGAACCCGATTTCGGAAGATTTGAAGGCATTCTATGAATACCATTCGATACTGATGGAACCGTGGGACGGTCCCGCCGCCCTGCTCTTTTCGGACGGAAGATATGCCGGCGGCATGCTGGACCGAAACGGCTTGCGCCCCTCTCGCTACACCATCACCAAACAGGGCATCATGGTCGTAGCCTCGGAGGTCGGCGTCATGGACTTTGAGCCGGGCGACGTCGTCTCCAAAGGACGTCTGCAACCGGGAAAGATACTACTCATCGACACACAGGAAGGCAAGATTTGGTACGACGGCGAAATCAAGGAACAACTGGCCAAAGCACATCCCTATCGCGAATGGCTCAGCGAAAACCGCGTGCAGCTGGAGAAACTGAAGAGCGGCCGGAAGGTGGAGAACTCGGTCGACAACTCCGAGCAGAAACTCGTCACCTTCGGCTACGGCCAGGAAGACATTGACAAGACGATTGTGCCGATGGCCACCACGGGACAGGAGCCTGTCGCCGCCATGGGCAACGACACGCCGCTGGCCGTCGTGAGCGACCGGCCGCAGATCCTGTTCAACTATTTCCGTCAGCAATTTGCTCAGGTGACAAACCCTGCCATCGACCCCATCCGCGAAGAGCTGGTCATGTCGCTCACCGAATACATCGGCGCTGTAGGCACCAACATCCTGACCCCCGACGCCTCCAACTGCAAGATGGTGCGCCTGCCGCAACCCGTCCTGACCAACACGCAACTGGACATTCTTTGCAACATCCGCTATAAGGGATTCAAGACGCAGAAGCTTCCCATGCTCTTCGACATCGAAAGGGGGACGGAAGGATTGCAACAAGCGCTGGACAGCCTCTGTCACGAGGCCGAGCGCAGCGTGGACGAAGGTGTCAACTACATCATCCTTTCCGACCGCGACATTGACGGACAACATGCCGCCATTCCTTCGCTGCTGGCCGTCAGTGCCGTGCACCATTACCTGATTTCCGTAGGCAAACGCGTGCAGACGGCGCTGATCGTGGAGAGCGGAGAAATTCGCGAGACCATGCACGCCGCCTTGCTTTTGGGCTATGGAGCCAGCGCACTGTGCCCGTATATGACTTTCGCCATTCTCGACGATCTCGTCAAGCGCGGCAAGATTCAGGAAGACTATGCCACCGCTGAGGCGCACTACATCAAGGCTGTGGATAAAGGCTTGAAAAAAATCATGTCGAAAATGGGTATCTCGACCATCCGAAGCTATCGCGGCGCCAAAATCTTTGAGAGCATCGGTCTCGGCGAGGACCTTCTGCGCCGCTACTTCGGCACGGAAGTGAGCACCATCGGCGGCATCGGACTGAAAGAGATTGCACGGGATGCCATCCGTCTGCACCGGCAGGGCATCGAAACCAACAACGCCATCCTGCCCAACAACGGTCAGTTCTCGTGGCGCAAAGACGGCATCAAACATGCCTGGAACCCGGAGACCATTGCCAATCTGCAACTGGCCACCCGCCTGGGCAGTTATAAGAAGTTTAAGGAATGGGCCGCTTTGGTGGACACGAAAGACTCCCCCATCTTTATCCGCGACTTCTTCGGTTGGAAGAAGGCCGCGAAGCCGACACCCATCGACGAGGTGGAGCCTGTGGAGTCCATCGTGAAGCACTTTGTGACGGGCGCCATGTCGTTCGGCGCACTCAGCATTGAGGCCCACGAAGCGCTGGCGCTGGCCATGAACAAACTGGGCACACGTTCCAACACGGGCGAGGGCGGCGAAGACAATGCTCGCTACCACACGGAAGTGGACGGCGTCAGTCTTTCGAGCAAGACCAAGCAAATCGCCAGCGGCCGCTTCGGTGTGACGGCAGAATATCTGGTGAACGCCGAAGAGATACAAATCAAGGTGGCCCAGGGCGCCAAGCCTGGCGAGGGCGGCCAACTGCCCGGCTTCAAGGTGAACGACATCATCGCCAAGACACGCAACGCCATCCCCGGCATCTCGCTCATCTCGCCCCCGCCTCATCACGACATCTACTCCATCGAAGATCTGGCCCAACTCATCTTCGACCTGAAGAACATCAACCCGACGGCTGCCGTTAGCGTGAAACTCGTGGCCGAGAGCGGTGTGGGCACCATCGCCGCCGGTGTGGCAAAAGCGAAGGCCGACCTCATCGTCGTCAGCGGCGCCGAAGGCGGTACGGGCGCCAGCCCCGCCAGCTCGATGCGCTTTGCCGGCATCTCGCCCGAGATCGGACTGGCCGAGACGCAGCAGACGCTGGTGATGAACGGCCTGCGCAATCAGGTGCGCCTGCAGACCGACGGCCAACTGAAGACAGCCAAAGACGTGGTTATCATGGCGATGTTGGGCGCCGACGAGTTCTCGTTCGGCACGCTGCCTCTGATTGTACTGGGCTGCGTGATGATGCGCAAATGCAACACCAACACCTGTCCGATGGGCGTCGCCACACAAAACCCGGAGCTGCGCAAACACTTTGAAGGAAGGGCTGAATATGTCGTCAACTTTTTCACCTTCCTGGCTCAGCAGGTACGCGAGTATCTCAGCGAGATTGGCGTGCATAGCCTGAAAGAAATCATCGGCCACACGGAAATGATTGAAGTGACTATGCCCGACGGCGCTGCAGCAGAAAAGTGGAGCACCATAGATTTTGACCGTCTGCTTCACAAACCCGCAACAGACAAAGCGCTCTTTTGGGATCGCGGCGCCTATACGAAGGTGACGGGCGTGAAAGACGAAGATATCATCAAAGCGGCTCAAAAAGCCATAGAAAAGCAGGAAGAGGTGACGCTTGAATACGCCATCAAAAATACCGATCGCGCTGCCACCACGATGCTTAGCGGCGCCATCGCCAAGCGATACGGCGAAGCAGGCTTGCCAGAAAACACCGTCAACCTCAAGTTCAAGGGCTCGGCAGGCCAGTCGTTCGGCGCTTTTGCCGTGAAAGGTCTCAACATCAGGCTTGAGGGCGAATGCAACGACTACTTTGGCAAGGGACTCTCCGGCGGACGCATCAGCATCTTACCGCCGTCCCGCTGCGACGAACAATTCCGCGCAGAGGACAATATCATCGCCGGCAACACCGGCCTCTATGGCGCCACCTCCGGCGAACTGTATATCAACGGTAAGGTGGGCGAACGCTTCGGCGTCCGCAATTCCGGCGCCATAGCCGTCATCGAGGGCGCCGGCGACCACTGCTGCGAGTATATGACCGGCGGACGCGTTGTCGTGCTCGGCAAGACCGGCAGAAACTTCGCCGCCGGCATGTCGGGCGGTGTCGCCTACGTCTACGACCCCGACCACAGTTTCGACTACTTCTGCAACATGGATATGGTGGAGCTCTCGCTGGTTGAAGACAGCGTCTCGCGCAAGGAACTTCACGAACTGGTTCGCCAGCATTATCTGCACACCGGATCCGCTTTGGCAGGTCGCATGCTCGACGACTGGCACCGCTATATTGAAGACTTCATCCAGGTGGTGCCCATCGAATACAAGCGCGTGCTCCACGAAGAGCAAATGGCGCGACTTCACGAGAAAATCGCCGATATCCAGCGCGACTATTAATTATCAATTGTCCATTATCAATTATCAATTGCAATCATGGGAAACCCAAAAGCTTTTCTGGAAATACACCGTCAAGAGGCGGGATATCGTCCGATTCACGATAGGATACATGACTTCGGCGAAGTGGAGCAGACACTCAATGCCCGCGACCGCAAGCTGCAGGCCTCGCGCTGCATGGACTGCGGCGTGCCCTTTTGCCATTGGGCCTGCCCGTTGGGCAACAAAGCCCCTGAGTGGAACGATGCCCTGTATAAGGGTGACTGGGAACTGGCCTACAAGCTGTTGTCTGCCACCAATCCCTTCCCGGAGTTCACCGGTCGCATCTGCCCCGCCCTGTGCGAGAAGGCCTGTGTGCTGAACCGCTTCAACCACGAACCGACGACAAACCGGGAAGATGAGTGCGCCATCATGGAGGCCGCCTTCCGCGAAGGCTACATCACCGTGCGCCATCCCGAGCGCAACGGACGCCGCGTGGCCGTCATCGGCGCCGGACCTGCCGGCCTGGCTGCCGCCGACGCGCTCAACATGAAGGGCTACAGCGTCACCGTGTTTGAGAAAAACGAAAACGCCGGCGGACTCCTGCGCTACGGCATCCCCAACTTCAAACTCAACAAGGCCGTCATCGACCGCCGTCTGCGCCTCATGGAGCAGGAGGGCATTGTATTCCGATATAATTCTGAGTATTCTGAGTATTCTGAATATTCCGATTTCGATGCTATCGTTATCGCCACCGGCACGCCGACGGCGCGCGATCTCACCATTCCGGGTCGCGAGCTTCGGGGCGTGCATCTGGCTCTCGAACTTCTCTCGCAACAAAACCGCGTACTCGCCGGCATGGAGTTTTCTGCCGACGAACGCATCACGGCCAAAGACAAGGACGTGCTCGTTATCGGCGGCGGCGACACGGGCAGCGACTGCATCGGCACGGCCCACCGTCAGGGCTGTCGCAGCGTCACGCAGATAGAGATTATGCCCCGACCCGTTGAAGGCCCCGAAGACCCGCAGAACCCGTGGCCAAACTGGCCCCGCACCCTCAAGACCACATCCAGTCATGAGGAGGGATGCACCCGACGTTGGAACATCAACACCCTTGAGTTCTTGGGTGAAAACGGCTGCCTGACCGGCGTGAAAGTGCAGGAAATAGACTGGAAACCGAATCCTGAAGGCGGTCGGCCCATCATGGTCGAGAAGGGCAAACCGGAAATCATCAAGGCCGAACTTTGTCTGCTGGCCATGGGATTCCTGAAGCCCGAGCATCCCCAATATCCCGAAAATGTCTTCATCTGCGGCGATGCCCAAAACGGCGCCTCACTCGTGGTGCGCGCCATGGCCAGCGGCAAGGCAGCAGCTGCTAAGGTGGACGAATTTTTGAAAAAATAATCACACACAACCCTTAATCATCACAATTATGGCTAACGAACTCAGATTTCAAGTGGTAGGAGAGGCATTCAAGAAAAAGCCCCTCGAAGTGCAAAGTCCGGTCGAACGACCCTGCGAATATTTCGGCAAGAAGGTCTTCAACCGCGAAAAGATGTATAAATACCTGCCTAAGGACATCTACCAGAAGATGGTGGACGTCATCGACAACGGTGCCCGTCTCGACCGCGCCGTGGCCGACGGTGTGGCAGCCGGCATGATACAGTGGGCACGCGAGAACGGTGTTACCCACTACACCCACTGGTTCCAGCCCCTCACCGAGGGCACGGCCGAGAAACACGATTCTTTCATTGAGCACGACGGCAAAGGCGGCATGATCGAGGACTTCTCCGGCAAACTGCTTGTGCAGCAGGAGCCCGACGCCTCCTCCTTCCCCTCGGGCGGCATCCGCTCCACCTTCGAGGCTCGCGGCTACTCCGCCTGGGACCCCACCTCTCCCGTCTTCATCATCGACGACACGCTGATCATTCCCACTGTGTTTATCTCCTACTCCGGCGAGGCTCTGGACTACAAGGCTCCGCTGTTGCGTGCGCTTCATGCCGTCAACGTGGCTGCTACGGAAGTTTGCCATTACTTCGACCCTGCCGTGAAGAAGGTGTGCAGCAACCTGGGTTGGGAGCAGGAGTATTTCCTCGTGGACGAAGGACTCTATGCCGTGCGCCCCGACCTGCTGCTCACCGGTCGCACCCTCATGGGCCACGACTCCGCCAAAAACCAGCAGATGGACGATCACTATTTCGGCGCCATCCCCGAGCGTGTGGCCGCCTTCATGCGCGAACTGGAAATTCAGGCTCTGGAGCTGGGTATTCCCGTGAAGACACGCCACAACGAGGTGGCCCCCAACCAGTTTGAGTTGGCACCCATTTTCGAGGAAACCAATCTGGCCGTGGACCACAACATGCTCCTTATGTCGGTGATGCGCCGCGTAGCCCGCAAGCACGGCTTCCGCGTGCTGCTCCACGAGAAGCCCTTCGCCGGCATCAACGGCAGCGGCAAGCACAACAACTGGAGTCTGTCCACCGACACCGGCGTGCTGCTTCATGCGCCCGGCAAAACCGCTGAGCAGAACCTCCGTTTCGCCGTCTTCATCGTGGAAACCCTGATGGGCGTCTATCGCCACAACGGGCTGCTCAAGGCCAGCATCATGTCGGCCACCAACGCCCACCGTCTCGGCGCCAACGAGGCGCCTCCAGCCATCATCAGCAGCTTCCTCGGCAAGCA
>ONSH01000040.1 GCA_900320435.1 uncultured Prevotellaceae bacterium
TCGCGCAACTGCAAGGCCGCCTGTATCGACTTCAAGACCTACGACATCGACTCCTCGCGCTGCATCGTCTGCGGCAACTGCATCGACCTCTGCCCGAAAGGCGCACTGAACTATGGGCTCGCCGTAAGCAACGGGAAGAAGGAGGAGAAAGAGGAGACGGTGGACAAAAGCAAACGTCAGTTCCTCATCGGCACCGCCCTATTGGCCGGCACCGCCCTGGCCCAGGAAGAGAAAAAGGTGGACGGCGGACTGGCAGAAATAGAGGACAAGGTGGCTCCAAAGCGACAGACGCCGCTGACGCCTCCGGGCAGCCTCACGGCCCGCAACATGGCCGAGAAGTGTACCGCATGCCAGCTCTGTGTGTCGGAATGCCCCAACGATGTGTTGCGCCCTTCGACATCGCTGGACCACTTCATGCAGCCCACGATGAGCTACGAGCACGGCTACTGCCGTCCGGAGTGTGTCCGCTGCTCGACGGTATGCCCCACGGGTGCCATACGCCCCATAACGAAGCAGGAGAAGTCGTCGTTGCAAATAGGTCACGCCGTGTGGGTGAAGCAGAACTGCGTGCCTCTGACCGACGGTGTGGAGTGCGGCAACTGTGCCCGCCACTGCCCCACCGGCGCCATCACGATGGTGCCCTCCGACCCCGACGACGAATGGTCGCTGAAAGTGCCGGTGGTCAACACGGCCACATGTATCGGCTGCGGCGCCTGCGAGAATCTCTGTCCGGCACGTCCGCTCTCAGCCATCTACGTTGAGGGTCATGAGATGCACCGGGTCATTTAATGTCTAACCACCAATAAAGAACACACATCATGAGCAAGCATATCGAACGACGCGACTTCCTGAAACTCTTCGGCGCAGGAGCCGCCGGCGTGACCGCCGCTCTCACAGGGTGCAAGCCCAAGGCCGAAACAGGCCCCATCAAGGATGACTACAGCAAGTTGCAGGAAGCCCGGGGAGACCAGATGACCTACCGCAAGAACCCCACCACAGGCGACAAAGTGTCGCTCCTGGGCTACGGCATGATGCGACTGCCCAACAAGGAGGATGGAGAGATTGATCAGGAGACGGTCAACCGCCTGGTGGACTACGCACTGGCCCACGGCGTGAACTATTTCGACACATCGCCTGCCTACTGTCGCGGCAACAGCGAAAAAGCCACCGGCATAGCCCTCGCCAGACACCCCAGAGATTCTTACTACATCGCCACGAAGCTCTCCAACTTCAACGAAGCTACTTGGGGCCGCAGGGAGAGCATCGACATGTTTGAGAATTCGCTCAAAGAACTGCAGACAGACTACATCGACTACTACCTGCTGCACGGATGCGGCATGGGCGGCATGGAGAACCTCAAGGCACGCTATCTGGACAACGGCCTGCTTCACTACTGCATCGGACAGCGACGCGAGGGGCGCATCCGCAACCTCGGATTCTCGTATCACGGCGACGTGGCCGTGTTCGACTACCTGCTCTCCATCCACGACCAGGTGCACTGGGACTTCGTGCAGATCGAACTGAACTATCTCGACTGGGATTACGCCAACGAAATCAACGACCGCAACACCGATGCGCGCTATCTCTACGCCGAGCTGCAGAAGCGGGGCATCCCGGCCGTCATCATGGAGCCCCTGCTGGGCGGACGTCTGGCCAACATCCCCCAATACCTCATGGAGCGCATGAAACAGCGCGACCCCGACGCCAGCATCGCCTCGTGGGCATTCCGCTATGCCGGCACACCGGAAGGGGTGCTCACCGTGCTCAGCGGCATGACGTACATGGAGCACCTCAAGGATAACCTCCTGACCTACTGCCCTTTGAAGCCCGTCACGCCGGAGGAGGAAAACTTCCTTTACGACATCGCCTACCACATCGTCAACGTGAAGCTCATCCCCTGCAACGACTGCAAATACTGTATGCCCTGCCCCTACGGCGTGGACATCCCGAGCCTCTTCGTCCACTACAACAAGGTGAAAAGCCACGACCGCCTGCCCGAAGACGCTCAAGACAGCGAATACGCCAAACTGCGCCGGGAATTCCTTGTGGGTCAGGACCGCAGCGTGCCACGGCTGCGGCAAGCCGCCCACTGCATCGGGTGCGGACAGTGCAAACCCCATTGCCCCCAAAACATTGACATACCCGAGGAATTGCGCAAGATTGACGAGTTTGTGGAGAATCTCCGGAGAAATGCGTAGTTTATCAAAAAAAAGTCGTACCTTTGCGCACGAAAAGCAATAGCACGGAATGAACATCTACACCAAAACGGGTGACCGGGGCGAGACCTCCCTCGTGGGCGGCAAGCGCGTAAGCAAATGCTGTCAGCGCCTCGAGAGTTACGGCACACTGGACGAACTGAACGCTCATATCGGTCTGTTGGCCGCTGAGGCCGAAGACATGAGCCTGCCCGGCGATTTCATCCATGAGGTGCAGAGCAATCTGTTCACCTGCGGAGCCTATCTGGCCTCGGAAGACGGGCGTTGCGAGTGTGTCGGCGCCGACGCCGTGAGCGCTCTGGAGGAAGAGATTGACCGCATTGAAGCCACACTGCCGCCGCTTAAAAGTTTCATCCTGCCCGGCGGATGCAAAGCCGCCGCCGAAGCCCATGTATGCCGCACCGTGTGTCGGAGAATGGAGCGCGAAGTACTGCGTCTGAAGGACGAAAGTGTAGACGTGGATTCCACCCTGCTCTGCTATTTCAACCGCCTGAGCGACTACTTCTTCGTGCTGGCCCGCGCCCTCAACAGGGAAGCCGGAAAAGAAGAGCGCGCCTGGCAACCGAAAAGAAACAAGATACAATAAAAAACATACAATGAAAAAAAATCTCGAGACCATCTGCGTGCACGGCGGATGGAAACCTTCTAAGGGGGAGCCCCAACAGCTGCCCATCTACCAGTCCACCACCTTCCGCTACGAAACATCCGACCAAATGGCCCGTCTGTTTGACTTGAAGGACGAAGGCTATTTCTACACCCGCTTGGCCAATCCCACCAACGATGCCGTAGCCAAAAAAATTGCAGCCCTGGAGGGCGGTGTGGGCGCCATGCTGACCTCCTCCGGCCAGGCCGCCAACTTCTACGCCGTCTTCAATATTTGCCAGGCCGGTGATCACTTCGTCACCTCCAACTGCATCTACGGCGGCACCTACAACCTCTTCGGCGTGACCATGAAGAAGCTGGGCATCGAATGCACCTTCGTGGACCCCGACTGGAGCGACGAGAAGATTGAAGCCTGCTTCCGCCCCAACACCAAATGCTTCTTCGGCGAGACCATCTCCAACCCCGGCGGCAATGTGTTCGACATTGAGCGCTTCGCCAAGATGGCGCACCGTCACGGCGTGCCCCTGATTGTGGACAACACCTTCGCCACCCCCATCAACTGCCGCCCCTTCGAGTGGGGCTGCGACATCGTGACCCACTCCACCACTAAATATATGGACGGACACGCCACACAGGTGGGCGGCTGCATCGTGGACTCCGGCAACTTTGACTGGGATGCCCACAGCGACAAATTCCCCGGGCTGACCACACCGGATGAGTCGTATCACGGCCTGACCTATACCAAGGCTTTCGGTAAAATGGCCTACACCACCAAGCTCGTGGCACAGCTCATGCGCGACCTCGGTAGCATCCCCTCTCCACAAAACTCCTTCCTGCTCAACCTCGGGCTGGAAACTCTGGCTCTGCGCATGAAGCAGCACTGCGCCAACGCCCAGCGCGTGGCCGAATGGCTGGAGAAGAACCCCAAGGTAGGATGGGTGAACTACTGCGGTCTGCCCTCCAACAAATACCATGCCCTAGCCCAGAAGTACATGCCGAACGGCTCGTGCGGCGTCATCGCCTTCGGCCTGAAAGGCAGCCGCGACGAAGCTATCCGCTTCATGGACAACCTGGACTTCATCAGCATTGTGACCCACGTGGCCGACGCCCGCACCTGCGTGCTTCACCCGGCCTCACACACCCATCGCCAGCTCTCTGACGAGCAGCTGCGCGAAGCCGGTGTTGCTCCCGACTTGGTGCGCCTCTCCGTAGGCATCGAAAACGTGGAGGACATCATCGCCGACCTGGAGCAGGCCATGGCCAAGATGTAAACAACACTGAATTGGATGGGAAACTATTGGAACGCGCTGCTCACAATGAGCGCGGAAATGGCGCCGTATCTGCTGCTGGGATTCTTCATCGCCGGACTGCTCCGCGTCTTTATGCCCAAGACCCTATACTCCAAACACCTCGCTCCCCGCAACATGAAGAGCGTGGTGAAGGCTGCGGCGTTGGGCGTGCCCCTGCCCCTGTGCTCCTGCGGCGTGATACCTACAGCTGTAGGGCTGCGTAAAGAAGGTGCCAGCCACGGCGCCTGCACCAGCTTCCTCATTGCCACACCGCAGACGGGCGTGGACAGCATCATCGCCACCTACTCGCTGATGGGCCTGCCCTTTGCCATCGTGCGTCCGCTGGCAGCGTTTCTCACCGCCATATTCGGAGGATGGCTGACCAATACCTTCGCCCACGAAGACCATCGGCACGAGCACGAATGCGCATGCGCTTACCCGCAGGAAGTCCCCGGTTCTTTCAGCGAGAAACTACGGGAAGCCTTGAATTATGCCTTTGTTGACATGATGCAGGACGTGGGCAAATGGTTAGTCACAGGCCTGCTCATCGCCGCACTCATCACCGTGACCGTGCCCAATGAATGGCTCGCCGCACTGCACGAATATAAATTGCTCAACATGCTTTTGATACTGGCAGTAGCCATCCCCATGTATGTCTGCGCCACCGGGTCCATCCCCATCGCCGTGTCGCTGATGGCCAAAGGCCTGACACCGGGCGCCGCCCTGGTGTTGCTGATGGCCGGACCGGCTGTCAACTCCGCCTCGATGCTCGTTATCGGCAAAGTATTCGGCCGCCGCACACTGTGGCTCTACATCCTCTCGATTGTCATCGGGGCCGTGGTCTTCGGCTTGGGGCTCGACTATTTGCTGCCGCAAGAGTGGTTTGAGGTGCAAAGCCGCATTGTGGGGGCCTGTCACAACCACGCCCACTCGCTTTCTTTCATGGATTGGCTCTGGATGGGACTGTTGGCCGCACTGCTCCTCAATGCACTGGTACGCCAATGGTGGAGCGCCGCTCATCACAGCCACGAACGCTGCAGCAACAAGGCGAACGATGAGGGCTGTGCTACCGTCGCCGTCTACAACGTGAGCGGCATGAGCTGCAATCACTGCAAGGCCAATGTGGAGCGCGCCATCAGAAGCGTGGAAGGCGTGGAAGAGGTGAATGTTGACCTCGCTTCCGCCACCGCCAAAGTCATTGGCACGCACGACAGCGATGCGCTCATCCGCCAAGTAAAAAGCTTCGGTTACGAGGCCGTCCTTAAAGCTTGAGGCAACGTTCGCAAATGCCCCTCACCAGGACATTGATGCCCTCTGCCCTGTAGCCTTCCGGCACAGCAATCTGCGGCACGGGAATGTCGTGCAGGCAAATGGTGCGATGACAACGCTCGCAATAAAAATGGACGTGCTCGTCATCGTCTTCCTCTTCGTTGTGACTCTGGCAAAGCTCATACTTCACGATGCCCTCACCGGTCTCAATGGCGTGCACCAAATGATGCTCCCGGAAGAGTGTCAGCACACGGAATATGCTGGATTTGTCCAAGGTCAAAAGGCTGTCCTCCAAATCCTTCACAGAAACCGGATGATGCTGTGAAACCAAAGCCTTCGCGATAAGGAGGCGATTGGCCGTCGGTTTGATACCGTGTCCCTCCAACAGTGAAGTATGCTCGTTTGTGTCCATTCTCCGATAATACAATGCAAAGATAAGCAATTTTGTCCTATCTCCGGCCATTTTACACTAACTTTCACCAAAAAACGTTGTACGTCTGCATTTTTATCCTTACCTTTGCAACGAAAGCTAGCCAAAAAACATCACACAATGAAAAGATTTCTCCTTTGTCTCGCCGCAGCAGCCTCTCTGCTGTCGTTGTCGGCCCAAACCGTCTACGACTTCAAAGTGAAAGACGCCGAAGGCCGCGACGTTTCCCTCTTTCGACCCCACCGACCGCATCGGGCAGTTATTGGACAAAGTGCTCCGGGAGAAGAACCCCGACTACGCCAAGTCGTCGGACATCATGTGGAACTTCACCAAATTCCTCGTCTCCCGTGACGGCCGCGTCATAAAGCGCTATCCATGATTTTCTGTTTCTCAGGAACCGGCAACACGCGTTGGGCGGCGGAGTGTCTCGCCGAAGCCACCGGCGAGCGTCTGACCTTGATGACCGACGAGAATACACACTGCACCCTCACCCCGGGCGAGCGCATCGGCTTCTGCTTTCCCGTGCACGGATGGCAGCCGCCCCGCCTGGTAAGAAACTTCATTCGCCGCCTCACCTTTTCTTCCGAACAGCCGCTCGCCTCGCACTACTGCTACGCCCTCGTCACCTGTGGCGACAGCATCGGGCTGACCATGGAGATGCTCGACGGAGAACTGGCAAAAAAAGGGTTGCGTGCTCACAGCAGCTTCTCGCTGGTGATGCCGGAAAGCTACGTCTGCCTGCCTTTCATGTACACCGACACGCCGCAGCGGGAAAAAGAAAAAATCGAACAGGCGACCCGGGATTTGAACGCATACACACGCCTCATCACAGAACGCCGGAAAAACGAGCACCACACCAAGCGCGGCTTCATGCCCTGGGTTCTCTCACACGTCATTGGCGCCTACTTCAACAGCCGTATGATCTCCGACCGCAAATTCACCGTGGACGCGGCGGACTGCATCCACTGCGGTCTGTGCGCTAAAGTGTGTCCGACAGGAGATATCCGGATGACAGACAACGGTGACGGCGCATCTACGCCGGAATGGCAGCACAACGGACGCTGCACCTGTTGCCTCTCCTGCTACCACCACTGTCCGCGCCACGCCATCAACTACGGCAGCATCACCCGGCGACGCGGCCAATACTATTTCGGGCACTCGCAATAAATGCAGATGCCCGATTTGTCTTTGCAAAAAGAAACCTGAGAATCAGCCCAGCATCTTTTCGATGTCCTGCTCCATCTTGGCTGGCGTCGTAGTGGGAGCATAGCGCTTGACGGTCTCGCCGTCGCGCGAAACGAGGAATTTCGTGAAGTTCCATTTGATGTCGCTATCCTTCTCCACACTCTTGCTGAGGGTCTTGAAGAGCGCCTTGGCTGCCTTGGCCTTCAGGCCGGAGTACTCCTCCGTGGGAGCCTGAGACTTCAAATACTCGAAAATGGGTTCGGCGTCGGCTCCGTTGACATCTGTTTTCTTCATAATCTGAAACGACACACCGTAGTTCAGCTGACAAAACTCCTCAATCTGACCATCGGAGCCGGGATCCTGCTCCTTGAACTGGTTGCATGGGAAACCGATGACTACCAGGCCGCGGTCCTTATACTTTTTGTTGAGCTCCTCCAATCCTGCAAACTGCGGTGTGAAGCCACACTTGCTGGCCGTGTTGACAATGAGCAACACCTTGCCGCGGAATTGCGCGAAATCCAACTCTTTGCCCTTACTCGTCAGGGCCTTGAAATCATAAATCTGTGTCATAACAAAGTATGCTCAGATGTTAATACTCATCCTCGTTGAAGAGGAAGTCCTCCTTCGTGGGGTAATCCGGCCAGAGATCTTCGATGTTTTCGTAGATTTCACCCTCATCCTCCATCTCCTCGAGATTCTCAATCACCTCAAGGGGGGCTCCGCTACGTACGGCGTAGTCGATAAGCTCTTCACGGGTTGCAGGCCAAGGAGCATCCTCAAGCTTAGAGGCCAATTCCAATGTCCAATACATAATGTTTGTGCTTTTCTATGAATAATTTATGTTAATTATATACCGATAAGAAATGTCTACCAATTGACAATATAGTTTTGTTTGGTCAGTTCCGGATTGAACAGGGCGATGCCCAAATCATAGAGGTCGAAAGTGACCCGCGTGCGTGCATCCTTCTTAATACGCTGCCAGGCCACCAAGTTGTCCTGCAGATGGTCCAACACCAGCATGGCATCCGGCGTAAGCTGCAGAGCCACTTCACTGCTCCACGACATCGCATGAATGAAAGGACGCTCTCCGCACCAATTTTTGAGGCGAAAGAGCAAACGCTCGCGCTTGCGCATCACCATACGCTGCCAGCAATTGCCTTTGACTTTCTTCTCAATCTCATCATAGGCATAATAGTGGTTGCTCTCATAGATGACATCGCGCAGAAAGTTGTAGGCATATGGGGAATGCACGCCGTAGCCCTTGCGATGGCGAAAACGCCGAAGCCATATAAGCGGATGATGAATCACGACACTGCGGTATTATGAGGTTGGAGCGGCAGTCCGCAATGAGGGCAATAGTTCATGTCATCGGTAATCGGCGAGCCGCACTCCGGACATTTCGGACCGATGGCATCAAAGATATGACGATCATGAACGAACTGGGCGGAAACAATACCCGTCGGGACAGCCATAATGGTATAGCCCAGAAGCATCACCAACATGGAGAGCATACGCCCAAGATGTGTCACGGGAGCAATATCACCGTAGCCCACCGTGGTCATCGTCACCACTGCCCAATAGATGCTGGAGGGAATGTCGTGGAACTGAGTGTTCGGCTGGCTGCCCTCTATCATAAACATCAGGGTTCCGAGCGAAATCACCATGATGACAACGAAGAGGAAAAACACCATAATCTTGCGCGAAGACAACATCAGCGAACGCATCAGGCGATCACCCTCCTCGAGGAAAGAGAAGAGCTTGAAGACGCGGAACACGCGAATGAGACGGAACGTACGCACAATCATCAGATAGCGCACAGGACCGAAGAACCATCCGATGTAGAGCGGCAATGTGGCTAATAGGTCCACAATACCGAAGAAAGAGAAGATGTAGCGACGCGGCTCCCGAGAACACCAAACACGGCACAAGTACTCCAAGGTGAAAAAGAACGTGAAGACATACTCCAGGACCTCAAACACCGTCTTGAGCACAGGCGACAGGCCCTGCATGCTCTCCACAATCACCAGAAGGATGGAAAGCACGATGGCCCACAACAGCAAGACGTCGAAGAGCTTGCCAGCCGGAGTGTCACTGTAGAAGATGATGCGATAGACGCGCGCCTTCAATCTCCTCAAGTGCTCTTCGTTTTCCGCCTTAAAGTACTCGACCAACCTCATTCCCCGTTACTGGAAGGAATAGACGACGTCCATGATCTTCTTGCCTATCTCGTCGGCTGCCTCCATTGTGGAAGCCTCGGAATAGACACGGACGATCGGCTCCGTATTCGATTTGCGCAAATGCACCCAACGGTCGGGGAAGTCGATCTTCACACCGTCGATGTCGGTGACGCTGACACCGGGTTCGCTCTCGTACATGGATTTCACCTTACGCAGAATAGCATCCACATCCGTGTCGGGCGTGAGGTCTATGCGGTTTTTGGCAATCTGATAGGGCGGATACGTGGCACGCAACTCGCTGGTCTTCATGCCGCGCTTGGCCAAATATGTCAGGATGAGTGCAATGCCCACAAGAGCGTCGCGGCCGCTATGGGCGGCGGGATAAATAACACCGCCGTTGCCCTCACCGCCGATGACGGCATGGGTCTCCTTCATCTTCGTCACCACGTTGACCTCGCCGACGGCAGCAGCCGTATAGCGACAGCCAGGGAAACGCTCCGTGACATCTCTCAACGCGCGTGTAGAAGAAAGGTTGGACACCGTGTTGCCGGGCGTATGCTGCAGGATGTAATCGGCGACAGTAACCAGCGTGTACTCCTCGCCGTACATGGTGCCGTCTTCGCAGAACAAAGCCAGGCGGTCCACATCGGGATCCACGACGAAGCCGATATCCTGACCGCCCTTTTGCATCAGAGCCTTGATGTCGCCAAGGTTTTTCTCCAAGGGCTCGGGATTGTGCTGAAAATCGCCGGTAGGCTCCGTGTAAAGGCCGGTGACATGGCGCACACCGAGTTGCTCAAATAACTTGGGCAGGATGATGCCGCCCACTGAGTTGACGGCATCGAAAGCCACATGAAAGTCGGCTTTCTTGATGGCCTCCACATCGACCAGATCCAGATTGAGCACCATGTCAATATGCTTCTGGTCGTAACTGTTGTCCTCGCGGTAGTGGCCCAAATGATCGACATCGGCATAAGTGAAGTCTTCCGCCTCTGCAATGCGCAACACTTCCTCACCTTCCTTCTTGTTCAGGAACTCACCCTCGTTGTTGAGCAACTTCAGGGCATTCCATTGGCGGGGATTGTGAGACGCTGTGAGAATGATGCCGCCGTCGGCACCCTCCATCGTGACAGCCACCTCTGTAGTGGGCGTGGAAGCATAACCGATATTGACCACATCAAAGCCCATGCCCATCAAAGTGCCGCACACCACATTCTTCACCATTTCTCCGGAAATACGGGCATCGCGACCGACCACAATCTTGTTGGAGCCGCTGGGACGGGTGCGACGTATGAGCGTGGCATAAGCCGAGGTGAATTTAACTATATCGAGCGGATTCAAAGTGTCACCCGCAGCACCTCCAATGGTGCCGCGGATGCCGGAAATAGACTTAATTAAAGTCATAAAGCAAAAGGGTTTGGAATAATTTACTTGTTAGCAATGATTACAATGAAATTCTTGGCAGGAACAGTGAGATTGATGCTCGTGCCGTCGGCCTTGATTGCGCTCTCCTGGGGCGTGATGGCATTGGGGTTGTCCACCGTGTTCTCCAAATCGTAGTCGGAGAGGTCGAGTGTGATGGCCTTCACGGCGCCAATCTTCTTGACACCCTTAAGGTCAATGCGTACGCTCTCGGCCTTCTCCTGAGTGTTGACCACCTTCACAATGTACTCACCCTTTTTGCTGTCGAGGCAAGCCTGAGCGAAGACGCCGTCTTCACCCTTGGGCGTGGGGTTGGAAAGAGACGTTGTAAGCACGTTGGTGCCCTTGTTCTGAGAGAAAAGGGCCTGCACCCAGTAAGAGGCAGTGCGAGCCGAACGCAGGTTGTCGTACCAGATGGCATCGGGACGCCACTGCCATCCCTTCACGTGAGCAAAGAGAGGAGCGTAGGTGGCCATGTGCACCACGTCGGCATTCTTCTCAAGATTCAGCATGAAGGCAGCTTCATAAATCGAAGCGCCGGCATGGTTGTACTTCTTGCCCTTGTCGTGGCAGGCATACTCACCGGCAAAAACCTTCGGACCCTTGCGGTCGTACTCATCGTAGCGGTTCATCTGATTCTTAAACCAGTCAATGTTGCGGTAGAAGTGCTCGTCTACGAGGTCGGCTTTTTGCTCCTTCATGGCCTCCCAACCGATGTCGAAGTTGTGACCCTCAGAATCGGGGCCGGAAGTGCCGATAATCTTAATCTCGGGATGAGCCTTGCGGACGGCGTCGGAGACAATCTTCACACGCTTGAAATAGGGATCTGCCCACTGCTCGTTGCCGATGCCGAGGAACTTGAGGTTGAAGGGAGCGGGATGACCCATCTCTGCACGCAGCTTACCCCACTTGGTGTTGACGTCGCCGTTGGCAAACTCGATGAGGTCATTGCAGTCGTCAATAAAGGGCTTCAAACCGGCTTCCGTAGCGGGGGCGTGGGCATCATCTCCGTTTTGGAATTGGCACACCATGCCGACATTGAGCACGGGAAGAGGCTCGGCGCCGATCTCCTCCGAAAGCAGGAAATACTCATAGAATCCGAGACCGTAGGACTGGAAATAGTCAGGATAATAGCGATAGGTGAAGGTGGACTCCCAACGGTTCTTGTTGAGCGGACGGTTCTCCACCGGGCCTACAGTGTTCTTCCACTGATAGCGGGTGTCCATCGTGGCGCCTTCCACAATGCAGCCGCCGGGGAAGCGGAACACACCGGGACGCATGTCGTAAAGCGCCTGAGCCAAGTCCTTACGCATGCCGTTTTCGTGGCCCATCCAGGTGTCTACAGGGAAGAGAGAAATGTGCTCCACATCCATAACACCGTCGCCGTTGCGACCTTTTTCCGAGCAGAGGAAGAGACGCAGATTGGCATCCTGCATGGTGCGGGGAGACTTGAGTACAACGGAATATTTCTTCCAGTCGGAAGAGGTCACCTTGATGTCCTTGGACACGAACTCCTGGTGCTCCTCCAGACCGTATTCGTTAATCAGCTGAACACGCAGCGTCTGAGCCTTGCCCTCGGGAACACGGGCCCACACACTGAAACGATACTCAGCATCACGCTTCAGACCGATGCCGAAGAAGCCCTCGTTCTGAAGACCGGTCCACATATCGTTGTGGCCGGCGCAGGAGAGACGTACGTAATGAGGATTCTTGTCGAACGGGCCGTCGTTCTTCACCTCTACCTTACCGAAAGCCTGCCAACCCATGAGGTGGTCGGGAGAGAATTCAAAAGAACGGTTTTTCAGCAGCTCGCCGTAAAGACCGCCGTCAGCGGCATAGTTGATATCCTCAAAGAAGATACCGTACATCGTGGGCTGAATCACACTGCCGGGCTTGGCGGCCTCAACAGTCACAACATTGTCCTGTGCCGCAAGGGGCATCGCTGCAGAAAAGGCTGCACAAAGAAGGATTTTCTTTAATTTCATGATATGTATTTTAATGTTTATGTGTCTACAACGTCCCAAATATATAAAAAAGTTGAGAGTTGCCGCCAACGCTTCAGAAGATTTTTTTGAAAATAAGCGTTTTTTTTGTATTTTTGCACACGAAATGCAAGTAGAAGACCGTTTGAAGCGCCTCGTGAGCGGGCAACGCATGCCCCAAGCTCTCCTCTTGGCCGGCAGCAACAACAGTGATGCCCTGGCCATGGGTTTGAGGCTTGCCCGTGCGCTCCTGTGCGAGAAACAGAACGGGGAAATCTGCGAGGACTGCCCCGAATGCCACATGAGCCGTGAATGGGCCCATCCCGACCTGCATTTCACATTGCCCGTCTACAAAAAAAACACCAGCGACCACCCTACCACCGACCCGTGGCTGCCGCTTTGGAGAGACTTGTTGAAAGAGAACGGCTGCCCAAAGTTGGAAGACTGGATGGGCAAAATCAAAGCTGAGAACCAACAGCTTACCATCTACGTCAACGAAAGCGACCTCCTGCAACAGAAACTGCAGTTGCACGCCTCAAGAGGCGGAAGGCGCGTGGTGCTCATCTGGCTCCCGGAAAGGCTGATGGAGCAAGCGGCCAACAAGTTGCTCAAACTGATTGAAGAACCTCCTGCAAAGACACACTTCATCCTGGTCACGGAGGAGCCGGAAAAAGTGCTCGGCACCATTCAGAGCCGCTGTCAAAGGATTGATGTACCTGATCGGGAGCAACGCATCGGCAGCGAAGAAGAGCGCCTCTTTTTTGATCTGTTCGTACAGCTGATGCGCTTGGCCTACGGACGAAAAATACGCGAACTGAGAGCATGGAGCGAAACGGCCTCCCGTCTGGGAAGGGAAAAGCAATGCCGAATGCTCTCCTATTTCCAGCATCTGCTCAGAGACAACTTCATCTACAATCTGAAACAGCCGGAGATGATTTCGCTCACGGAAGAGGAGAATCAGTTCAGTGGAAAATTTGCGCGTTTCATCAACGAAAACAATATCATCCCCATCGCGGAAGAAACCGACCGCGCACAGCGGGACATCACCCAGAACGTGAATGCCAGAATGGTGTTCTTCGACTACGCCCTGCACATCATCGTTCTGCTAATACAATAACAATTAAACCTCATGAGCGAAGAACTGACATATAAAAGCGGCGCCGGACGGGGGCTCTCGGGAAAAGGTTGGCACGTGGGGCATTATTGCCAGCACAATGTCTTTGACTACCTGGCCGACCTGCCGGACAACCAGGAGGTAACGGATCTGGTGGAAGTCCAGTTCAAGAACACCCGCAAGGGATACTACCACAACATCAATCACCTGGAAATCAAAAAGGGTGACTGCGTTGCCGTGGAGGCCTCTCCCGGACACGACATCGGCATCGTCACGCTGACAGGCAGACTGGCCCAGATGCAGATGCTCAAAGCTAGGCTGAAGAGTGAAGACGAGGTCAAACGCCTCTACCGCATCGCCACGGAAGCCGACCTCGAAAAATACGAGGCCGCAAAAAGTCGTGAACACAAAACGATGATAGAGTCCCGCCAATATGCCAAAGACCTGGGATTGGAAATGAAGATCGGCGACGTGGAATATCAGGGCGACGGCGGAAAGGCCATCTTCTATTATATTGCCGAAGGCCGCGTGGATTTCCGCCAGCTCATCAAAGTGCTGGCAGAAGCCTTCCGCGTGCGCATCGAAATGAAACAAATCGGCGCACGCCAGGAAGCCGGCCGCATCGGCGGATTCGGCCCATGCGGCAGAGAATTATGCTGCGCCACCTGGATGAAAAACTTCCAAAGCGTGGGCACCGCAGCTGCGCGCTTCCAGGACCTCACCCTCAATTCACAAAAGCTGGCCGGACAATGTGCCAAGCTCAAATGCTGCATGAATTATGAGGTGGATCAGTATATGGAAGCCTCCCGCAAGCTGCCTCCGAAAGATGCCGTGCTCAGCACTCAGGACGGTGACTTCTACTGGTTCAAAGCGGACATCCTTGCCGAAAAGGTCAGCTACTCGAGTGACAAGCGTCTGGCCGCCAACGTGACCACCATTCCGGCAGAGAGGGCGTGGGAAATCATTGACATGAACAAAAAGGGCGAAAAGCCCCGTTCGTTGGAGAAAGACGGCAAGAGTGTTGCGCCCAAGCCCGTAGATTTGGCTACTCAGGAAGATCTGCACCGTTTCGACGACGTGCTCAAGAGCAAGCGTAAGAAAAAGAAGAAGAAAAAACATGGCTCGGGTCAGAACAATACCAACGCTAATACTCACCCTGACACTGGCGCTCAGTAGTTGCCGCGAGGGCCTGCGCTACCACCGTTTCTGCAACCTGCCCCAAGAGGGGTGGAGCCATCGCGACACGCTCTGCTTTGCGCCCGACAGCGATAGCATTCGTGGCGACAACCGGTTTTGGATAGAAGTGCGGCTTGACTGCGACTTCCCTTATGCCGCACTGCCACTCACGGTGGAGCAACGCGGCGGGCAATGCTCACAAAGGGAACATCTGTCCATCCCGCTCAGCAGCGACGGCCGCCGACTCAACGGCAAGGGGCTGAGGCTGCTTCAATACCGTGACGGCCCCTTCGACTTGCTACCCGGCACAAAGGAGGTGCGCATCTGGCACAACGCCGGTTATGTGAAACTTATCGGCATCCGCGACCTGGGGCTGGAAATCAGGCAGGCCCAACCGTAAAATCACTTGTGCTCCGAGCGCCGGCGCCCGGCGTCCATCCTGAGAAAAATAAACAGCAAAAGAGTAAATCCCCACAGGCTGCTGCCACCGTAACTAAAGAACGGCAGCGGTATGCCGATGACCGGAGTCAGGCCAAGCACCATACCGACATTTATAAATAGGTGAAAAAGGAATATGCTCAATACACAGTAGCCGTAGACGCGCCCGAAAGTGTAGTATTGTTGCTCCGCCAAAACGATAAGCCGTAATATCAGCGCCAAAAACAGCAACAGCACTGCGCTACATCCCAGGAAGCCCTCCTCCTCTCCCACCGTGCAGAAGATGAAGTCCGTGTCCTGCTCTGGAACGTACTTGAGTTTGGTCTGAGTGCCGCGCAGGAAGCCCTTGCCGCGAAGTCCGCCGCTGCCGATGGCAATCTGTGCCTGTATCACATTGTACCCCGCCCCTCTCGGATCATCCTCCAGACCGAGCAGCACCTTGACACGCGTCTGTTGATGGGGTCTCAGCACATCGCTCAACACATAGTCCACACTGTAATAGAAACCCGTACTGATCAAAGTGAAAAGCGCAATGTAGAAATAGCGCAATATCTGGTCTTTGAAGGACAGCAGTATCAGATAAACGATGTCGGCCACCAGGACAAGGAGCACTATCCAAGAGGCATTGAAAGGCACCACATAGCGGCTGAAGAGCATGGCACAAACAATCACCAAAAGGCCGCTGAAAAAAAGTCGGAAGGAATCGCTCCGGTATTCTCCGTACACCCATAAGAGGAGGGAGGTGAAAACATGGATAAGCGAGAGCACCATGAACTGTCCGGTCATCGTTTGCATCACGCCCCAAAAAGGCACCTCCGCGTAACGAGCTCCCACAACAAAATATGTAACGGCCGCCACACCCGCAAAAAGCACGCTACCCGACATGCCTTCACGGTAGCACATCAGGAAAAATGCCAGATAAACCAATGCACTGCCCGTCTCCTTCTGCATGACAATCAGGCCCATCGGAATGACAAACACCAATGCTGCCATTAATAACTGGGGCCACTTCGAGAGGTTCATCTTGTAGGCGTCAATCAACTTGGCCACACAGAGCGCGGTGGCAAACTTGGCGAATTCGGCCGGCTGCAGCTTCAGGCCGCCGCCCACATCAATCCAGGAGAGACTGCCTTTTGTGTCGTGCGCCAGAAACGGAGTCACCAATAAAAGCGCCATCATGCCTAGATAGGCAATGTAGGACAGCGACTCGACGATATGCTCATCGATGCTCAGCACCACCACCGCCAGGATGAGCGCCGTGGCAATCCATATCAACTGCTTGCCGCTGCGGCTGGCAAAATCGAATATGCTGCCTCCGGCGTCAAAATCATAGCTGGCGCCGCAAACGCTGATCCACCCTAGAGCCATCAGGGCCACGTAGAAAAGAACTGTGATCCAGTCAAGCGATTGCCATATGGAAATCTTTTCCTTACTCATCTTCCGACTGTTTTATGATATGACGCTCCTGGAACGATTGGGCCCGCTCTTCCGAGGCGGCGGAGAGATGCCCGTTGATATACTGCTCCATCATCAGCGCCCCGATGGGCACGCCGTAGGTGGCGCCCCACTCTCCGTTTTCCACATACACACAGATGGCTATCTTCGGGTCGTCCTTCGGAGCAAATCCCATAAAGGCGGAGTGGTCGCGTCCGTGCGGATTCTGCGCCGTACCGGTCTTGCCGCAGACTTCATAGTTCGGCGTTTCGGCCGAACGGCAGGTGCCGCCGGTCACAGCGCGCCGCATGCCCTCCACCACAAAGTCGTAATACATCCGGTCCACCATCGTATAGCGCCGCGTGCGATAAAGCGAATCCAAAGGTTCGTCCTGAATGTGCTTCACCACATGCGGCGTGATAAACCATCCTCTGTTGGCGATGGTGGCGCCGAGGTTGGCAATCTGCAAAGGCGTCAGCGTCACCTCGCCCTGTCCGATGGAAATGCTGATGATGGTCAGTCCGCTCCACGAACCGCGATAAGCTTTGTCGTAGAACGCTGCATTGGGAATCATGCCACGTTTCTCGCCGGGAAGATCCACACCGAGGGCATATCCGAATCCCATGGATACCATGTAATCCTTCCAACGCGTCATGGCATCCTGCACGGTGGGATACTTGCGGCGGTTACCGAACATGTTGAAGAGACCCCAACAGAAATACGCGTTACACGAAGTCGCGATAGCCGGCTCCAGGGGCAGCGGAGACCCGTGTGCATGGCACCCCACAGTGAGACCGCGGAAATGGAAGCCTCTTGAACAGGGATAGGCGGTAGAAGGAGAAATGATGCCTTCTTGAAGGAAGGTCAGAGCCTGGCTCGTCTTAAACGTACTGCCAGGTGGATAGGTACCCATGATGGCCCTGTTGAGCAGGGGCTTGTTCATATCCAAGCTGAGCCGCATGTTGTTTTTGCCCCTTTGGCGACCCACCATGATTCTTGGATCATAGGTCGGCGAAGACACCATGCAAAGAATTTCTCCCGTCTTAGGCTCTATGGCCACAATGCCGCCCTTCTTGCCCTCCATCAGCCGCTCACCGAGCGCCTGCAAATCAGCATCGATAGACAATGTGAGGTTCTTGCCCGGCACAGGTTGTTTGTCATATTTGCCACCCTGATAGTGCCCCTTGATGCGCCCTCTGGCGTCGCGCAGGAGGATTTCCTCACCCTTAACACCGCGCAGTTGCTTCTCATACTGCCGCTCAACGCCGAGTTTGCCGATATAGTCACCCATCTTGTAGTAGTCGTCGGACTCTATGTCTTTGGGGCCAACCTCCCCCACATCACCCAAAATATGGGCTCCGATGGGACGCTCGTATTGCCGTATGGTGCGCTTCTGTACATAAAAACCCGGATAATGGAACAGCTTTTCGCGGAATCCGGAAAACTCCTCTACCGAAAGCTGCGACATGAACAATTGCTGCGTGTAGCGACTGTAACCGGGGTTGCGTCTGGGGTCTTTGATTTCCTCCATACGCTTGATATACCACTCCTTGTTGATGCCCAGATCACGACACATGCTCAACGTGTCCACTCCCATCTGCTCGCTCATCACCACCATGATGTCATAAGCCGGCTGATTGTACACCAAGAGCTGCCCCTTACGGTCGCGTATGGCACCACGGGCAGGATATTGCACCCGATGATAGAAAGCGTTGCTGTCGGCCTGGACGCGAAAATCCTCGCTCATAAGCTGCAGATACAAAAGTCTGCACATATAGACCGCCACAATGCCCACCGTGACGGCTGCCAACACCCACTTCCTGCGCTCGAAG
>ONSH01000140.1 GCA_900320435.1 uncultured Prevotellaceae bacterium
CTCCTTCTCCCTCATTTTCGACAAACCCACCAACCCCTTCCTCAAGAGCCTCGTCAAAGCCGCCGAGGCCGCCATCCACGCCTACGTCTCCAAGGACGTCGAGGTGGAGATCCGCACCAAGACGCTGCAGGCGCCGCGCCCCGATCTGCCCGACCTCCTGCCCGGGGTGAAGAACATCATCGCCGTCTCCAGCGGCAAGGGCGGCGTGGGCAAGAGCACGGTGGCGGCCAACCTGGCTGTGGCGCTGGCGCGTCTGGGCCATCGCGTCGGCCTGCTCGACTGCGACATCTTCGGCCCCTCCGTGCCCAAGATGTTCCGCATGGAGGAGGCGCGCCCCTACTCCGAGAACATCGGCGGCCGCGACCTCATCGTGCCCGTTGAGCAATACGGCATCAAGGTGCTCTCCATCGGCTTCTTCGTGGACCCCGACACCCCCACCCTCTGGCGCGGCGGCATGGCCTCCAATGCGCTCAAGCAGCTCATCGGCGACGCCGCCTGGGGCGATCTCGACTACTTCATTCTCGACACGCCGCCCGGCACCTCCGACATACATCTCACGCTGGTGCAGACGCTGCCCATCACAGGTGCCGTCATCGTCTCCACACCGCAGCAGGTCGCTTTGGCCGATGCGCGCAAGGGCATCAACATGTATCGCAACGACAAGGTCGATGTGCCCATCCTCGGCCTGGTGGAGAACATGGCGTGGTTCACGCCGGCGGAGCATCCCGACGAGAAGTATTTCCTCTTCGGCCGCGAGGGCGTGAAGCAGTTGGCCGAAGAGATGCAGGTGCCCCTCCTGGGTCAGATCCCGGTGGTGCAGAGCATCTGCGAGAACGGCGACAGCGGCACGCCCGCAGCGCTCGACCCCGCCTCGCCTTCGGGCCAGGCCTTCCTGCAGCTGGCCGCCCGTGTGGTGACGGAGACCGACCGCCGCAACCTCGAAAAGGGAAAAACGAAGATTGTGCCCGTCAACGGCTGACGGACACCTTCTTTCTCAGGAGGATGTAGCACAGCGCCACCACACCCAACACCATCGGATAGTGGAGGTTGGGGATGATGTCAAAGGGCGAGATATGGGCCAGTCCGGCGGCAATCAGCAGCTGTGCGCCGTAGGGCAGGAAGCCCTGCGCCACGCATGAGAAGGTGTCGAGGATGGAGGCGGCACGCAGTTTCGACATGCCGAAGTGCTCCGTCAGCTCCTTGCACAGAGGGCCCACGGAGAGTATGGCGATGGTGTTGTTGGCCGTCAGGATGTCGGCCACGCTGACGAGGGCCGCCATAGCCAGCTCCGCCGCACGCGGACTCTTCACCTTCCGCCCCACGAAGTCCATCACGCGCTGGAGCCACCCCAGATGGCGCACCACTTCAATGACGACGGCGGCCACAATGGTCACCACAATGAGCTGCCCCATACCGAGCACACCGTGCCAGGCGTTCTTGGCCAGGAAGGGGACATCGTAGCCGATGCTCAGACCGATGGCGCAGCTGAGCGCCAGCGCCAATGCCAGCAACACCAGCACGTTCATGCCGCAGAGCGCGGCTGCGAGGATGAAGAGATAGGGCATCGTCAGCAGGAAGCGCCGGGTATGAAACACGACGTCGGCACCTACGCCGCCCGCCCTGCTCAGCAGCGTGGCATAGAGCGCCAGACAGATGAGCGCCGCCGGCAGCGCAATCCACAGATTGGCCATGAATTTGTCCTTCATGCGGCATCCCAGCGTGCGCGTGGCGGCTATGGTGGTGTCGGAGATGAAGGAGAGGTTGTCGCCGAAGAAGGCTCCGCCCACCACGACGCCCGTCAAGAGCGGCACGGAGTAGCCCGTCGCGGGGGCCATCCCCACGGCGATGGGCGTGAGGGCGGCGATGGTGCCGCAGCTGGTGCCTACCGAGAGGCTCACCAGACAGGCGGCCATGAAGATGCCGACCAGAATCAGACTTGAGGGCAAGAGCCACAGCGTCATGTCCACCATGGCCTTCACACCGCCTATGATGCCGGCCACAGAGGCAAACGCTCCTGCCAGCACAAAGATGCAGAGCATGAGGAGCACGTTCTTACGCGACTCCGTTATCAGACCGGATTTTCTCACTCT
>ONSH01000067.1 GCA_900320435.1 uncultured Prevotellaceae bacterium
ATAAGGTATCGCACGCGCGACCTCACCCGCGTACTCGGGCGTACTTGTCCTTGCGGCCGCAACCACGTGCGTCTGGACCGTATGAAGGGCCGCAGCGACGACATGATGGTGCTGCGCGGCGTGAACATCTTCCCCATACAGATCGAGAAGATCCTCATGCAGTTCCCCGAGCTGGCCAGCAACTATCTCATCACCCTGACCACCGACAACGACAACGACAACATGACGGTGGAGGTGGAGATTGCCGATATGTTCACCGACGACTACAAGCGTCTGCAGGAGCTCACCAAGTCGGTGACGCGTGCCCTCAAGGACGAAATCCTGCTCACGCCCATCGTGAAGCTGGTGCCCAAGGGTTCGCTGCCCGTGAGCGAAGGCAAAGCTGTCCGTGTGGTTGACAAACGTAAAGTATATCAGTAAAAAAAAAGAAGCCATGAAGCAGTTATCCATCTTTCTCGAGAACAAGAGCGGCACGCTGCTCAACATTCTCAATGCTCTGAAGAGTGCAGACATCCAGATTATTGCCTCCACCGTGGCCGACACACAGGACTTCGGCATCTACCGCATCATCTGCGATCAACCTGAAAAGGCTTGCCTCGTCTTGAAGGAACAGGGCATCACCGTGACGCTCACCGACGTGTTCACCATCGAGTTGGAAGACAAGCCCGGAGAAGCCGCCCGTGTGATGGCCATCTTCGCCGAGGCCGGTATCAACATCTCCTACATGTATTCCTTCCTCGTTTCGGGCAAGGGCATTTTGGTGTTCCGCACCTCGGATACGGAGAAAACGGATGCCATCATTAAGGCTAAAGGACTTCATGAGTTTGCTTGAGCGCCTTTCGCGCGACGACCGCTTCGCCTGGGACATCGGCTGCCGTCTGGTGGAAATCCGTGAGGGTTACGCCCGCGCAGAGCTTAAAGTGGAGGAGCGTCATCTCAACGCCGCAGGCATGTGTCAGGGTGGCGTGATGTTCACGCTGGCCGATTTGGCTTTCGCCGCCGTGTGCAATTCACGCGGCATCATGACCGTGGGTGTGAGCAACAACATCTCCTACCTGAAGAGTGCCAAACTGGGCGAGACCATCACGGCCGAATGCACTGAGCTGGTGGACCACCACAAGCTGCCGTGTTCGGAAATCAAAGTGAAAAACGAAAACGGAGAAGTCTTGGCCGTCATGACGGGCATGGGCTACCGCACAGCCAAAGATTTCGCTTTTGAAAGTTTAATGTAGGAGCTCGAGGATCTGCGCCTTGATGTTTTCGTAATCGGCGTCCTCCATCACACTGCCGTGCCTCCCGTCTGACGGGGGGCACAGTTGTTTTGTCTCCTTGGCCAGATCGAGGGCCAGAAGCGCCTCGTTGCGATGACCCATCTTGGCCTCGATGTAGGCCTGTTGGAGATAAATCTGCGTCTGCTCCGAAGACTGGCCCTTGGAGACCATCGTGGCGTGGTCGAGCAGGGCGGAGGCGTCCTCGTAACGCTCGAGGCAGGTGAGGGCGATGGAGCGATTGTAGAGCGCGTGGTCGTCCTCGGGATGACGGCGGAGATATTCCGCCAGGACCTCGTCGGCCTCCTTGTAGCGCTCCAGCTGAATGAGAGCCACGCCCTTGGCATGAAGCAAGTCGTCGTCGCCGGGATTCACGGAGAGACCGTACTCCACGCTCTCGAGAGCGGCGTCGTAGTGGTAGAGCGCCGTCTGTGCATCGGCCAGCATGTGCCAGACCTCGGCGTTGTAGGCGTCGCGGTCGAGCAGTTCTTCAGCCACATGGACGGCCTCGGTGCAGTATTGCAGATCCAGAAGAATCTCCAGATAGAGCTCCTTGGTGGGCGTGTGGTCGGGGTGCATCATGAGGATGCGGCGCGCCTCCTGACAGGCCTCCTCCGCGTGGCCGCGGTCGAAGATTTGCTCCGTGCGCAGATAAAGCAGCTCGGGGTTGTCGGGATGCATGCGCAGACCTTCAGCCAACACGGTGTCGGCCTCACGGTCGCGGCGGTTGTTGATGTAGTATTCGGCAATGTCGGCCAAATCGTCGCCGTCCATGTAGATGCGGCGTCCGCCCCGGCGTGCTGCCTCATATTGCTGGAGCAGTTCGCGGAAATCCTGTGAGTCGAAGTAATCGTCCTGTTTCAATGTTCCGGGTCTCTTAGAGTCGGTTGATGGGTTTATTTGCTGTCCCTGAGGCCTACGGTCTTGTTGAAGACCGGACGGCCGGGTGCAGAGTCTGGATCGACGTTGTAGTAGCCGATGCGCTGGAACTGCAGATAGGAGAGTGCAGGCAACGTGGCGGCATATTCCTCCACGTAGGCGTTCTTGTTAATCTTCAGCGAATCGGGGTTGAGGAAGGGGCGCATGGCCTCGATGCCGCGCACGCCGTGCTCGTCCTCATACTGCTTGATGGCATCGCGGGGATTCTCGCACTGCCAGAGGCGCTCGTATTCACGCACCTCGCAGGGAACGGCGTGGGGCGCGGAGAGCCAGTGGAGTGTCTTGCCCTTGATCTTGCGGTCGGCGCCGGGCATGCCGCTGCGCGACTCGGGATCGTATTCGGCGTAGATCTCCACAATGTTGCCGTCGGCGTCCTTCTTAATGCACTTGGCGGGATCCTCGTCGCACTTGATAATGTATGCGTTTTTGAGGCGCACCTCCTTGCCGGGACCCAGACGGAGGAATTTCTTGCCGCCGTCCTCCATGAAATCCTCGCGCTCGATGAACAGTTCGCGGGAGAAGCGGATCGTGTGGGTGCCGCTCTCAGGATCCTCGGGATTGTTGACGGCCGTGAGCTCTTCCACCTGACCTTCGGGGTAGTTGGTGATGACGAGTTTGACGGGGTCGATGACGGCGCTCACGCGGGTGGCCCTCAGGTTGAGATCTTCGCGCACGGCAGCCTCCAGGAGCTTGATGTCGTTGAGGGCGTCGTAAGTGGTGTAGCCGATCTTGTCGATGAAATTGAGCACACCCTCGGGCGAATAGCCGCGCCGGCGGATGCCGCAGATGGTCGGCATGCGGGGGTCATCCCAACCGTTGACCACGCCCTCGTTGGTGAGAATCAGAAGGTTGCGCTTAGACATGAGGGTGTAGTTGAGGTTCAGTTTGTTGAACTCGAACTGACGGGGACGGTTGTCCTCGATGTCGCCCCCGTCGCCGCGCCACTCCTTGATCCAGGTGACGAAGAGGTCGTAGAGCTCGTGGTGGGGCACAAACTCCAAAGTGCAGATGGAGTGGGTGACACCCTCGAGATAGTCGCTCTGGCCGTGGGTGAAGTCGTACATGGGATAGGCGTTCCACTTGCTGCCCGTGCGCCAGTGGGGCATGTTAAGCACGCGATACATGATGGGGTCGCGGAAGTGCATGTTGGGCGAAGCCATGTCGATCTTGGCGCGCAGGATCATTTTGCCGGGAGCCACATTGCCGGAGTTCATCTCACGGAAAAGGCGCAGGCTCTCCTCAGCAGGACGGTCGCGGTAGGGCGAATTCTGTCCGGGCTCCGTCGGGGTGCCTTTCTGGGCGGCAATCTCTTCGGAGGTCTGCTCGTCAACATAGGCGCGGCCCTGCAGGATGCACCATTCGGCAAAGTCCCAAAGATCCTGGAAATAGTCGGAAGCATAAACCTCCTTGCCCCACTTGAAACCGAGCCACTGGATGTCCTTCTCGATGGCGCGAACATACTCCATGTCCTCCTTCTGGGGATTGGTATCGTCCATGCGCAGGTTGCACGTGCCGCCGAACTTGCGGGCGGCGCCGAAGTCCATGGCGATGGCTTTGGCGTGGCCGATGTGCAGGTAGCCGTTGGGCTCGGGCGGGAAACGGGTCTGCAGTCTGCCGCCGTTGCGACCGTTGGCCAAATCCTCTTTAATCCTTTTTTCTATGAAATTGAGACTTTCTTTTGCGTCCTCCATATTCTGTTCAGTATAAATCTTTTGTTTTCGCCCGCAAAAGTACAAAAAAAAAGTGAAAGCGCGACCTGTGATTTGTTTTTTTCGGAATTATTTCGTACTTTTGCGCACAGATTATGCAGCCGCTTGCAGAAAGAATGCGCCCCCGTTCGCTCGACGACTACATCGGACAGAAGCATCTGGTCGGTGAAGGCGCCGTCTTGCGTCGCATGATAGAGAGTGGACGCATCTCTTCCTTCATCCTTTGGGGGCCTCCCGGCGTGGGCAAAACGACGCTGGCAATGGTGATCGCCCATCAGCTTGACGTGCCCTTCTACACGCTCTCGGCCGTGACTTCCGGCGTGAAGGACGTGCGCGATGTCATCGAGAAGGCCCGCGGCGAGAACTTCTTCGACACGAAGACGCCCATCCTCTTCATCGACGAGATACACCGCTTCTCCAAGTCGCAGCAGGACTCGCTCCTGGGGGCTGTGGAGCAGGGGGTGGTGACGCTCATCGGCGCCACGACGGAGAATCCATCTTTTGAGGTGATCCGGCCGCTGCTCTCGCGCTGTCAGCTCTACGTGTTGAAGCCGCTGGACGACGCCGATCTGCTGTCGCTGGCCGAGCGCAGCTTGAAGGAGGACGTTTATCTCAAGGAGAAAAACATAGTGTTAGAAGAGACGGCAGCGCTGCTGCGCTTCAGCGGCGGCGATGCACGCAAGCTGCTCAACATCCTCGACCTGGTGTACAACAGCGACTGTCTCAAAGTCACCGACGAAGCCATTACGGGACTGCTGCAGCAAAATCCCCTGGCCTTTGACAAGGACGGGGAGATGCACTATGACATCATTTCCGCCTTCATCAAGAGCATTCGTGGCTCCGATCCGGACGCGGCGCTCTACTGGCTGGCCCGCATGATAGAGGGTGGGGAAGACCCTAACTTCATTGCCCGCCGTCTGGTCATCTCCGCTTCGGAAGACATCGGTCTGGCCAATCCCAACGCACTGCTCTTGGCCAACGCCGCTTTCGACGCCTGTCAGAAGATTGGCTGGCCCGAAGGACGCATCCCTCTGGCCGAAGCAACGGTGTATTTGGCCACATCGCCCAAATCCAATTCCGCCTATATGGGCATCAACCAGGCTGTCGCAAAAGTGCAGGAGACGGGCAACTTGCCCGTGCCGCTGCATCTGCGCAACGCCCCGACGCGCACGATGAAGGATTTGGGCTATGCCAAAGGCTACAAGTATCCCCACGACTATCCCGGTCATTGGGTGGAGCAGCAATATATGCCCGACGCCCTGAAAGACGTGCACTTCTTTGAGGCGCAGGAAAACGACAAGATCATCAAAAAAACATCAAATAAACAATGAAAAAGATTCTGCTGTTAGGTTCCGGAGAATTAGGCAAGGAGTTCGTCATCGCTTGTAAGCGCAAGGGCCAGTATGTGGTGGCCTGCGACCGCTACGACAACGCTCCGGCCATGCAAGTGGCCGACGAGCGTCGCGTGTTCAGCATGTTGGACGGCGAGGCCCTCATGCGCACCGTGGAAGAGGTGAAGCCCGACATCATCGTCCCTGAGGTGGAAGCCATCCGCACGGAGCGCCTCTACGACTGCGAGAAGATGGGGATTCAGGTGGTGCCCTCGGCGCGTGCCGTCAACTTCACGATGAACCGCAAATCCATCCGCGAACTGGCAGCCAAAGAGTTGGGGCTCAAGACCGCCGGCTACCGCTATGCCAAGAGCTTCGAGGAGCTGCAGGCTGCTGCCGATGTCATCGGTTTCCCCTGCATCATCAAGCCCCTCATGTCATCGTCGGGTCACGGCCAGAGCAAAGTGGACAGCGTCGATGAGCTTAAAGCCGCCTGGGACGCCGCCTGTGCAGGAGCACGCGGCGACATCATGGAGGTGATTGTCGAGGAGTTCATTCCTTTCGACTACGAAATCACTCTGCTCACCGTGACGCAGCAAAACGGACCGACACTCTTCTGCGCTCCCATCGGACACGTGCAGAAGGGCGGCGACTATCGCGAGAGCTTC
The DNA here is from genome assembly GCA_900320435.1 of uncultured Prevotellaceae bacterium. Classification (GTDB taxonomy): domain Bacteria; phylum Bacteroidota; class Bacteroidia; order Bacteroidales; family Bacteroidaceae; genus Physcousia. Next base: position 5,916 of record ONSH01000067.1, read on the forward strand.
CAACCGCGTGCCATGAAGCCCGAGCATCTGAAGGCCGCTCAGGAAATGGCCGACAAGGTGACGCGCGCCCTGACCGGCGCCGGCATCTGGGGCGTGGAGTTCTTCGTCAGCGAGAAGCAGGGCGTGCTCTTCAGTGAGCTGAGCCCCCGTCCTCACGACACCGGTATGGTGACGCTGGCCGGCACGCAGAACCTCTCCGAGTTTGAGCTTCACTGCCGCGCCGTCCTCGGTCTGCCCATTCCCGAGATTACTCAGGAACGTCAGGGCGTTTCTGCCGTGATCCTCTCCGGCGTGGAAACCAAGTCGCCCGACTACAGCGGCATGAACGACGTGTGCGCTGCCGAACGCACCTATCTGCGCATCTTCGGCAAACCCGAAGCCCACGTGGGCCGTCGCATGGGTGTCGTTGTTTGCTGGGACACGCTCGACGCCTCTCAGGATGCCCTGCGCGACAAATGTAAGCGTCTTGCCTCAAAGGTTTGTGTGAAGTGAAACGGCAACTCAATATAGTTTTTCTGATTGCCGGAAGCGAACCTTTAGGCAGCGCCGGTATGCAGGCTGATATCAAGGCGATTACGGCGTGCGGCGGTTATGCTGCCTGTGCGCTCACCGGCATTGTGGACGAAGACACCACCTGCGTCAAAAGCATCACGCCGCTGCCCGTCGATCTGGTCGTCAGCCAGACGGAATCTTTCCTCTCCGATATCGGTGCCGGATGCATTAAGACCGGCGTGTTGCCGTCGTTGGAAATCATTGAAGGTGTGGCCGCCAAGCTCAGAGACTATCCGGCCATCCCCAAGATTATCGACCCGGTGATTGTCAATTCCAAAGGCGTGAAACTGGTGCCGGATGTCAACATTGAGGCCTATAAGAATCTGCTTTTCCCGCAGGCCACGCTTATCACGCCCAACCATCATGAAGCCCGTGTCCTGCTCGGCGCCTCCGAGTTGGGCGACCGGGAAGTCAGGGCCTTGGGCGAATACGGTTGTTCGGTCATCATCAAGAGCATAGAGGAAGGCGAGGGGCTGGTGGACCTGTTCTACAACAGACAGACCGACGAGGTGGTGCGCTACCGTAAAGAGCGCATCCCGACCAACAATGTCAACGGTACGGGCGACAGCTTCTCTTCGGCCATTGCCACCTATGTGGCGAAACGTTATACTTTGGGCGATGCGGTGGCGAAGGGAGAAGAGTTTATCGACCGCGCCATCCGTTTGGGTGCGGAGTATGAGTTCGGTCACGGATTCGGCCCGGTGCATCCCTGTTACATGGACGACCATGAGATGCATTGCCGCATCTATGATTAACTTAGTATTGGCCCGAATTCGCCCCAAACGCCCTGAAACGCGGCGATAAAAACCAAATTTAAAGCCTCTGAGAACAGTCTGACGACAGTCTGAGAAGCCTCTGAATGTAAATCTTGGCGCGGCTCAGTCGAAAACCTTCTTCCAAATCCACAACACCACCACTGCGCCCAGGACGCAGAAGACGAAGTTGGTGAGATAGCCTTTTCCCATCAGTTCGATGTCGAGCAGATGGCTGATGGCGGTGCCGGCATAGCTGCCCACGATGCCCACAATGATGTTCATGCAACACCCCTTGCCTTCGCCGCTCATGATGCGGTTGGCAATGTAGCCGATGAAGAGTCCTGTGAGAATGGGCCACGCTGTAAATTCTGCAATGTGTTCAAACATGTCGTATTTGTTTTATTGAGTGATTTCTTTTCGTTTTTTTACGGACGTCCTCCTAAGGGGGCTCATCGGATGAAATCGGTCCAGACGGGGCGTTCGGGTTTGGGGTGCCCTTCCTGCTCCACATTGAGGCGGCGCAGCATCCAGGCCATGTTTTGCCCCAGAGTGCGCATCGTCTGCATGCCTTCTTCGTCAAGAGCGGCCTGACCGGCGGCACTGCCGTACACCGTGTTCCAGTTTTGCGAGGGCACCAGCGGCATATTGTTCATCGTGAAATATTTATTCAGACGGTCGAAGGCCGACGAGGCGCCTTCGCGGCGACACACGACGACGCTGGCTCCGGGCTTGTAGGCCAGTGTGTGGCGCATGGAGTAGAAGAGGCGGTCGAGCAGGGCACAGAGGGCGCCGTTGGGTCCGCCGTAGAAGACCGGCGAGCCGATGACCAGACCGTCGATGCCGTCCTTGATGCTGCGCCACAGACGGAAGTACAACTCGTCGCTGTAGGTGCACCGGCCCGTGCGGCCGCACCATCCGCAGGCTATGCAGCCCTGAGAGGGTTGTTTGCCGATGGAGACGATGTCGGTGAGGATATCTTCCCTGTTGAGTGCGTCGGCCACTTCGCTGAGTGCCAGGAATGTGTTGCCGTTTTCGTGCGGACTGCCGTTGATGAGGAGTACTTTCATAGTGCTTGTCAGAGCTTTAATGCAATTATATTGCAAAATTAGTATTTTTTCCGATGAAACATAGAATATTGAAAAAATTAATTGTAAATTTGCAGCAAAACAACAAAAACAAAAGACATATTGCAATGAAAAAACGACTGTTCTCTCTGTGGATGTCTGTATGTGTCTTCACACTGCAAGCCCAGCAATTGGCATTTCCCGGTGCGGAAGGCTACGGCGCATACGCCACCGGAGGTCGTGGAGGCCAGGTGGTCCACGTGACGAATCTGAACGCTGCCGGCACAGGATCTCTGGCCGATGCCGTGAGTCAG
>ONSH01000041.1 GCA_900320435.1 uncultured Prevotellaceae bacterium
GTTGTCCGCTTCAAAGATCAGTGGCTCTTCTTCTCACACAACGGCGGCTTGTCCGACGGCGGCAGCTACAGCCGCTCAGTCATTGCCGAACCGATGAGCTATGACCGGGACGGCCATATAAACTTTATCCCTGCCACTCCCCAAGGTGCCACGCCCTACCACCACGAGTGAGGGGCCGACTTTTCCCGGTTTTTTGAAAAAAAGCGAAGAATTTTTGCAAAACGTTGCCGTTATTCAGAGAAAAAAAACTATTCTTGCAGTCAGTTATAACCATAAATCTGTATCACGACATGAAAATCATTGATTGCGAATTTCATTACTATCTGCCGGAGTTGATGGACTATCTCGCCACGAGAGACAAGGCCATGAGGTATTATCCGGACACCAAGGTGCTGGAAGTGAGGGACAAGATCTACGCCCATTTCGACGGCGTGACCAACACCTATCCCGTCATTGACGAGCTGATGAATTTCGGAGAGGAGCGCGTGGCCGAGATGGACCGTTGCGGCATCGACGTCGCCGTGATGTCCAGTTCGCCTGCGTTGGAGGAACTGCCCGAAAAGGAGTGCGTCTATTTCGCCAAAAAGTCCAACGACGCCGTTGCCGAGCTCATCAGGAAATTCCCCGGCCGCTTCTTTGGCGCTGCCGTCCTGCCGACACCCTATGTCGATGAAGCCATCAAAGAGCTGGAGCGTTGCGTCAAGGAGCTGGGATTCAAATACTGGCACACGCATTCCAACTACATGCACGAGCACCTGTATGAAGAGAAATACCTGCCCCTGCTGGCCAAGGCCGAAGAGCTGGGGTGCGCCGTCTACGTTCATCCGCAGGCCTCCGATGACAAGGATATGAAGGAGATGGGCTATGTGTATTCTTCGCCCGGTCTCGGTTTCGGACTGGATGCCATGAAGACGTCGCTGCGCCTGATCTTGAACGGCACCTTCGACAAGTTCCCCAAGCTGAGAATGATTCTCGGCCATTGCGGTGAATACTTCCCGTTCATCATCGACAGAGTGGACAACCGCTTTGCATGGATCAAGGACGAAGAGGTGAAGATGAAGCACACGGTGGCCTACTACTTCAAGAACAAGAATGTGGTGATGACGACCAGCGGCATCATGTCCAAAATCACCTTTGAGTGCACCAAGCAGGCCTTCGGCATCGACAGCATCATCTTTGCTTCAGACTATCCCTACGAGTGCCTGTCCAACATGATGAAGTTTGTGAAGACGCTGGATCTGACGGAAGAGGAAAAGGAGAAACTCTTCCACCTGAATGCCGAGAAGTACATCCTCAGTTAGTCACCGCCCAGAGCATACGTAAGGAGTAAAAAAAGACCCGCCGTTGAGGCGGGTCTTTGGTTGTTGTTACATAGAGTCTTGCGACAGATATTCGCGTGGAGTCATGCCAAATTCGGTTTTAAAGCACGTGGAGAAGTATCGCGGATTGTTATACCCCACTTGTTCTGCCAGTTCGCCGATGCGGATGTTGGGATTGCTGTTCAGAATCTGACAGGCAGCGCGCATGCGTATGCTCCGGATAAACGATGTGGCATCCATGCCGGTCAAGGCTTTGAGTTTGCGATAGAGGGTGGCATGAGAGGCGCCCACCTCGCTCATCATCACATGGTGGTTGTAACCCGTATCAGCAATGTGACGGTTGACCGATTCTGTGCACCGGTTGAGAAAATCCCGGTCCACTTGAGTCATATCCCTGGCCTTTTGGAGCGCTTCGCTGAAGGAGACATCCTCCTTCGTATCCGCAACGTTGCTCACTGCATCCTTGAGACGATCCACCTGACTCGTCAGCATGAAAAGGGTTGCTTGAAGAGACGGGCGAACCTTCTCGTGCAGGCTGTGAGAGAGGTCGCTCATCAAAGTGAGAGGTGTCAGGAACTCATGAATGATTTTCGTGTAGAAGGAAAGACGTTGTTTGTAGAAGAATTCCTGTTCTTTCTTTTCTATCCGGAGGATATCCAACTGCAGTTTCCTGCGTTGTCTGTCCCTGAGAGTGCGAGTAAACGCAGCAATGACAGCAATGGAAGCGATTGCATAAAGCAGTCGGGCCCACCACCTCCACCACAGGGGGTGCAGAATCTCTATTTCCAAAACCTGCTCGTGTGCGTCACCGGCGTTATTGCCTTCAATGGGATGGTAGAGGAACCTGTAGCGGCCGGGTGAGAGGAGATTGTATCGGGCGATGTTGTCACCCATGTCGGTTTGTCTGAATTCTTTGTCGTAATCTTCCAACATATAACTGTAGCGCAAAGACGACTCGCGTCCGAAAAGAAGCGATGACAGGCGGATGGTGAGATCGTTCCGGTCGTACGGCAACACAATGCGGTGCGTGTAGGGCGGAGCTGCATCGAGGACCTTGTCGTCGTTGTCCACGGAGGCGCCATTGACGATAATGTCGGAGATATAGGCTTGGGGTTTGCCGGAGATGCCGAAATTGTTCTGAGGCACGACGCGAATGAGGTGCTGGCGGTTGAGAAAACAGACCGACCCGTCGGAGAGCAGCGTGCTTTTCGTGCTGCCGAAATAATTGGCGGGCAGGCCGTCGCTGGTGGTGTAAAGTTGCATCTTCGCGGGCCGGCCGCCGGCTTCCGCCGACATTTGCAGAATACCATAGCTGGTGGTCATCCAAAAGTTGCCGTACCGGTCGATATCCATGCTGTGCACATTGTCTCCGGGAATGCCCAGTTGCCCGCTGACGTTGCGGAACGCGTCTTTCTCGGCATCATAAAGCAAAAGGCCCGGCTCGCTGGTGCAAGCCCAGATTCGCCCGTGCCTGTCTTCTGCGATGCGGAAGATGCCTCCAAGTTGATAATCTCCGGTTTCGTCGTGCGTGTCGGTGATGGCGCCCGCGTCATCCGGGTCGATAATGCCTTTTTTGTTGATGTGTGTGTACAAGGTAACTCGGGCATCGGACAGCCGTGTTCCCCGGATATGGGCGATGCCGCCTACGAGCCCCAGCCACAGATGGCCTTCGCGGGGCCGGTAGATGGAGAGCGTGTGCATGGTGGAGATGTCGCTTTTGCCGATGCGTCCGACAAAATGTCCCCGGCCTCCTCTCTCCAAAAGATAGAGCCCATACCATGTGCCGATGAGGGTGCTGTCTGAGGCCAGTGTGCAAAAGGCGTAGATGTCGCCGACCCGCAGCCAGGAGGAATTCCCGGGAGTGACGTGCCTGACAACCCTTCCTCCGGAGATTTCGTGGAAGCCGTCGCCTGCTGTGCCGACATACGTGGTCCCCGTGCCGTTATCATACAGGGCATTGATGCGGGGAATGGTGTTCCAAATGCTGCTGTCTGATAAATTTGTGACGTCAAATTGTGACATAATGGGACAGGTTTGACGCAGGAAAGCCGGCCTTTCGGTCCGGAACGAGGTGCTGTAGTTCTGTCTGCGGTAGACACCCTGTGTCTCAGTCGCCGCCCAAACGTTGCCGTTGCGGTCCATGCAGAGACTCCGCACATTGGCCCCTCTGAGCGAAACGCCGGTCTCGACGTTGGAATATATTCCCCCGTCGGTAGCGAGGATAAGTTCACGCCCGGCTTCGTCATACAGCATATCATTTACGATGCAATAGTCGAATCCGGCATGATGGCGCAGCGTTTCGCCTGTGAGGCTGTACAATCCCTTCCGATCGGTGCCGATCCAAAGTGTGCCTCCGTTGTCGGTGTAGGTTGCGCGTGGGCTTATGGCTTCCGTGCCGGCGAGAGCAAGGCATTCTCCTCTTTTGTCAATGTGGAAGATGCCGTCGCTGCCCGTCACTACCACAACATCCCCCTGCGGTGTTTCGCTCAGGTGAGAGATGGCTTTGGACGGTATGTCCGGAATGCGGATGTATTGGTTATTCCCGTCTTTCTTAAAAAGTCCCGCATTCGTGCCGACCCAAAGCCTCCCGCTGCTGTCACAGAGCAGCGACTGAATGAAATCACTGCCTCCGAAATGTGCGATGCGGATCCGTTGGGTGCGCAAATCCAGGCCGTTGAGTCCGAAGAACGAGCCGGCATACAGGCAGTCGTTGTCAAAGGCCAGACATTTGATGTCGCATGAACTGAACGTGTAGGGGTGCGACACATTGTTGCGGTATATTTTGGCCGAATAGCCGTCGTAGCGTATTAGCCCGAGGCGGGTGCCTATCCACATATATCCGTCGCTTCCCTGACGGACGGCAGAGGCTTCTTCACAGGGCAGACCGTCAATATGCTGCCAAACTTCCTGTACGCTCTGTCCTTTTAAGGGAGCGGCGAGAAGCAGCAAAAGAGCAGTGAAAAATGTCTTTTTCATGGGTTTCATGCTGCAAATATAGACAAAATATGTTCATTTTAAGTTCTGTTTATGTGGAAAAAATCCTGCAAAAAGCGTAAAAGAACTCATTTTGTACATGTTTGAACTTATTGATCTCTCCGCTTGTGCGGCAGGTTGCTACTTTTGCACTGCGTTTGGATAAACACAGACAAGACTAATCCATAAAAAAGAAAAACATGAAGAAGAATTTAGCGGCCTTGTGCCTTTGGACAATGGCATGTGTGGCAGGAAACGCTGCCACGCTGAAAGAACTCAGGGTGGAGAATCTGCGTGCGCCTCTCGGCGTGGACACTGCAACACCGCATTTCAGCTGGCAATTGGAAAGCGGCACCCGAGGATGCCGTCAGACCTCTTATCACATCATCGTGCGCGACGCGTCGGGTGCAGAGGTGTGGAATTCGGGTAACGTGACCGGTGCGGAGCAGTATAGCGTAGCCTATTCAGGCAGCCCTCTCGCAGCAAATGCGGCATACACGTGGACGCTGCGTGTGCAGACCACTGACGGTGAGGCGGAGGCGTCGTCCGCATTCGAAACAGCTTTTATGGATGCCTCCCAATGGAAAGCCAAATGGATTGGTGAAGGCGAAGGAGAAAAGTACAGCAAGTATGAGATAAAGTTCGAAACCCCGGTGCGGGCCCGCTACCTGCGTCTGAATGTGACAGCATTGGGGCATCGTGCATCCACGGATGCCGGATATTCTTTCGTGCAACTGGATGAGGTGGAAGTGTATGCGGGAACGGAAAATGTGGCGCTCTCCGCCGGCGTTTCGGCATCCAACACCTGGAGCCTGCCTCAATACGGCTGGGATCTGAGTTTTGTCAACGACGGAAAGATAAAGGATGCCGGCCGCAACGGGTGGACGACGCAACAAAATCCTGCAACGCCCGTCACATTGGTGTTGGATCTCAAAGAAGAAAAGGACGTGGATCGCATCGTGCTCTATCCCCGCCAGAACGATCACGCTGTGGGGGACGTTACGAAGGCTGCTAACTTCCCGGCATCGTTCACCGTCGACGCGAAGTTGAATACAGGGGCTTATGCCGAAAAATACCGGGTAATCAACGAGGATGCTCCCATCATCCCCACAGCGGGCAAACGTGTTCCCCTTATGGCAAGGAACTTCAGCGTCAGCGGGAAAGTGAAGCGTGCCCGCATCTATGCCTCGGCGCTGGGCGTGATGACGATGAAACTCAACGGACAAAGGGTGACGGATGCCGTGCTGGAACCGGGCGAGAGTGAATACGAAAAAACGATACTCTATTCCACCTACGACGTGACAAACCTTCTGAAGGAAGGCAAAAACACGCTTCTGGCCGAGGTGGCGGGCGGAATATACAATATCGATTACCTCGCAGGACGCTTCTCCAAGGGCGAAGTGACCAACAACGGCACCCCGGCACTCATTGCCGAACTGCTCATTGAATACACTGACGGCGCGACAGAGCGTCTCGTCACCGATGAGACTTGGCGTTGGAAGAGCGGGCCGACGCTCGGCTCAAACTGGTGGGGCGGTGAGGATTATGACGCCCGACTGCAGATTCCCGGCATCGGCGATGCGGATGCGGACCTCTCGCAATGGGAGCCGGTGCACATCGTGACACCCCATTTCCAAAGTCCGCACAGCGGAGTGAGCGGTCACGGCGTGTTGCGCAGCCGTATGTACGAACCTCTGCGGGTGGTGGAGGAATGGCCGGCTGTCAGTGTGAAGACCGTCAGCAGCGGAGGCTATACGTTGCGTATGGTGGATTTCGGACGCAACTTTGCGGGCCAATACCGTTTCCGCCTGAAGGGCAGGGCCGGACAGAAAATCAGTCTGCGGTGCGGCGAAAGTCTCAATCCCGACGGCAGCGTGTATATGGAGAATTTCTACACGGGGCCTGCCGACACCTATGAGGAATACACCTTTCGCGGTGACGAAGCAGGCGAAGAATGGGGGCCGGAGTTCATGTATCACGGTTTCCGCTATCTGCAGATTATCGGTCTGGACGAAGAGCCCGACGCAGCCGCCTTCACCGCCATGCGCATACGCTCCGCAATGGAGAATGTAGGGACGGTCGTGACCTCCAACGCCCTGGTCAATGACATACACGTGATCTGCCGCGACGCCATTGCCTCGCAACTCTACAACAGCATCACCGACTGTCCGCACCGCGAGAAACTCGGGTGGCTCGATGTGCCCAATGAAATGTACGTCTCGTTGAGCTCCAACTTCAACATGCAGAACTTCTATAAGAAGGTCGTTATGGACTGCTTCGATGCGCAGCAATCCGACGGATGGGTGCCTTCCGTGGCTCCTTTCTACATGAATGTGTACGGCGACGACCCCAACTGGGGCGGTGCCGCCATCCTGGTGCCTTATCGCAACTGGCGCTACTATGGCGACAAGAGCCTGATGGAGAAGCATTATCCCCAAATGAAACTCCTGATGTCCCACTATGCTGAAAACACTTCCGGCTACCTGATCAACAACGCCTTCAGCGTGCTTTCCGATTGGGGGCAGGAGACCGCAGGGGTGTCGCCCATGGTGCCGACGGAATTTACGGAAACCACAACCTATTACTACCTGGCCGCATCCATGGCGGAGATGGCGGCAGAGCTGGGTTATGATGCCGATGCGACGGCCTACAGTGATCTGGCTGCGAATATCAGGCGGGCATTCAACAACAAATTCTACGACGCTGCCACCGGCGTTTACACCAGCATCAACGGCGGAGGCGGCAGACAGAGCGAGCAGGCGATGCCTCTATACTACGGACTTGTGCCGGAAGGCGACGGGGAGAAGGTGTGTGCCGTGTTGGCGGACCGCGTTCGCCAGGACGGTTATAAGATAAAGACCGGCGAGATTGCACTCAAGTGCGTATTCATGAGTCTGGCCCGGTACGGCTACGACGACATCGTATGGCAAATGGCCAATCAGACAGACTGTCCAAGCTATGGCTATTGGGTAAGAGAGGGCTACACGACAACACCCGAATACTGGGATGTGGGTGCCTTCTCCAGGAACCACTGCATGATGGATCATATAGAGGAATGGTTCTTCACCCGCTTGGGCGGAATCCAGAACACCGGGATGGCATTCAGCACTTTGCGTATCGCTCCGTTTGTGCCGCAGGATTTGCAGAGCTGCGATGTTGCCACCGAGACGACGTTCGGACTGGTGCGTTCTTCGTGGAATCGTGACGGAGAGAAACTGCGGTGCCGTTTTGACGTTCCCTTCGGCGCCACAGCCACTATTGTAGTGCCTTGTGACAAAACAAAACACTTGGCCGAGGGCGGAGAGCCGTTGACAGGGGAATCGGCCGGCGTTATCAGTGTGACGTACGGAGATGGAAAAGCCACGGTTGTGTGTGGCGGCGGCAGCTATCTATGGGAAGTGGCGGACGGAGAGTCTCCCACAGCAGTAAAAGTCGGATGTACAGTACCCGAGGATGGTATACAGTATCCGATTTACGACATTTTCGGTCGCTATTACGGTAACACATCGGATGTCACGCATTTGGACTCGGCAACCAATCCTATGTTGCATCCCAACAAAATCTATATAGTTAACCGTCAGAAAAAACTTGTGAAGTAGAGTCGCTCTTCTCCTTCAATTTCTTTTGAGACAAACGTACTTCGCGTCTGCAGACAGAATCTGCGGGCGCGGAGTACATTCCGCAAAAAAAAGACCCGCCGGGTGAGGCGGGTCTTCGGTTGTTGTTGTGTGAGAGTCGGAATTTACTCGGCGGGGCAAACGCAAGCGGCGCTGTCGGCGCAGGCGCTGTCGCAAACGGCGCTGTCGGGGCAGGCACAAGCAGCAGCGCAAGCGCTGTCAACCTGGCAGGAATCTGCACACTCGCCCTTGCCGCACTTGTTGCCGCAGCAGGAAGCGAAAGAAACAGCCACTACAGCGGCGAAAATCAATGCAATCTTTTTCATTTTTCTGCTTTTTTTATACTGTGAAACAATCTTCTTGTTCGAAAATCACCACAAAAGTACGGCATTTTGGCGAAACAACAATACGGGAAAACAAAAAATTCTCCTTTATCTTGCTTTTTTTCATACCTTTGTAGCGAAAAATGTAAAAAACGCCCCAATCTGCTCCCATGAAACTCTTAGGCAACATCATTTGGCTCGTCTTCGGCGGCATCGAACTGGCGCTGGGCTATATCTTCAGCGGCGCGCTGCTCTGCCTCACCGTCGTCGGCATCCCCTTCGGATGGCAGCTCTTCAAACTCTCCGCTCTGGCCCTGTGGCCCTTCGGCAAAGTGGTGCGGCAAAAAGAACAGGGCACGGGATGCCTGCCCCTGCTGATGAACCTGCTCTGGATCATCATCGGCGGCTTCTGGCTCGCCGTCGGCCACGCCTTCCTCGGCCTCGTCTTCTCCATCACCATCATCGGCATCCCCTTCGGCCTGCAGCACTTCAAGCTGGCTGTGCTCATCCTCACCCCCTTCGGTCACGAAGTGGTCAGCGGACCCCGCTCCTCGGGCGGCAAGGCGCTATAAGAGGTTGATGCCGTAGATCTGCTTCACCTCGCTCATGACGAAGGTGCTCTCGATGGAGGCCACCGTCTCGATGTCGCCCAGTTTGGTGAGGACAAACTCCTGATACTGCTTCATGTCCATCGCGCGTACCTTAAGTAAATAATCGTACGCGCCCGAGGTGTTGTAGCACTCCGTCACCTCGGGGATGTGCATGATGCGCCGCGTGAAGGCGTCGGCCAGCTCGTGGTTGATCTGCTTGAGCTTCACCTTGCAGAACACCAGCAGGCCCTGCCCCAGTTTCTCGGGGTCGAGCACGGCGACGTACTTGCGGATGTAGCCCTTGCGCTCCAGGCGCTTCTGGCGCTCGAAGACGGGTGTGGGCGAGAGGTTGACGGCCTCGGCCAGCTCTTTTGTGGTCAATTTTGCGTTGCGTTGCAGCGTGCGGAGTATCTGCAAATCAGTTTCATCCAGTTTTTCCATAGCGTTTTTCGGAATGTTATTCTACAGGAGGGGCGTTTTGGACCCCCGATGAGGAAATATTTTCTGTTTCGGCTGCAAAATTAGTGATAAATTCCGAATTGAGCAAGAAATTTGGATAAAATCTCCAATTGCCGTACCTTTGCACCCGAAAAACAACAAAAACCAAATCATTAAAGAAAGGAGACAAGCTATGAGCACACAAAACAACTACCGATTCGAGACTCTTCAGCTCCATGTGGGGCAGCCCAATCACGATCTGCCCTCCGACGCCCGTGCGGTGCCTATCTATCAGACCACCAGCTACGTGTTTCGCAACTCGCAGCACGCTGCCGACCGTTTCGGACTGCGTGACGCCGGTAACATCTACGGCCGTCTGACCAACTCCACGCAGGGCGTCTTCGAAGACCGCGTGGCCGCCCTCGAAGGCGGTGTGGCCGGTCTGGCCGTTGCTAGCGGCGCCGCTGCCATCACTTATGCGCTGCAGAACATCCTGCAGGCCGGAGACCACCTCGTGGCTGCCGACAACCTCTACGGCGGCAGCTACAACCTCATCACCCACACGCTCTCGGGCCAGGGTGTGAGCAACACCATCGTCAACGTGAACGACCTCAAGGCCCTCGAAGCCGCCATCCGGCCCGAGACGAAGGCCGTCTTCGCCGAGACCTTCGGCAACCCCAACAGCGACGTGCTCGACATTGAAGGCGTCGCCGCCGTAGCCCACCGTCACGGCCTGCCCCTCATCGTGGACAACACGTTCGGCACGCCCTACGTCATCCGACCCCTGGAGCACGGCGCCGACATCGTGGTGCACTCCGCCACCAAGTTCCTCGGCGGTCACGGCACCTCACTGGGCGGCGTCATCGTGGACGGCGGCAAGTTCGACTGGAAGGCCAATGCCGACAAGTTCCCCACGCTGGCCAAGCCCGATCCCTCGTATCACGGCATCGTGTTTGCCGACGCCGTCGGTGCTGCCGCCTACGTTACCCGCATCCGTGCGGTGCTGCTGCGCGACACCGGTGCCGCCATCTCGCCCTTCAACGCCTTCATCCTGCTGCAGGGTGTGGAGACGCTGAGCCTGCGCGTGGAGCGTCACGTGGAGAACGCCCTCAAGGTGGTGGACTTCCTCTCCAGGCACCCCAAGGTGGCCCGCGTCAACCATCCCGCACTGGCCTCGCACCACGACCACGCACTCTACACGAAATACTTCCCCAAGGGTGCCGGTTCCATCTTCACCTTCGAGATTAAGGGCGGACAGGAAGAGGCCTGGAAGTTTATCGACGCGCTGCAGATCTTCTCGCTGTTGGCCAACGTGGCCGACGTGAAGAGCCTGGTGATCCATCCCTACACGACGACCCATTCGCAGCTCTCGTCCGAGGAGCTCGCCGAGCAGCACATCACCCCCGCCACCGTGCGTCTCTCCATCGGCACGGAGCACATCGACGACATCATCGACGACCTGAAGCAGGCGCTGGACAAAATTTGAGAATTGATAATTGATAATTGATAATTGACAATTAAATTATAACAGGAAAACGACTATGGCTAAGATTGCAAAAAAACTGACTGAGCTCGTCGGCAACACGCCGCTCTTGGAGCTCGGCAAGTATTCACAGGAGAAGGGCCTCGAGACGCCCGTCATCGCTAAAGTAGAGTATTTCAACCCCGGCGGCAGCGTGAAAGACCGCATCGCTCTGTCCATGATCGAGGACGCCGAGAAGAAGGGGCTCCTCAAGCCCGGTGCCACCATCATCGAGCCCACCAGCGGCAACACCGGTGTGGGTTTGGCTCTGGTGTCGGCCGTGAAGGGCTACAAGCTTATCCTCACGATGCCCGAGACGATGAGCGTGGAGCGTCGCAACCTGGTGAAGGCCTACGGCGCAGAGGTGCGTCTGACCTCCGGCAAGGACGGTATGCCCGGCGCCATCCGCGCCGCCAAGGAGCTCAAGGAGAGCATCCCCGGCAGCATCATTCTGCAGCAGTTTGAGAACGCCGCCAACCCCGCACGTCACTACGCCACCACCGGCCCCGAAATCTGGGAGCAGACCGGCGGCGAGGTGGACATCTTCGTGGCCGGCGTAGGCACCGGCGGCACCGTCAGCGGTGTGGGTAAATATCTCAAGGAAAAGAAGCCCGGCGTCAAGGTGATTGCCGTGGAGCCCAAGTCCTCCCCCGTGCTCAACGGCGGACAGAGCGGCCCCCACAAGATACAGGGCATCGGTGCCGGCTTCGTGCCCGCCACCTACAATGCCGGCGTGGTGGACGAGGTGTTTGATGTGGAAAATGACGACGCCATTCGCACGGGACGTCAGCTGGCCAAGAGTGAAGGCCTGCTGGTGGGCATTTCGGCCGGAGCTGCCGCTTTTGCAGCCGCCGAAATCGCCAAGCGTCCGGAAAACAAGGGGAAGAAGGTCGTGGTGCTTCTGCCCGACACGGGCGAGCGCTATCTCTCTACCGTGCTCTATGCTTTCGAGGACTATCCTCTCTGACCGGCCGTCTGTTTGACTCTTGTTTCAGGAATGTCTGCGTCGCCGGGAGGCGCTGCAGACATTCTTCTTTTTCGTCACTCTATGTCGAAGAGGTTGCAGAAGCCGCTCAGGCGGAAGATCTCCTTCACGTCCTCGCGCAGATGCGTGATCGTCACGGCGCCGCCGTGCTGCTCGCTGCTGCGCTTGAGCTGCATGAAGAAGCGCAGGCCCGAGGAGCTGATGTACTCCAGCTCGCTGCAGTCCACGGTGACGGGGCGATCGGTCAAAGCAACGATTTCGTTCAGGCGGTCGCTCATTTCGGTGGTGGCTAAGGTGTCGAATTCGCCGATGAGGGCCACCGTTGCCCCATCGTCGTGTGTCTGGATGTTGATTTTCATGTTGCTTGTGTTGGTTTAGATTGTGTATGTTTTGGTCATGCTCAGGATGTTCTGCCCGTCGTCGCTGCGACGGTAGCTGACGTTGTCCATCAGATTCGTGTAGAAGTAGATGCCCAGTCCGCCCTCGCGGCGTGCATCGATGCTGCCGCTGACATCGGCCTCCGGTTGTGCCGTCGGGTCGAAGGGCGCGCCGCTGTCGCTGAGTGTCAGCGCGATGTGACGCCCATCGGCGTCGGTAAAGGCCGTGACGTCCAGCGTGATGAGGCCGCTGGTGCCTTCGGGATAGGCGTAGTTGATGACGTTGACCAGCGCCTCCTCCAGAGCCAGATTCATCTCGCGAGCAGCGTCTTGGCCCGTGTTAGTTCGGAGAGCGTGTTGGAGAGGGTGAGGGAAGGATGCTGCTGGGGCTGACTGTTGACCACGCACATCACGGCCATGTCGTCGGCCTGAGCCTGTCCCTCGGCGAAGCGGCAGGTGGCCTCGAGGATGCGGTTTGCCGTGTTGGTCGCCGTCTCGCCGGAGCGCTCCGCAACGATGTCGTGCAGGCGCTGGAGGCCCATCAGCTGGTGCTGCGCGCTGCGCGCCTCGGTGATGCCGAAGAGGCAGCTGTGGCGGTGGAAGCGGTAGTCCCCCTGGAAGCCGATGGGGATGTCGGGCTCAATGTCCATCACGCGGCCGTCGAGCAGCGGAGGATTGTGACCGGCACAGCAGTAGCTCAGCAGCCCGTGACGGCGATCGAGCCGGCCCACGAAGGCGGTGACAAACATCATGCCGGGATTGTGTTCGGAGAGCAGGCTGTTGAGTTCTCCGACGATTTCATCGGGAGCATTGCAGCGGCGTACGGCACTGCGGAAGAGCGTGACGGTGGTGCCCATCATCATGGCGGCCGAAACGCCCTTGCCCGACACGTCGCCCACGATGAACCAGAGCATGCCGTCCTTCTCGAAGAAGTCGTAGAGGTCGCCGCCCACGTCCTTCATGGGCATGAGTCGGGCGGAGAGACCCTCGGGGAAGTCGGTGCGCAGGATGCCCATCTGGATATTGTGGGCCACCTTCATCTCGCTCTGTATCATGCGCTGGTTTTCCTCCGCCTCGTCCAGGCGGGACATGTCGCGGATGTTGCGCCGCACGATGTAGAGAATCAGCACGATGCAAATCAGCAGCAGGAAGAACATGACGACATCCACCAGCAGCGTTTCGCCGTAGATGGCGCTTTGGGGGCAGGAGAGTATCACCTGCATGTTGTAGTTGCCGACCTTCATGCTGTCGGTGAAGCAATTATCGGGGATGGCAAGCGATGTGCTGGAGGTCACCAGCACGTTGCCGGCCACGTCAATCAGACGGCACACGCTGCCCTTGTAGGGCTCTGCCCCCTTGAGGATGCCTTCCAACCAGTCCAGCGTGACGTCTATGGCAATCACACCGACGGGGCGGTCCTCGTCATCGTGAATCGGCAGTGAGAAAGTGCTCACATAGCGGCCGCCGTATTCCTCAACGTAATACGGGCGGACCCATCGGCCGCGATTCCTGTCGGCGATGATGCCCTCGCGATACCATTCCAGCTTGAAATAGTCGTGTTGTGGGCCCCCGGCCTGTTCGTCGACAATCTTGTCGCCGACGCGATGGCTGACGAGTTCAAACCAATGGCCCTTCTCTGGGAAATAGTCCGGCTCGAAGGCGATGCAGACTGCGGTCACGCTGGGGTAGTTCCTCAGCATGCCGCGGGTGAGAACGGTGAGGCTGTCGGGGTGGTGCAGCATGCGCAGGACGGCGGGCCTCAGCACGTTGGCTGCGTTTCCGGCGTCGTAGAGGTCGAAAAAGAGCTGCTGCTCCACGATGCGAAGCTCGCGCTGCATCAGCTGGTGCGCCACATCCTCGTCTTTACTGACTTCTATGAAATATTGCACCCCCAGGGCCACGATGATGACCGCCATGATGAGCAGGACGCTCAGTTTGTCGCTTTTCGGCATGGAGGGCAGTTTCATCTTCATCTTCATCTTGCAGTGTTTTTACAGGGCGTGACGGTCTATCGCCTCCTGAATTTCGTCTTTGGCCTTCTGTTGCTGCGACTCTCCCGGGTCTTCCGTGTAGTAGCCCTTCTGTGAGGAGAGGCCGTCGATGTAGTCGCGTGCGGTGATGCCCTTCTCGTTCTGATGGTGCCACAGCTCTTCGTAGTCGTGGTTGTAGTCGGCGCTGGGCACCACGTTGGTGTCGAACTGCATCTCAATGTACGAACTGTCGGCGAAGTTGCCGTAGCAATAGACGTAGTGGTGGACGTAGCCCGTATTCTTGATGGTGTTGAACTCCAGATGGACGAAGCCTTTCTTGTGGGGCAGAACCACGATGGGCAGCTCGTCGCGGGGCACCAGGCAGCCGCAGGAGGTCTGTATCTCCTGAATGAAGAGCGGATGCTTGGAGACGTTTTCCACCTCATAGGTGACGCCCATCATTTCGCCCTGAATCACGGGGTAGTAGTGACGGACGGGGTCCGTAACGATGACGGAGACGGGATGCAGCTGCTTCTTGCACGCGGAGAGCGCCACAAGCGCCACAAGAAGGAAGGCGGTGAAACGGACAAGACGGATCATGGGGAGCGGAGGTATTAGCAGTCGGTTTAATAAGCCTCGATTTCATCGATGGCCATAGTGTGAACTTCGGGGTTGCGGAAGAAGCGCAAGACCAGCGTGCCGTGTTCGGCCCAGGCGGGTACGTTGAACTCCACCGTGGTGCGTCCCGAGGGGGCCAGGACGGGTGAGGGCACCATGCCAGCAATCTCGCGTCCGCCCGAGGAGAGGGTGACGCGCAGAGGCAGGGCGATGCGGAACTGGATGTTGGTCGTGAGGCCCACACGCACGCGGTGGTAGCGACGGCCTGCAGGCAGCGCGATGTTGAGCGAGGGGTCGGCCGAGGAGAGCAGCTGGCCGCAATGATAGTTGCTCGGCAGTCCGGCCATGCCGTCGGTGAGAACGGACAGGTCGCTGTAGTCCTCATCCAGTCGGCTGAGAGCCGTGAGGGGCTGGTGGAGCAGGAGGTTGCCCTTCTGGCCGGCGCAGAGGTCGAGCATCTGCTTGTAGTCGCTGATGTAGCTGTCCACCGTCCAATACGACTCGCTGTAGATGCGGGTCTTCCAGGTCTTGCCGTTCATGTTGACGACGGAGATGTCGTCGATGCTGTCGAGGCGTGCCAGCAGCGCGCGTGCTTTGGCGACTTCATCGGGTGTGATGCCTTCGAGACGCATCAGTTCGAGTCGCGTCAGCGTGACGGCGCGCAGGATGCGGTTGACGCCGGAGCATTCGCTGCCTGTGGTCGAGGCGGCCAGTCGCTCCATCTTGCCGTAGAAATCGAGGAACTTCTCTTTGGGCAGATAGCTGCGCACGGCGGCAGCCACGCCGTCGTAGAGGGGCAGTTTGCGGCCGGTGGAGACGACGTAGTCTTCCTGCTCCATCCGGAAGTGCGCCAGCGTCTCTCCCGCGGTGGGGAACAGTCGGCGGCAGGTCTCCGTGAGCACCTCGCGCCAATTGGCGTCGGGCGAGGAGAGCAGTGCGGCCAGCACGTAGGTGTTGATGCGGTTGTAGGTGCTGTAGTCGTGGCCGCTGCCGTTGAGGAAGACGCCCTTCACGCCCGAGCGGGCATAGAGCTGCAGACGGCGCTGCGCGATGGTGTATATGGGGAAGGGTGTGTAGTAGTCGTCGAAGTTGTTGATGTAGTCCCACACATAGACGTTGCGGCACATGCTGCTCCAGTCCTTCAGAAGCTGCTCGAACTTCTGCTCCTGAGGCGTTTCGGCGGCCGAGAGCGGATAGTCCATCGCGCTGACGAGCACGCCGACGTTGTCGGGAAGGGGCGCCTTCGGCAGCTGCTTTGTGGTGAGGTAATACGAGGTGAAGAACGTGTGCTTGGGATAGTTCCCGGCGAGTTTGTCCAAAAGGGCAAACACGGCGGGGGAGGCGTCGGTCGGGGTGCATCCCAGCTCGCGACAGCGGGCGCACTGGCAGACGATGTCGTTGTCGTTGGGCAGGATGGCGAAGCGCTGCGGGTTGTTTGCGC
Source organism: uncultured Prevotellaceae bacterium (assembly GCA_900320435.1). Taxonomy (GTDB): domain Bacteria; phylum Bacteroidota; class Bacteroidia; order Bacteroidales; family Bacteroidaceae; genus Physcousia. The sequence continues at coordinate 16,174 of ONSH01000041.1, forward strand.
CGTACTCCTCGTCGATAAACTTGGAGATGTAGATCAGCAGCTGCGGCGAGGAGAAGCAGAACTGCTTCTTGACGGTGTTGCCGCCGACGTTGGCGTAGATGCTGTTGGAGTGGTGTTCGGGCACCACTCTGGAGAGGTTGTGCCCCCAGATGGCCCAGTCGCGGTCCACACAGTTGAGCCCCAGCTCCTTTTCGTCGCACATGAAGCTGTAGGGCAGATAAATCTCGCGGTAGTCAAACGTCTCGTCGTTGGCTGTAGCCGGCATCCGGTGGCAGGCATAGATGACGGCCATCGTCAGAAGGAATAAAACGGGACGGCAGATGCGTTTCATAACGGTATGTTTTGATGTTAATATTCGGGGTTCAGAATGCTGTATGAACTTGGAATGTGATGCTGAATATGTTGCGGTAGGAGTCCTTCAGGATGCCTTCCGGGGTGCGGTAGGGGTTGTAGCAGGTGTTCCAGTTGCCCGCCAGTCCGAGAGCGAGATGGCGCGTGCAGAGATACTGGAAGTCGATGCCCACCATGCCATTGGTGTGCGAGAGGTTGCGCAGCGACGTCTGGTCGAAGAACGAGAGCTCGGGGAAAGAGCCGAAGCCCGTCGTCAGCGAAACAGAGGACACGTTGTCGTCGTTGAAGAAGAGTTTGCCCTTGAGCATGATGTTGTAGTAGAAGTTCGAGGCCATCACCACCAGGTCGGCGCCGCCGCTGACTCTGAATCGCTCCCAGGCCTTCTCCACCGAGGGGTTGAAGAGCCAGAGGTTGTATTCGTCTTTGTTGGCCGTCACGGCGTCGCCTGCGCTCAGGAAGAGATACGACTCGGGCGTGCGGCGATAGCCCAGCTTCAGTGTGGGGGTCCATCCGCGCGGGGCGGCGTAAGAGGCGGAGACGTTGACGCCCACTTTGTTGAAGTAGCGCGTGGAGACGGCGGCGTTGGCCATGCCGCTCCAGCGGCTGCTGAACTGGTGTTCCCACTGGGCCATGAACTCCAGGCCCACGCCGCCCGATTCGTTCTCCTCTTCGCTGTGGTATCCGTCGATGCCCTTGTAGCTGATCTGCCCCGTCCAGGTGTCGCGCTTGCCGAGGCGGCTGTAGGCCACGGAGGCGATGGAGTAGAGGTGTCCGACGGAGGCCAGATTGGCCGCCTTCGTGTCGTAGAAGGCGCCGGTGTAGTTCAGGTCCACGCGGTTCTTGAAGCTGCGGAATCCGAGGTAGCGCATGTGCTCATACCACTCCTGCTGCTCAGCGTTGCTGGGATTGTAGTTGCGGCGCTGCAACTCGTAGGCCTGAGGCCATTGCTTGAGCTGTTCGTGGGCCAACCCCTTGGTGTAGAGCAGTTCCTTGTTGAGCGGGTCGTAGACCAGCGCGGTGTCGACCACTTCGAGGGCGATGTCGGCCATGCGCTCCTTGAGGAGCTGTTGGGCCCATTCGGTGGAGATGCCGGAGAAGGCGGCCGTGTATTGCGGTGCGGTCCATTCGCTGTCGCCGTGGCTCGGGTGCACCAGTGCGAGCGCCTCCGAGGGGCGTCCCTGCTGCTGCAGTGCAACGGCCTGCTTGATGACGAAATACGGCTTGTCGGGATAAGTCTCGTAGCCCCGACGGGCGTAGCGCCGGAAGAGCTCGTCGCGCTTGAGCGTCTGGCTCATGTTGATGCAGCAGCGCAGTGCGACTTCGCTGCCGGGCACCACTTCGAGCAGCGCCTGAGCCTCTCCGAGGGCTTCTTCGTAGCGCTCCTCCTCCACGAGCAGGCGCAGCCGGTTGGCCGCCATGTCTTCATAGGCGGAAGCGAAGCGTCGGGCGTCATCCGCACCGGCCACCATGGCGCTGCGCCGGTAGAGGTCGCGTGCGGTGGCGAACTGGCCCAGATGACCCAGCACGGTGATCTCTCTCGACACCGTGGCGGCCCACTGTTCGTGGTCGGGCGTCATCAGGTCGAGCGCCCGCTGCAGATACATGTTGGCCTCGGACCACTGCTGCGTCTCCATGGCGTGTGTGCCCATGCGGAGCATCAGCGAGGCGTATTCCTCCGTGATGTCTCCGTCGTCGGGATTGACCGTGTAGAGCTCTTCCAGCACGCGATAGGCGGCTTGCTGGTTGCCCGTCTTCGTATGGAGCCCGTAGAGCTTCAGCAGCAGCGGTACCGTGCGGCCCTCCAGACGCATGGCTTCGCTGAGATAGATGTAGGCGTCGTCGTGGTAGCCCCGCGTGAGGGCGGTGTTGATGAGATAGTTGAGCGCGTCGCGGTCGCCGGTGGCGGCGTAGAGGCGTCCGTTGGCCTCATAGGGGTCGTTCATGCGGGCGTGTGCGGCCAGATTCTGCAGCAGCTCGTCGGTGAGATGCTTCTGTCCGTGGCTTTGGGCGAACACGACGGCCTGAGCGTAGAGTCCCTGTCCGGAGAGGATGCCGATGCCCTTGTTGACGAAGAGGCTGCTGCCGGGGAAGTGTATCAGCGCGCGGTTGACGGTGCCCAGGGCGTGGTCGTATTCGCCGATGCGCTCATAGAGGTTGATGAGTTCGAGGTAGTATTCGAGGTTCTCCGGGTCCAGGTCGAGCCACTGCTCCAGATTGTGGATGGCCTCGGCGGTGTTGCTGCGCTTGAGCACTTCGTTCCACGAGGCGCGGTTGCGCTTGCGCAGTTCGGCGGCAAGGGTGCTGTCGTTGGGGTAGATCTGGGCCAGACGCCGCAGTGAGGCGTCGGCTTCCACTTCGTTGCCCATCTTGCGGTAGAGGCTGATCTTGCGGCGCCACATGTCGCGGTCGTAGGGCTGGAACTCCAGCAGCTCGTTGATGTAGCAGACGGCGCTGGAGAGATGCTGCAGCGTGTCTTCCACATCGACCAGCAGGCGTTTGGCGCGGAAGTGCAGCTCGTCCTCCTGCGTGGCCCTGACCAGATTGTAGCGGGCGCGGTTCATGTCGCCCACGGCGTAGTAGTAGCGTCCGTTGTAGTAGCGCAGATCGGGGTCGTTGGGATAGATGCCGAGGGCCTCGTCGAGCTCGTGACGGGCTTCGCCCCAGGCGTTGATGCGGGCGAATTCGCGGATGCGGTCCACGTAGTAGCGCGTCGTGTGCAGTTCGTCCTGAGCCGCCGCCGTGAGGGCCAGCAGGGCCGAGAGCATGCAGAGCAGCAGTTTATGTCGTCGGTTTTGTTTCATTGCCGGTAGGTTTTTGTGCATTATCCCTCTTCTTTACGCCCTTGCGCTGAATGGGTTTCCAGATGGCGGCCTGTCCGCTGAGATACTGGAAGTAGCCGATGTTGGAGCAATAGGTGATGATGGGGTGATAGACGATGGGTTCGATGAAGGCGGCGAAAGCCAGGTGGATGTAGCTGCGCCGCCGGTTGTGCCAGTTGACGGCGTCCATGTTGTAGTCGTAGAAGAGCAGCGTGAAGCACATGAGCACCGAGAAGAGGTAGATCATGGCGAAGAGCAGCGCTGCCGTGCCCCAGTTCACGCCGCCGGCGAAGATCAGCCACACCATGAAGCCGATGCCGCTGAGTTCCAGCATGGGGGCGATGAACTCGAAGAGGAAGATGAAGGGCAGGGTGAAGGCGCCGATGGGGCCGTAGTGGGGGTTGAAGAAGAGCTTGCGGTGGTTGACCACGATCTCGTAGAGGCCGCGCGCCCAGCGGATGCGCTGTCGGTAGAGGGCCTTCATGGAGGAGGGTCCTTCCGTCCAGCAGCAGACCTTCGGCACCTGCACGACGCGGTATTCCTGTCCCGTGTTGCGCATATAGGTCACCATGCGCAGCAGCATGTCCACGTCCTCGGCCATCGAGGTGTTGTCGTAGCCGCCCGACTTGACCACCACGTCGAGGTCAAACAGACCGAAGCCGCCCGAGATGTTGGGCAGCGCGTTGATGCGGCTCCAGCCCAGCTTGCTGATGAGGAACGAGCGCAGATACTCCAGCTGCTGGAACATGGGAAAGAAGCTCCAGGGCACATGGGCTTCGACCACGCGTCCGTCCTCCACCACGCAGGCGTTGCTCATGAGCATCGTGGCCGACACGCCGATGACGGGCACGTGGCTGTTGATCACCGTCCACATCATGCGATAGAGCGCCATCGGTTCGATGATGCAGTCCACGTCGGTGCAGACGAAGTAGCGGTTGGAGCACACGTTGATGCCGGCGTTGGAGCCGTCGCTCTTACGGCCGCCGCGCTCCTTGTCCACCACGACGAGTTTCGAGTATTCCGGGTTGGTGCTCTTGAAAACGCGCTTGATGGGCTTCGAGGGCACGCGCATGGTGATGTCATAGGGCACCTCCACCATCTCGAAGGTCTCGATGAGCAGCTCCAGCGTGCGGTCGCTCGAGGCGTCGTTCACGATGATGATCTCGTAGTCGGGATAGTCGATCTGCATCAGCGAGTTGACGTTGTCGATGATGGTCACTTCCTCGTTGTAGGCCGGTGCGATGATCGAGACGGCGGGCGTCAGGGGCGAGCCCTGCAGCTGATACTTGATCACCTCGTCGTCGGGGATGTCCACCTTGAGCCTGAGCTGCATGCTCCAGCTCAGGAAGACGAACAGGAGATAGCTCGCCATGATGGCCAGCGTGTAGCCGAACACGATGTAGCTGAAGAAGTAGTATATCGCTAACCAGGTGGACATAAGTGCTTTTTTCTCTCTTTAGTTGGACAGGTTGAACACGGTTTCCACGGACGGGTGGTAGGCCTGCTCGTGGTCGAGGTCAAGGCGGGATATGGTGATGGGGTTGTGGAAGAATTCGAAGAAGTGCTTCTCCTCTTCGGTGGCTTCGGCTTCCAGCTCGTCGAGCATTCTCCAGCCGTCGTCATTGTAGTTGTACATGCAGCGCAGGGCTTCGAAGCGCACGTGGGGGTTCGTGGAGTTGCGGTAGCCGTCGAGCAGCAGGGTGAGGCTCTTGCCCGATGACATGCGGGTGACGGCGTGCATGATGGCCACTTTCGTGTCGTCGGGCTGGGTCAGCATGATGTCGATCAGCTGCTGTTCTCCCGCCGTGTAGTTGAGATAGCCCCAGGTGCGGGCGATCTCCTCGATGAGTTTCTTGTGCTTGCTGGTCTTGAAGAGGTCTTCCAGCTGGTAGCAGTATTCCTTCTGGTCGAAGCGGCGCATCAGTCTGACGAACATGCACTTCGTCTCGTCTCTCTTCTGCAGTCGGGCCCAGTGGGCCAGATTGGGCAGCTTCATGCCGGCGTCGCGGCGCCGGTTGAGCATGTAGCCCAGCTCGATTTCGTCGTAGATGCACGAGTTCTTGTCGAAGAAGTCGGTCTCGAAGTAGTCCAGCTCGCTGTCGGCGCTGCCCGCCACGGAGAGATACATGGCCACACGCTTGACGCGGGTCTTCTTCGAGGCCATCAGCATGTTGATGACCCAGGGGCTCACCTGCAGCTTGAAGGCGCGCACCGCGGCCAGCGCCTTCATCTTGATGAAGAGGTTGGCGAAGGCCACTTCCTGCTCCAAGAAGGCGGGCAGGGCGAAGATGTTCAGCAGCAGGTGTACGTTCTTGCGTCGGTTGGTCCAGGTGTTGCCGCTGGCGATGAGGCGGTGGTAGATGATGTGGCACATCATCTGCTTCTGCAGTTTGTTGCGCAGCAGTCCCTTTTTGGCCACCTGCTGCTCGTCCACGTCGAAACGGCCGTGGATCTCGTCGCGCGACATGGGCCAGTTGTGCTCGCGGTCATGCTCCTCCAGCATCTCGATGGTGCGCTCCTTGAGGCGCCGGTGGTGGCCCTTCTTCTCGATGATGAAGGTGAGATAGAGGATGGCCAGGACCGACCATTGGATGATGACGATGGCCGTCTGCACCTCATAGGGGTAGTCGCGGAACGAGTCCCGGTAATACGCCCAGTAGTAGGTGGCGTAGCTCGCCAGCACGTTGAGGTAGTAGCTTATGAGTGAAATGTCGTCCAATGTCTCTCTTCGTGTGTGCCTGCCTGCGCGGCGCGGGCACGTGCGTCCACGAAACCACGCAAAATTACAACAAAAAAACGGGGCTGCCCCCTTTTGTCCTCATTTTTTTTGCATATTGCGGCTGTTTTTCTAGAAAACAGCGCGCACGGGACCGAAATTTACAAAAAAAATCGCGAAAATATTTGGAAGGTATTGAAAAATGTCATACATTTGCGGCCGGAAATCACAAGATTCCGTTCACATCATTATTTACAATTTTAGCACAGCGCAAAGCAGGTATGAACACTTGAACCCCTCCCGAACGCAACCGACAGAGCGGACCGCCGGCAGGCGATCAGTCCGTGTTGCAGGGGTAAGTGTATCTTCCCGGCAGAGCAGCGCTCTTTGACTTGTTGCTACAATTGTACGAAGTGATGTGGCGGAGCTGACAGACTTCAGACTCCCTTTCCCCCTTTTTCAATGCCATTTCCCGTCAGGGGATTGCTGTGCCCTTTTGCGTAGGGGTGCCGCACCCCTGCGGCTTTACGTGTGTGTCTTCATCCTCTTTTCTTCGGAATGGAGACGCATGAGAGATGTTTCATGAGATGTGTTTTGACAATAAGTGATTTCCTAAAAACGATACGACTATGAAGAAAATACTCCAAAAAGACGAGAAGCCTTTTGACGAACTCTTAAACGAGTTTATCGAGGGTAACGATAACGCTAACGATAACGCTAACGATAATGCTAACGATAACGCTAACGATAACGCTAACGATAACGCTAACGAAGACGAGGATGACTGGGAGTGGGATGATTACCCCGACGGCGAGGTGGAGCTCAACGACCACGCGAAGATCCAGCTGCGCATCCTGTACCCCGAGCCGCATCCGCGCCAGGCGCTCGAACGTCTGGAGGGCTGCGCCGACATCAAGGCGCGCATCGACGAGCTCGTCGCCCTCACGGCTTTCAACCGCAAGCTCACGCGCCTCATGCCCGGCGCCAAGCCCCACGCCGTCTCCCTCCACAGCGTCTTCCTGGGCAATCCCGGCACGGGCAAGACGACCGTCTGCAAGATCTTCGGCGCGCTCTTGCGCGAGGCCGGCGCGCTCTCCCTGGGCCATGTCGTCGTGTGCGACCGCGGCAGCTTCATCGGCACCCTCTGGGGCGACACCGAGCGTGCCGTGGAGGGCATCGTGGAGCAGGCCCGCGGCGGCGTGCTGATGATCGACGAGGCCTATCTGCTCCACGGCACGGACGACCGCGACCCCGCCCGCTCGGTGCTGCCGCAGCTGATGACGCTGCTGGCCGACGAGTCCCGGCGCGACATCGCCGTGGTGCTCTGCGGCTACCGCGAACCGATGCTCAAGCTGCTGGAGACGAACCCCGGCCTCGACTCCCGCTTCCCCAACCGCTTCGACTTCCCCGACTTCACGCCCGAGCAGCTGGAGCAGATCACCCTCAGCCGCGTCGACGAATACGGCTACACCTTTACCGCGGCGGCCTGGGAGAAATACCGCCGTCAGCTCGCCGAGGCCTGGCGCCGGCGCGACCCCCGCAGCTGGGGCAACGCACGCGCCGTGGCCAACATGCTGGAGCGCATCTACGTGCGCCACGCCAAGCGCTGCTTGCCGGATGAGTTTGACGAGCCCGAGATGCTCCTGGCGATCATCGAGGACGACATCCCCGCTCTGGAGCTGCCGCGACCCCAGAGGCGTATCGGCTTCTGAGGGCGTGACGTCAGCGGGCGAGGAACTCGCGCACGCGGCGCGCATATTCCTCTTTATGGTCGCGGTAAGAGGCGGCGTGCCCCGAGCCCGGCGCCACCCAGAGCGCCTTGGGCTCCGGCTTCGCCCCGTAGAGCTTGTAAACCATCCCTGTGGGCACGAAGGTGTCGCTCCCGCCGTGGATGAAGAGCATGGGGTAGGGGCAGTGCGCCACCTGTTTCTGTGCCGAGGCTTCTCCGAAGCTCCAGCCGCAGAGCGCCTTGCACAGCAGGCTCGACGTGTACATCAGGGGGAAGGGCGGCAGTCCGAACTGCGCCTTCATCTCCCCTTCGAACTCGTCCCACACGCTCGTGTAGCCGCAGTCCGCCACGAAGTGCAGGCTCCGCAGACCTTCGGGCATCGCTTCGCCCGAGAGCATCATCGCGGTGGCGGCGCCCATCGACACGCCGTGCACGGCCATCGTGTCCGTCCGGAAGGCCTCCATCCAGTGCTTCACGTCGAGGCGGTCCCGCCAGCCCATCCGGATCCATCGCCCCTCGCTCTCTCCGCAGGCGTGCAGCTCGGGCATGACGACGTTGTAGCCCAGCTCCCTCTCGTAGAGTCGTCCCAGCCAGAGGAACTTCACGGCGCAGTCGCGCCATCCGTGGATGAGGACGGCGGTCTTCCCTGCGCCCCGGTCGATGTAGAGGGCGTGGTGGCGCTCCCCCGTGGGCATGGTGACGAAGCTGTCTCTGAGGGCGCCGGCGGCGCGGAGGCTGTCCACCCATTCGCGTGTCTCGGGATAGGCGGCGAAGAGCTGCCGGTAGCAGGAGTCGCTGTCGGCCCGGTTGGGGTCAGAGGCCAGAGCGAAATGAAGCATGTAGGTGCTGGCGGTAGCGAGAAGGACAAACAATGCGAAGACGATACCGCCGGTGATGCAGAGCGCTTTTTTCATGGTAGAATAATCAAAGTCCTCGCTCGGCCCAGTCGCCGCGATCAAGGTTGCGGTAGCCGATGGCTTCTGCTATGTGGGCCGTTTCCACTTTTTCGCTACCGGCAAGATCGGCGATGGTGCGTGCCACTTTGAGGATGCGGCTGTAGGCGCGGGCCGAGAGTTTCAGTCGTTCCATCGCCAAACGCAGCATCTCAAGACCTTGGGCATCGGGCTCGGCGTAGCGGTGGAGCATCTTTTCTGTCATTTGAGCGTTACAGTGGATGTTTTTGTCGTTCTTAAAACGTTCCTCTTGAATGGCTCGCGCCTTCACCACGCGTTCGCGGATTGCGGACGACGGTTCGCCGGGCTTCATCTGAGAGAGTTGGGCAAAAGGCACAGCTTGTATCTCGCAATGGATGTCGATACGATCGAGCAGAGGACCGCTGATCTTGGAGAGGTAGCGGCCGATTTGTCCCGGAGTGCATACACATCGATGGTGCGGATCGCCGAAATAGCCGCAAGGGCACGGATTCATCGAAGCCACGAACATGAAGCTGCAAGGGTAATCCACCGTATATTTGGCGCGTGAGACATTGATAGTGCGGTCCTCCAAAGGCTGACGCAGCACTTCAAGTGTCTGGCGCTGAAATTCCGGCAATTCATCGCAAAAGAGCACCCCGTTGTGGGCCAGGCTAATCTCCCCTGGAGTGGCATTGGCGCCACCGCCCACAAGGGCAACCTGAGAGATGGTGTGATGAGGCGATCGGAACGGTCGTGTGGCAATTAGAGCGGAGTCTTTGCCCAGCTTGCCGGCGACGGAGTGAATCTGTGTAGTCTCCAAGCTTTCGGACAGAGAGAGGGGTGGCAGGATGGAGGGCAGGCGCTTGGCCATCATGCTCTTGCCACTGCCCGGGGGCCCTACCATAATCAGATTGTGACCGCCGGCCGCAGCCACTTCGAGCGCCCGCTTCACTGATTCCTGCCCCTTGACGTCGGCCATATCGTAGGCGCTGTCGCATTGCTGTTCGAAAAACTCCTTACGCGTGTCCATATCATAAGGCACGGGCGTGTCTTTGCCGTTGAGAAAGTTCACAACCTCGGAGATATGGTTGAGACCGTACACTTTGACGCGGTTTACAACGGCGGCTTCACGGACGTTTTGGTTGGGCACGATGAGATTCTCGTAGCCCAGCTCTCGGGCCTTGATGGCAATGGGCAGTACGCCTTTGACGGGTTGCAGGCTGCCGTCCAGAGAAAGCTCCCCCACCAGCATGGTTCGCTCCAGCATGGCGGTTTCCACTTCCTTCTCCGCAGCCATAATGCCGATGGCGATGGGCAGGTCGTAGCCGCTGCCTTCCTTACGGATGTCGGCGGGAGCAAGATTTACGGTGATTTGTTTGGCCGGGAATTTGTAGCCGCTGTTTTCTACGGCAGCCACGATGCGTTCGTGACTCTCCTTG
>ONSH01000120.1 GCA_900320435.1 uncultured Prevotellaceae bacterium
GACGGTCGTGGTGCCCGACGTCAACGCCTTTCCCGGCCACATTGCCTGCTCCAGCGAGAGCCGCAGCGAGATTGTGGTGCCCGTGAAGCGGAGTGGGGAAGTGGTGGCTGTGTTGGACATTGACAGCCGTGAGCTCGCAACCTTCGACGAGACGGACCGTCACTGGCTGGAGGAGGCAGTCATGATGCTATGAGGGCGGTCGTTCAGCGTGTGACGGAGGCGGGTGTGCGCATCGTCGACGTTGCCGGCATCGATCCCGCGGAGGAGCGCACCGTCGGAGCGGGCTTTCTGGTGCTTTTGGGCGTGTCGGATGACGACACGGAGGAGGACCTCCACTGGCTGGTCAGGAAGATTGCCCAGCTGCGTGTCTTCGACGACGAGGCGGGGGTGATGAACCGCAGCCTCACGGACATCGGTGGCGAGTGTCTGGTGGTGAGCCAGTTCACGCTCTTTGCGAGCTACAAGAAGGGCAACCGTCCCAGCTGGTTCCGAGCCGGCAGTCACGAGCACGCCGTGCCGCTCTACGAGGCGTTTTGCCGTGAATTGGAGGCCCTCATCGGGCGTGAGGTGAAGACGGGCGTCTTCGGCGCCGAGATGAAGGTGCGCCTCCTCAACGATGGTCCCGTCACCATCTTCATGGACACGAAGAACAGGGAGTAGTTGAGAGTTGAGAGTTGAGAGTTGAGAGTTTAGAGGTTAGAGGTTAGAGGTTAGAGGTTAGAGTTTAGAGGGCGTTGCTTTAGTAGAAGACAACGTTCTCCACGTGGTTGCCCACATACATGGGGATGTAGTCGCCGGTGGCGTACCATGCGGGCTTGCCCTTCATCTTGTCATACAGCCTCCGTCCGTTGATCTTGAGGCCCTCGAAGGTGATGTCTTTCACCTTGCGCTCCTCGCTGTAGCCGTTGATGACGGAGAGATAAGGTTGGGTGCCGTTGTAGCGTATGTTCCTGAAGCGGACGCCTTCGATGCCGCGTCCGGGCGCCGTGCAGTATTTCTGGTTGTAGCCGATCTTGACCTGCAGCAGGCTGCCCTGGTGGATCTGTTCCACGCGGATGTTCTCGAAGGTGACGTTGCGCACCAGGTTGTTGTCGCCGCAGTTGATGGCCATGCAGCCCTGATAGTCCACCTGAGGCTCGCTCTGGCAGAGTATGTCGATGTTCTCGTAACGCAGATTCTCTATGGTGTCGCCGCGCTCCGAGTTGCCGTGGATGCCGATGAAGATGGGGTGCGCCACGTCGGCCCACAGTGTGGCGTTGCGCATCGTCACGTTGCGGCAGTTGCCCGAGAAGCCCTTGCGCGTGGCGTAGGCTGTGGTGCAGTCGTCCGAGTTGCGGCAGAACACCCGTTCGTAGAGCACGTTCTGCGAGGCGAAGACGTTCAGGCCGTCTCCCCATCCGGGGTGGGAGATGCTCTTTACGTTGCGCAGCGTCACGCCGTCCGAACCGCCCACGGGACAGGTGTTCACCGTCAGCCCGTCGATGAGCACGCGCTTCGAGCGGTGCACGTGACAGCCTTCGTAGCCGCTCCTGGGTCGGGCGATGCCGCGCCCCAGGATCTGCACGTCGTGTGCGTCCTCGATGGCGAAGGTGCCGGTGAAGTAGGCCCCGGGGGCCAGATAGACCGTCGTGTTCGAGGCCACGCGTAGGGTGTCCTGAGTGTAGAGGCCCGGTGCGTAGTACGTGAAGCGGCGTCCTTCGGCCTTGGCCTGCCGCTCGGCCTCCTCTTTGGCGATGACGGGCTTCGAGGTGAAGAGCAACAGGTTGTTCGTGATGTCGCCGTCGAACTCCACGCTGAGGTTTTCCGGCTGGAAGAGCAGGAACTGCACCGTTGAGTCGTTCTGCCGGTTGGCGATCACGCCTCTGTAGTCGGGTCGCACGCGCACGTTCCTGTACTTCTTGTTTTTCGTCACCACGCGCACCTTCACGCTGCCCGTGAAGTCAAACCAGGCGTAGCTGATCTCGCTCTGGCGGTGTTTGCTGTCGCCTGTGGGGGCGTTCACCTTCGCCATGTAGGTGTCGATCTTCGTCCATTCCCTGCTGCCCAGCGCCTGCACGAACACGTCGTAGTCGTGTTTCAGCGGCGCGCCTTCGGGAGCGGGGTAGGCGAAGAGCCGGTGCAGACGCACGCCCTCCTTCACGCCCTTCACGTCGAAGCGGTCGGCCTCCGGGTCGCGTATGATCTCGCCCCGACGCTCCGCTTTGCGTTGCAGCTCGAGGAGCTTCTTCGTGTAGGGCATCTTCAGGCCCTTCACCGTCGTGTAGTGCTTGTAGGCCGCATCGTAGATGCAGCGGATGCGTCCGCGCTGCATCGCTCCGGGTTCCGTCCAGTCGCAGTAGAGCCCCGTGCAGTCCTGCCAGGTCTCGAAGGGCACGTCGTGCCCCAGATTGTAGCGGGCCGTGTATTCCAGGCCCTTCATCAGCCGGTTGTCCAGCGCACCCCAGAGGTCGTCGCCCTGCGTCCAGGCCATCTCGCAGATGTCACACAGCGCTCCGAGTCCCAGCTGCACGTGCGCCTGGTCGCGCCCCGTCTCCTGACACTGTCCCGTCTGGCCGATGTAGCGGGGCAGGGCACCGTTGTCGTTGGCGTTGAGGTGGTAGTCGATGGCGGCCCGGTAGAGCGCGCTGTCTTCCAGGAAGATGGCGCAGGCCATGCGGCAGCGGTTCACGATGGCGCCCCAGTTGCCGTTGGCGTAGGGGCTGTCGGCCTCAAACTGCTCCATCAGCGGCAGGATGGCGCGCCGTATCATCGCCGTCCACTCGGGCCTCTGATGTGCTTTTGCCTCCGTCATGGCCCTCACCAACCAGTAGGCCTGTATGGTGCACAGCGGCGCGTCGTGTCCGTCGAAGCGCTGCAGCGTCGTGGCGTAGGCGTTAATGATCTCCAGCGCTTTGTCCGTCTCTCCCGTGCGGGCGCAGTCCCATGCCGTGTGCATGTCGCGTTCGCTGCCGCCTTTCGTGGCTCGGTGTTCGCCGTCGCGGGCCACCACCTCGTAGGGTCCGGCCATCTTGTAGGTCGTCTGTGCCTGCACGTCGGCCGCATTCATTGCAAAACCGCTTGCCGCAAGCAGCAGTCGCTTCATTTCAAGTTATCGTTATCGTTAAGGTTAAGGTTAACGTTATCGTTATCGTTTTCGCCGCAAAGTTACGAAATTTAGTTGAAAGTTGACAGGTGACAGGTGACAGTTTTTGCCTTAATGCCGAAAAAAGGAGGGGCCCGCACTTTTTTCTGGCGCACAAACGCACAAATAAACAAAGCCCCGCCGGATTGGCTGAAACAGGCCACCGGCGCTTTCGCGCCAGCGGCCTGTTGAACGAAGAGTGAAGAACGAAGAGTGAAGAATCTAAATTACTGGCCCAGTCTCGGCAACATCATCGGATTCTTCACTCTTCACTCTTCGTTCTTAGTTCGTTTCTTATTGACGTTGATCGGCGTAGCCTGGGGGAAGGCGATGCTGTAGGCCCTGTCGAGGGCGTGGAGGTTCACCTTGCGCATGCCGATGTCGAGGGTGACGGAGGTCAGGGCGCGCAAGAGTTCGCGATGCGGACGGGGCTGCAGCAGCGGCAG
>ONSH01000093.1 GCA_900320435.1 uncultured Prevotellaceae bacterium
GCGTCCGCCTTCGTCCGTTTGTTCCCGGATCCTCCCCAGCCTGAAGTCCGCAACCCCTGGCATTGTGCGATTTCCGACACGCTCTACGTCTTTGAAACCATGTTGGCCGGCGACAAAGTGTTGCGCGACACAATGTGGTTGGCCGTAGACTCTCTTTGTCTGCCCCAAATCCCTTACGAAAAGCGCTTCGGTGACGGCGCTCTCGTCGTGTGGAGTTACGTCAAAGACGGCATGCTTCATCGCACCCAGAGCAGCGTGAAGCGTCCGCTTCCGGCCGACACGCTGCAGTATCGTTGGGACACCTTCCGTGATTATGTCCGTCCCGGAGCCCGGGAGCGTTGGTCGCTCACGCTGACACGCAAGGACGGTACGCCCGTCTCTGCCAACCTGATGCTTTCGCTCTACGATGCTTCGCTCGATGCATTGGCCTCTCAAAGCTGGTCGCTCCGTGTGCCGCGCTATCATCAGATGCCTTGGACGAGCCACAACGAATGGAACGATTTCAGCCCGTATGCCCGCCGCCTGCGCTACAATATGGTGCATTGGGCCCAGAGCGAAAAAGCGCGGGATTTCTCCCGTTTTAACGACCTCTATTTCCAACCCCGCTATCTTGACCGCCGTCATTACCGTCACAACAATGTGATGCTGCGTGAGGTCAAAGTCAGCGCGCGAAAGAAAGGGAGTGAACCGATGCTCTATGCTTCACTCGATGCTACACCTTTGAACGGCAGTATCGGCGGCCTTTCGGCAGAGGCAAGAGCCGCTGTCGCTATGGGGCCGGATGATGCCGCGATGTCGGAAGAGGAGGAGAACCTGGACGAAAAGCCGTTGCGTGCGGACTTTTCCGAGACCTCTTTCTTCTATCCCTCGCTGCGTTCGGATGCATCGGGCCGCATCTCCATCGTCTTCGACCTGCCCGAGAGTCTGACCACCTGGCATCTGCGCGGCCTGGCTCACACACGCACTCTGGAGTCGGTGGCGTGGGACGACACCGTCGTAGCCCAAAAGCCCCTGATGGCGGAGCTCCGTGTGCCGCGCTTCCTGCGTCGGGGCGATGAGGTGACGGTGGCGGCTACGGTGAGCAACATCAGTGAAGAACGCCAGACGGGTCGCGCCGTGATGCAATATTTGGAGCCCTCCTCCGGCCGCATCCTGCATCAAGAGCGGGTCAGTTTCTCGCTTTCGCCCAGCAGCGACACTATCTTCTCCTTCCGCATCAAGGCTCCCGAGGGGAGCGAGGTGATTTGTCGCTGGCAGGCCGAGACGCCAGAAGCTTCCGACGGAGAGCAGCGCAGCTTGCCCGTGCTCAGCGATGTGGAGCATGTCACCGTCAGCCGTGCTTTGACCTGTACGCCGGAAGAATTGGAACGACTTTCCTTTGATGACCTTTTCCCCGAAGGAGCCACCAACAAACAACTGCGCAAGGTCGTTACCGATCCCGTAACTTCTGCCCGTGAGGCTTTACCCCATCTCACCTTGCCGCGTCACAACGACGTGCTGTCTCTCCTGGCCGGCTACTATGCACAGACGCTGCTTGAGGCCATGCATTCGCCTCTGGCAGTTCCCTACGGACGTGAATTTTGCATTTCGCGCCTGTCACGCTTTCAGACGGACGACGGCTCCTTCTGCTGGTTCTCCGGCATGAGGCCCAACCGTTGGATCACCCGTGAGGTGGTGCGCACGCTGCGTCGCCTCAACCGTCTCATGAAGCTCAACGGAGAGGACGAGTCCTCACCGCTCTTCACACTTCACGCTTCTCTTCTGGAAAAAGCAGAGAAGGTGGTGGGTAAAGAACTGGATGCTGAGCACGCGGAGGCTGTGGCCGATGCGCCGCGTCTCAAGCGCCGTCTCACGCATCCCGACGGCTACTATCTCAGTTTCCCCGGCGGTTTCTCCTACAGCGTGGACGAGCGTCTCTCGCGTCATGTAGATGCGCTTGAACTGATGCAGGAAGTCTATCCCGAAGACACGCTTATCCATCGCGGCATACGCCGGTGGATTCTGGATCAAAGGCGCACGGAAGGCTGGCAGAACCCTCTCCTTACGGTGAATGCTGTCTACGCCCTGCTCTCAGATGAGGCTGTGGCCGGAAGGGAGCAGTGGGTCGGCGTGTTTGCCGACTTTGACCTGCCGATGGAACAGGTTAGTGACGCCTCTACCGGAATCAGCGTCGGCCTGTCGCTCTCTGTGCCCGGCATTGAGCGCATCACCCTCACGGCGGACCGCAACTACGAATACGTACATCTTGTGGTGCCGCGCGTCTCACTCTCCGAACCTGAAGTGCAGACCTCCGGTTACGGATGGAGCGACGGTTTTTCCTTCTACCGCGAGATACACGACGATCGCACGGAATATTTCATCGAGCAGTTGCCTCAGGGCACCTTTGTCCTGGAGGAGCGTCAACGTTTGGAGCGCCATGGCCGCGCCGCCACCGGCGTGACCCGTGCGGAGTGTCTCTATGCTCCGGAATTCCGGGCGCACACCGCAAGTCAAACCATCAAAAACGAGTGATTATATGAAAAACCTCTTATCTTTGCTCCTCCTTGTGAGTCTGTGGGCCGCAACCGCAGTGGCTCAGCCCGTCCCGGATCGGGATTTTGTACGCGTTGGAGAAGTGCAGTTCCGCAGACCCTGCACAGCGTCTTTTGTTTTGACGAATAAGGAGTCGAAGCCCTATCGTATTGAGCGCATTGAGCCTTCGTGCGGCTGTGTGCAGAGCCGGGTGTCCTCTTATCGCATCCCTGCGGGCGGCAGCGCTACGATTTATCTGACCTACGATGCCCGTCTCCTGGGTGTGTTCTATAAAGAGGTGGCTGTCTATTTTGAGGGCCGTCCGGAGCCCTTGTGGCTGACGATGGAGGGCCGTGTGGTGAAGGAGCCCATGCAGGTGGATTGCGACCTCCCCGTCGATATGGGCAATGTGCGCCTTTCCACCGACAATGTGGAGTTTGACTATGTCGGCGTGGGCGAACGCCCTGTGGCACAGATAGAAGTGGTCAACATGGAGCGCTCCAACTACAAGCCGCAACTGATGCAGCTGCCACCTTACCTGAAGGCGGATTTTGTTCCCGAGATTTTGCGCGGAGGGCAGCGCGGTGTCATCCTTTTGACGCTCGACAGCAGCCAGTTTTCCGACCACGGCCTGTTCCAGACGAGCGTCTATCTTTCGCGCTATCCGAACGACCTTGCAGGCAAGGACAACGAAATCCGCGTGTCTGCCGTCCTGTGTCCGTCGGTGCGTGGTCTGACGGCCGAGCAGTTGGCCCAGGCGCCGGTGATGAGGCTGTCTCAGGAGAGTGTCACTCTGGTCAACATCGGCAAGAAAAAGCTCAAGGGCGAGATAGAGATTACCAACGACGGGCAGAGCCCTCTTCATTTCAGTCGCTTCCAGGTGTTTAATCCAGGTGTTGAGGCGGTGTTGGACGACTCAGAGCTGTTGCCCGGCAAATCGATGAAGCTGAAATTCACGGTGAAGCCCGCGCTTGTCAAGACGTCCAAGGCGGATCCCCGTATATTGCTGATAACCGACGATCCCCGTCGTCCCGTAAAAATCATCAACATCTCTTTGAAATGATTCATCCCGAAAACTCAGAAGAATATCAGGGCCTCACGGTCAACGGCGGTGTGGAGCAGCCTACACAAGTCAATCCCTACCTCAACCGCCAGCGTTTTGCCCGCCGGCAGATGACGGTGTCCGACTACGTGGAGGGCATCCTCAAGGGCAACACCTCTGTGCTCGGACAGGCGGTCACGCTCATCGAGAGCACCAATCCCGCCCATCAGCAGATGGCGCAGGAGGTCATAGAGAAGTGCCTGCCTCACAGCGGCAAGAGCATCCGTGTGGGCATCAGCGGCGTGCCCGGCGCCGGCAAGAGCACGAGCATCGACGAGTTCGGCATCCATGTGTTGAAGGCCTATGGCGGCAAGTTGGCCGTCCTGGCTATCGACCCCTCCAGCGAGAAGACCAAGGGTAGCATCCTGGGCGACAAGACGCGCATGGAGAAGCTTTCCGTGCATCCCAATTCCTTCATCCGCCCCAGCCCCTCGGCGGGCAGTTTGGGCGGTGTGGCCCGCAAGACGCGTGAGACCATCATCCTCTGCGAAGCCGCCGGCTACGACAAGATTTTTGTGGAGACTGTCGGCGTGGGCCAGAGTGAAACCGCCTGCCATTCGATGGTCGATTTCTTCATGCTGATTCAGCTTGCCGGCACGGGCGACGAGCTTCAGGGCATCAAGCGCGGCATCATGGAGATGGCCGACGGCATCGTCATCAACAAGTGCGACGGCAGCAATGTGGAGAAGTCCCAGTTGGCCGCTTCTCATTTCCGCAACGCGCTCCAGCTTTTCCCCATGCCCGAGAGCGGATGGACCCCTGAGGTGCTCTGCTACAGCGGCTTCTACGCCCTCGGCATCAAGGAGGTGTGGGACATGGTCTATCGCTACATCGACTTCGTGAAGCAAAACGGCTACTTTGAGCACCGTCGCGCCCAGCAGGCCCGTTATTGGATGTACGAGACCATCAACGAGCGCCTGCGCCACTCCTTCTATCAGAATCCCACCATCGAGGACATGCTGGTGGCAGAAGAGCGTGCCGTTCTCGACGGTCAGAAGACCTCCTTCGTGGCCGCGCAACAGTTGATAGACTCTTATTTCCGTCTGCTTTCAGATAACAAGTAATTCCTCGCTTTCACCGATGAAACGCCTGTTTCTTGCCTCTTTTCTCTCGTTGACGTCTGCCGCCCTTTCGGCGCAGATTTCCCTTGCCGGACGCTGGGAGCTTGCTTCGCGCCTCCCGGAGCGCTCCGTGACGCTGCCGGGCTCTCTGCTCACCAACGGCATCGGCGACGAGCTTTCCGTGAACACTCAGTGGACGGGCACGCTCTACGACTCCAGTTTCTATTTCAACCCCTTCATGGAGCCCTACCGGCGTGCCGGACAGATGAAGTTCCCCTTCTTTCTCACACCCAACCGCCATTTTGTCGGCGAGGCCGTCTACAGCCGCACGGTCTTCATCCCCAAGAATTGGAAGCGCAGGAGGGTGACGCTCTTCCTCGAACGTCCTCATATCGAGACCGTCGTCTTGGTCAACGGGCGTGAGATGGGGCGCAACATGAGTCTCAGTGTGCCCCATCAGTACGACATCACCGATGCGCTCCGTTT
>ONSH01000124.1 GCA_900320435.1 uncultured Prevotellaceae bacterium
GCCCAACAAGAGCAAGAACAAGATACAGATTGTCCAGCAGATCGACCGCAAGATTCCGCTCGACGACATGGCGAAGAGCTACGGCATGGATATGTCCGAACTGCTCGACGAAATCGAGGCCATTGTCTACAGCGGCACGAAGATCAACATCGACTACTTCATCAACGAGGAGATGGACGAGGAGAGTGTGGAGGACATCTACAACTACTTTAAGGAGGAGTCCGTCACCGACCGCCTTTCCACGGCGATGAAGGATCTGGGCGACGACTACTCGGAGGAGGAGGTGCGTCTGGTGCGCATCAAGTTCCTCTCGGAGCTGGGCAACTGATAAAAGAGAAATAAGAACAACAGAATAAAATAAAGACTATGGCAAGCTTTTTGAACGATAAGATTGTGATGGACGGTCTCACCTATGATGACGTCCTCCTGGTGCCCGCCTACAGTGAGGTGTTGCCCCGTGACGTGGATCTCACCACGCGTTTTTCCCGTCATATCGAGCTGAAGATCCCCTTCGTGACGGCGGCTATGGACACGGTGACGGAGTCCACGATGGCCATCGCCATTGCCCGTGAAGGCGGCATCGGCGTGATCCACAAGAATATGAGCATCGAGGAGCAGGCGCGTCAGGTGGCCATCGTCAAGAGGGCCGAGAACGGCATGATCTACGATCCCGTCACCATCCAGCGCGGCCGCACCGTGAGAGACGCCCTGGAGATGATGGCCGAGTATCATATCGGCGGCATTCCCGTGGTGGACAGCGAGAACCATCTGGTGGGCATCGTCACCAACCGCGACCTGCGTTTCGAGAAGAACCAGTCGCGTCTGATCGACGAAGTGATGACCAGCGAGAACCTCGTTACCACACACGTCAAGACCGACCTCTTCTCCGCCAGCGACATTCTTCAGGAAAACAAGATTGAGAAGCTTCCCGTGGTGGACGACGAGAACCATCTCATCGGCCTGATCACCTATAAGGACATCACCAAGGCCAAGGACAAGCCCATGGCCTGCAAGGACGCCAAGGGTCGCCTGCGCGTGGCTGCCGGCGTCGGTGTCACCGCCGACACTCTGGTGCGCATGAAGGCTCTGGTGGAAGCCGGTGTGGACGCCATTGTCATCGACACCGCCCACGGCCACTCCAAGTCGGTCATCGAGAAGCTCAGGGAGGCCAAGAAGCAGTTCCCCGATGTGGACATTGTGGTGGGCAACGTGGCTACCGGCGAGGCTGCCAGAATGCTGGTGGAGGCCGGCGCCGACGGCGTCAAGGTGGGCATCGGCCCGGGCAGCATCTGCACCACGCGTGTCGTGGCCGGTGTGGGTGTGCCCCAGCTTTCTGCCGTGTATGATGTGGCTTATGCGCTGAAGGACACCGACGTGCCTCTGATTGCCGACGGCGGTCTGCGCTATTCGGGCGACGTGGTGAAGGCTTTGGCCGCAGGCGGCTATTGCGTGATGATCGGTTCGCTCGTAGCCGGCACCGAGGAGAGTCCCGGCGACACCATCATCTACAACGGCCGTAAGTTCAAGAGCTACCGCGGCATGGGCTCGTTGGAGGCCATGGAGTGCGGCAGCAAGGATCGCTACTTCCAGAGCGAGACTAAGGACGTCAAGAAGCTGGTGCCCGAAGGCATCGCCGGCCGTGTGCCTTACAAGGGCACGGTGCAGGAGGTCATCTATCAGCTCATCGGCGGTCTGAGGAGCGGCATGGGCTATTGCGGTGCCGCCACCATCAAGGCGCTCAACGGCGCCAAGTTCGTACGTATCACCAACGCCGGTGTGCTGGAGAGTCATCCCCACGATGTCACCATCACTTCCGAAGCCCCCAACTATTCGCGTCCCCAATAAGATGAAAAAGCTGTTTTTCGCTCTCCTGTGTGTACTCGCTGCCCAGTCCGGACAGTCGCAGGAAGAGGTGGTGATGACCGTTGCCGGCGAGCCGGTCTACAGGAGTGAGTACGACTACAACTACAACAAGAACAACAACGACGACGTCGTGGAGAAGATGACGCCCCGGGCCTATGCCGATCTCTATGCGGCCTACAAGCTCAAGGTGCGCGCCGCGATGGACGCCAAGTTGGATACGCTCTCAAGCTTCCAGAAGGAGTTCCGCCAGTATCGCGACAAGCAGCTGCGTCCCCTCTTGGTGGGCGAAGCCGATATCGAGAAGGCCACGCGCGACTACTACCAGAGCATGCTGGACGGCCTGCAGGGCAAAGATCTGATCATGCCCGCCCACATCTTTGTGCGCCTCATGCAGCAGGACGGACCGGAACTGGCCGCCAAGGCCAAGACCCGTGTGGACAGCATCTACGGCCTCGTGCGCTCCGGTGCGGACTTCGGTCAGTTGGCCGCCACGTGCAGCGACGACCAGATGACGGGCCGTCAGCAGGGCGTCATCGGTTGGATTGGCCCGGGTCAGGCTCTGCCCGAGTTTGAGGCTGCAGCCTACGCTTTGGCGAAGGGGCAGGTGAGCTCGCCGGTCAAGAGCCCTGTGGGCTACCACATCATTAAGATGATCGACCGCAAACCTCTGGAGCCTTACGACACCCTGCGTGCGCCCATCCGCCGCTATTTGGAGCAGGGCGGTGTGCGCGACCGTCTGTGCAAGCAGAAGATCGACTCCGTGGCCGCCGCTGAGGGCCTGAGCGCTCAGGAGGTGATGGACCGCGAGGCTGACCGCCTGTGTCAGCAGGACAGCAGCCTGGCCTTCCTCGTGCAGGAATACCACGACGGCCTGCTGCTCTTCGAGATCAGCAGCCGCGAGGTCTGGGAGCCTGCCAAGCGCGACACGGCCGGCCTGGAGAACTACTTCAAGCTGCATCGCACCGAGTTCAAGTGGGGCAAGCCT
>ONSH01000037.1 GCA_900320435.1 uncultured Prevotellaceae bacterium
GTGGTGCGCTGCTACAGCGAAGCGCTGACGGCCGTCGTGGAGGGCACGCTGACGGAGGAGATGAAGGACGGCTGGGACGAAAGACTCGCGCGCGTGTTCAACCGCGGATTCTGGGACGGATACTATCAGGGGCAGCGCATGGGCGAATGGAGCTCGCGGCCCGGCAGCGTGGCGCGCGAACACAAGCAGTATTGCGCTAAAGGCGTGCGCTACTACACGAAGCTCGGCGTGGCCGAATTCCGCATCGAGGCCTGTCCGCTCAACGTGGGCGACAGGATACTGGTGACGGGTCCCACAACGGGGGCGCTCTACGCCACCGTGGAGGAAATCCGCTACGACCTGAAGCCCGTCCGAACGGCGCTGCAGGGACAGCACGTCTCCATCCCGCTGCCGCGCAAGATACGCCCTTCGGACAAGCTGTTTATCCTAAGAGACGACCAAGAAGAATAACCAAAAAATACACACAACAACGATGAAAAACACACTGATCGGCATGATGCTCTGCCTCTCGGCGACGATGGGCGCACAAACGATGGACGCGTTCATTGACAGCCTGATGGCCCGGATGACGCTCGAAGAGAAACTCGGACAGATGAACCAGCTCTCCGTGGGCGACGTGCAGACGGGCACGCCGCTGCGCGCAGAGACCTCGCGCCTCATCCGCGAGGGCAAAGCGGGCGCGCTTCTCAACATCAAGGGCGCAGAGAAAATCCTCGAAGTGCAGCGCATGGCGGTGGAGGAGTCGCGTCTGGGCATCCCCCTGCTGGTGGGCATGGACGTCATCCACGGCTACGAGACCATCTTCCCCATCCCGCTCGGCATGGCCGCCACGTGGGACCTGGAAGCCATTGAGGAGTCGGCGCGCATCGCTGCGACGGAAGCTTCGGCCGGCGGTGTGGCCTGGACCTTCTCGCCGATGGTGGACATCGCCCTGGATGCCCGCTGGGGCCGACAGGCCGAAGGCGCCGGTGAAGACCCCTATCTGGGCGCCCTCGTGGCACGCGCCATGGTGCGCGGCTATCAGCAGGGGCCGCACCCCATCCTGGCCTGTGTGAAACACTTCGCACTCTACGGCGCCGCCGAGGGCGGACGCGACTACAACACGGTGGATATGAGCCGACTGAGGATGTACAACCAATACTTCCCGCCCTACAAAGCCGCCGTGGAAGAAGGTGCCGGCAGCGTGATGTCGTCGTTCAACATCGTGGACGGCGTGCCCGCGACCGCCAACAGCTGGCTGCTCGACGAGGTGCTGCGCCGCCAGTGGGGCTTCAAAGGCTTTGTGGTGAGCGACTACGCCAGCATCAGCGAGATGAAGCGTCACGGCATCGGGCCTGCAGCGCAGAATGCCGGGCGCGCCCTCAAAGCCGGCACGGATATGGATATGTGTTCGGAGCTGTTCGTCCGCCTTCCGGACAGCCTGATGCCTTGGATCGACCGGGCCTGCCGGCGAGTGTTGGAAGCCAAATGGCGCCTCGGCCTCTTCGAGAACCCCTATCGCTACGGAGATCCCGCCCGCGTCAAACGGGAGGTGTACAGCCGCAAACACAGAGACATCTGCCGCCGCATCACAGCTGAGAGCTTCGTGCTGCTTAAAAATGAAGGCGGTCTGCTGCCGCTGGAGAGAAAAGGGACGCTGGCGCTGATCGGACCGTTGGCCGACTCGCGCAGCGATGTGGCCGGCTCGTGGGCCTTCTGTCAGGATACGGCGAAATACGAAACTCTGCGCGAGGCCTTCGAACGCCGGCTCAAGGGGAAGGTGCGCGTGCTCTCGTGTCAGGGCAGCAACGTGCTCGACAACCACCGCACACAGCGTGAAGTGGCACGCGGTCACGGCCTGATTCCCGTCCCCGTGGTGGACGACGAAAAAGCGCTCGAAGAAGCGCTGGCGCTGGCGCGCGAGGCCGACGTAGTGGTGATGGCTTTGGGCGAAACGGCCTGGATGAGCGGCGAGGGTGCGGCGCGCAGCGACCTCTCTCTGCCGGCACCCCAGAAGCGGCTGCTGCAGGCGGTGTGTGCGTTGGGGAAGCCCGTCGTGCTGCTCAATTTTGCCGGACGCGCCACGGAGCTCTCCTGGGAGAGTGAGCATGTGCCAACCATCATGAACGTGTGGTACGGCAGCGAAGCGGGCGACGCCCTCTGCGACGTGCTCTTCGGCGAGGTGTCGCCTTCGGGACGCCTCACGGTGTCGATGCCCAAGCGCACCGGACAGGAGCCGCTCTACTATAGCATACTGCCCACCGGACGCCCGATGGAGGACAACGAGCCCGACTACCACGTATTCTCTACAAACTATGTCGATGTGACCAACGGTGCGCTCTATCCCTTCGGCTACGGACTGACCTACAGCACGTTCGAATACGAACGCCCCTCGCTGGAAGGCAACACCCTGAGCGTGCGCCTTAGCAACACCGGAGGGCGCGAAGCCACCGAAGTGGTGCAGCTCTACATCCACGACCGCGAAGCCTCCGTGTCGCGCCCCAAGAAGGAACTGAAAGGATTTCAACGGATTAGCCTGAAAGCCGGCGAGAGCCGCGTGGTGAAGTTTGAAATCACCGAGGACCTCTTGGGCTACTACAACAGCGAGCTGCAATGGGTGGTGGACAAGGGCGAATTTGACCTGATGGTCGGCCCCGACAGCCGTCATCTACAGTCTGTTGTGTATCGTTTTTAAACATTTGTAATAATTTTTTTCAAAAAAAACTTCCGATTTATTCTTTGTTTCGGGAAAATTATATATATTTGCGATTGAAATAGGAAAAAAGGCCATGTTAGACGCAGCTTTACGCATGATGTTTCTGCACCGGTGGTCGGGGCACACGTATCTGGCCTCGCCGCAGGGCGTTGAGGGCGCATTGCGGGTGCATCGCAGCTACACGGACTACGGGAAGTTTTACGATATTGCCTGGAGCATACGCGACGAGCGCCAGACGGGACGGCCGCTCAAGCCTTTCTTCTACGAGGAGCGTCTCTCTCCGGCCAATCTGGAGCATGAGGTGGAGCGGGTGGAGCGCGACACCATCCGACCCAAGATCGAGGAGATGCTCTCGAAGATGTAAACGGACGCTTACGTTGTCTTTTTGCAACGAATGAGTGACGTTTTGTGTCATTTGGTTACAAAAAATCGCATTTGTTGTCCTAAAGACGACAAAAAGTTGTACCTTTGCAGCGCAAATGTATAGAAAAACATTAAATCGCTGACAAAATGAACAAGATTCGTGTAGCGGTTGTCGGTTACGGCAACATTGGCAAATATGCCATTCAGGCCCTGGAGGCCAGTGAAGATATGGAGATCGCCGGTGTGGTGCGTCGCACGGTGGCCAAAGAGCAGCCCGCAGAGCTGGCTCCCTACAAAGTGGTGACGGACATCACGGCTCTGGGCAAGGTGGATGTGGCCATTCTCGCAACACCCACACGCTCGGTGGAAGAGCACGCCCTGAAGTGTCTCGCCTTGGGCATCAACACTGTGGATTCCTTCGACATTCACGGCCAGATCGTAGACCTGCGCCGCTCGCTCGATAAGGCCGCCAAGGCCGCAGGCGCCGTGTCTATCATCTCCGCCGGATGGGATCCGGGCAGCGACAGCATCGTGCGCACCCTGATGGAAAGTCTCGCACCCAAAGGCTTGTCTTACACCAACTTCGGTCCCGGCCGCTCTATGGGTCACAGCGTGTGCGTACGCTCCAAAGCCGGCGTGAAGGACGCCCTCTCCATGACCATCCCCGTGGGCGAAGGCATTCATCGCCGCATGGTGTATGTGGAGCTGGAAGAAGGCGCTTCGCTGGAAGAAGTGACGAAAGCCGTCAAGGCCGATCCCTATTTCGCCAACGACGAGACGCATGTGTTCCAGGTGGAGAGCGTTGATGCCCTCAATGATGTGGGCCACGGTGTGAACCTCGTGCGCAAGGGTGTGAGCGGCAAGACGCACAACCAGCTTTTCGAATTCAACATGAAGATCAACAACCCCGCTCTCACCTCTCAGGTGCTCGTCAACGCCGCACGCGCTTCCCTGCGTCAGCAGCCCGGCGCCTACACGATGATTGAGATTCCCGTGATCGACTATCTTCCCGGCAATCGCGAGGACATCATCCGTCACCTTGTATAATAATATAAGGAAAGGTAAACAAAAAAACCTCGGGTCAATGACTCGAGGTTTTTTCGTTGAAAGCGGTAAGGGTCTCCGGGGAGGGAGGGCTGGAGTAGAGACCCCTACCAAAAAAGCGCTTCAGGATGGGCTTGAACCAACGACCCCATGATTAACAGTCATGTGCTCTAACCAACTGAGCTACTGAAGCAGGTCAAAAAGTCAATTTTGAGCGTTTTTCTCTCAAACGCGGTGCAAAGATAGGGCATTTTTCCGAAATAAACAGTATCTTTGCGTAAAAATTTTGCAGGAAATGCATAAAAAAGTAATTTTTTCAAGCCAAAAAGCCCATATTTTGCTCGTCAGCCTGCTCCTGTGGCTGTTTTCCGCACCGTCTTTCGCACAAAACAGGAGCACCCACAACGCCTCCGTGTCCAAGAACCTGGAGCTCTTCGACGAAATCTACCGGATGCTCGACCTCTTCTATGTGGACACGCTCTCGGCCGACACCGTGATGCAGTGGGCCATCGAGGGTATGCTTCGGCGCGTGGATCCCTTTACGGAATACTACCCCGAGGAGAACGACGACCTGCGCCAGATGGCCACGGGCAAGTATGCCGGCATCGGCGCCGTGATCCGCTACCTTAAGAGCGAAGACCGCACCGTCATCGCCGAACCCTATTTCGACACGCCCTCGTCGCGTGCTGGTCTGAAGGCCGGCGACATCATCATCTCCATCGACGGCAAAGACACCAAAGGCATGTCCACACAAAAGGTGTCGCAGATGCTGCGCGGCGAGGCCGGCACGACCTTCACGCTCGTCTACCGTACGGCGGGCGATTCCCTGTGCGAAACCGTGGTGACGCGCGAGACCATCCAGCTGCCCTCCATCCCCTACTACGGCATGCTAGAAGACGGCGTCGGCTACATCTTCCTCTCCTCATTCACAGAGGGTTGCGCCACGGCGATGCGTATGGCCCTGCTGGAGATGAAGAGCAAGGGCATGAAGCGCCTGCTGCTCGATTTGAGAAACAACCCTGGCGGTTCGCTCAGCGAGGCGGTGGATGTGGTGAACCTCTTCGTGAACAAAGGTGAGAAAGTGGTGTACACTAAGGGCAAACTCTCTGCCGCCAACCACGAATACCTCACCACCACCGATCCCGTGGACACGGAACTGCCCATTGTGGTGATGGTCAACAGCGGCACGGCCTCATCGGCGGAAATCGTGTCGGGCAGTCTGCAGGACCTCGACCGGGCCGTCGTGATGGGGCGCCGCACCTACGGCAAAGGCCTGGTGCAGATGGTCCGGGAACTCAACAGCGGCGGTGCGGTGAAGATTACCACCTCACGCTACTACATCCCCTCCGGGCGCTGCATCCAGGCTCATGACTACAAGCACGACGGCACGGAAAGCATCGTGCCCGACTCCCTGAGAAAAACGTTCTACACGCGCGGCGGACGTCCCGTGAAAGACGGCGGCGGCATCACGCCAGACACGCTGGTGGCCCGCGATTCTTTAGGAACGGGCTATTGGATGGCACAGGCCTCGGACGCATTCTTCAACTGGTGCACACGCTACGTACGCACCCATCCCGCTCCCGCCGATGCCGACGCTCTGACGCTGACCGACGACGATTGGGGCGACTTCGTGCAGTATGTCACAGAGAATGACACCACCGTCAAGGCCGACACCCTGCAGAAGTATTGCGACCAGCTGCACTTCGACCTCAAGGGAGAATTGGTCACCCGCTATTTCTGGAATGAGGGTTCGGTGCGCTACGCCGCGCTGTATGATCCCGTGACGGTATCGGCCCGTGCGCTCCTGAAGGACGACGCCCGCATGCAGGCGATTCTGCGCAAAGAGGCTTCCGTGGAACAACCCAAAAAGAATAAAAAGAAATGAGACACAATCTGAGAAAGGCCAACCAGCGTTTCATGTTCGGCATCATGGCGATGGCCATGCTGGTTTTGCTCGTAGCGGGCCTGTTTTTGTATTTATGCCTGCAAAAGTGAAACTTTTTGGGCAAAAAATCGCGATAAGAAAAAAAAATATCGTACATTTGCACCCGTAAACGCGTAAGTGAGAAGCTCCAAGGTGGGTTTCTCGCTTTGTTTTATAGAGATTATGATAGACAAAAGACAAGTGGAGGAGGCCGTCAATGAATGGCTGAACGGAAAGGAGTACTTCCTGGTGGAGTTGAATGTGGAGCCGGACGACCGCATCGTGGTGGTCATCGACCACAAGGACGGGGTGTGGATTGAGGACTGCGCCGAGCTCTCGAGATTCATTGAGTCGAAGCTCAACCGCGACGACGAAGACTACGAGCTCGAAGTGGGCAGCGCCGGACTGGGCCAGCCCTTCAAGGTGGCGCAGCAATGGGAGAACCATCTGGGCAAGACGGTGGAGACCTTCGCCCGCGACGGTCACAAGTTCGAAGGCACGCTCACGGAGGTGACGCCCGAGGGCTTCACCCTGCTCTGCGAGGACAAGGTGAAGGAGGAAGGCAAGAAGCGTCCCGTCCGGAAGCAGGTGGAGCACCGCTTCGCCTACGACGAGGTGACGATGACGCGTTACGTTTTGAAAATAAAATAAAACAAACATACAATGGCAACGAAAGCAGCAAAGAAAGAAGAAGCGGTGAACCTCATTGAGTCGTTTGCCGAGTTCAAGGAAATGAAGAACATCGACCGCACCACGCTGGTGGGCGTGCTCGAGGAGTGCTTCCGCAGCGTCATCGTCAAGATGTACGGCAGCGACGACAACTACGACATCATCGTCAATCCCGACAAGGGCGACTTCGAGATCTATCGCAACCGCACGGTGGTGAAAGACGGAGAGGTGCGCGACGACAACTTTGAGATCTCGCTCTCCGAGGCTCAGAAGATCGACCCCGACTACGAGGAGGGCGAGGAAGTGAGCCAGAAGGTCGAGTTCTCCGACTTCGGCCGCCGCGCCATCCTGACCCTGCGCCAGACGCTGGCTTCGCGCATTCTCGACCTGGAGCACGACACGCTCTACAATGCCTACAAGGACCGTGTGGGCGAGGTCATCAGCGGCGAGGTTTATCAGAGCTGGAAGCGCGAGACGCTGGTCATCGACGACAACAACACCGAGCTGATTCTGCCCAAGCAGGAGCAGGTGCCCGGCGACTATTTCCGCAAGGGCGAGACGCTGCGCGCCGTCATCCAGCGCGTGGACAACACCAACGGCAATCCCAAGATCTTCATCTCGCGCACCGACCCCATGTTCCTGCAGAAGATGATGGAGAACGAAGTGCCTGAGATTCAGGACGGTCTGATCACCATCCACAAAGTGGCCCGCATCCCCGGCGAGCGCGCCAAGGTGGCCGTTGAGAGCTACGACGACCGCATCGATCCCGTCGGCGCCTGTGTCGGCGTCAAGGGCAGCCGTGTCCACGGCATCGTGCGCGAGCTGCACGGCGAGAACATCGACGTGTTGCCCTGGAGCGCCAACGACCAGATTATGATTGCCCGCGCCCTTTCTCCGGCCCGCGTCAACACCGTGAATCTGGACGCCGAAAACAAGAAGGCCGAGGTCTATCTCGATCCCGACCAGGTGTCTTTGGCCATCGGCAAGGGCGGTGCCAACATCAAGCTGGCCTCCATGCTCTGCGGCTACACCATCGACGTGTTCCGCGACGTGCAGGAGGGTGAGCAGCCCGAGGAGGACGACGTGGCTCTGGACGAGTTCAAGGACGCCATCGACCCCTGGATCATCGATGAATTGAAGAAGAACGGTTTGACCACAGCACGCCAGGTGCTCGGCACTTCGCGCGACTATCTCATCAAGAATATTGACTTGGAGGAGGAGACCGTGGACGAAATCATCCGTGTGCTGGCATCTGAATTTGACGAGGAGGAGACTGCAGAATGAGTATCAGACTGAATAAAGCCATCAAGGAATGCAACGTCGGATTGCAGACCGCTGTGGAGTTTCTTCAGAAGAAGGGCTTCACGGACGTTGAGGAGGATCTCAACGCCAAGATTTCCGACGAACAATATCAGGAACTGCTCAAGGAGTTCAAGCCCGACAGCGTGCTGAAGAATCAGGCCAACCTGATGCTGCAGCAGCAGAAGGAGGCCCGCGCCGCCAAGGAGCAGGCCCGCGAAGAGGCCCGTGCGGCCAAAGCCGCCGCCGAAGCCGCCGCTCGCGAGGCCGCCACGGTGGAGGCTCAGAAGCCGGCCTTCAAAGTCGTGGGCAAGATCGACCTCGACAAGAAGCCCGCGCCCAAGGTCGAGGAGCCCGTTGAGGAAGTGGCTCCCGCCGTGCCCGAAGAAAAGCCGGTGGAAACGCCCGAAGTGAAGGAGCAGCCCGTTGAGGCTCCCGCCAAGAAGTCCGAACCCGCAGCAGAGCCCGCAGCACCCGTGGAAGCACCCGTTGCAGAAGCTCCCGAAGCGGAAGCGGAGGCAGAGCCCGCCGAAGAGGAAATGCCCCATACGGTGAGCAACAAGGAGGTGACACTGACGGAGGAGAACGGCATCTACAAGGTGCAGACCTCTGCGGCGCAGCCTCAGGGACTCACGGTGAAGGGCCACATCGACCTGGCTTCTCTCAATCAGAGCACCCGCCCCAAGAAGAAGACCAAGGAGGAGAAGAACAAGGAGCGCCAGCAGGCTCAGGCCGCCCAGCGCAACAAGCGCGCCCGCATCGGCGAACGTGTGGACATCACCAAGGTGGCCGGAGAGAATCGCCCCCAGAATGCAGTCAAGAAGAACAACCAGCCCCAGAATCAGTCCCAGGGCAAAGCGAAGAAAGGCAAGAAGAACCAGCCTCAGGTTGCAGAAGTCAGCGAAGAGGAGGTAGCCAAGCAGGTGCGCGAGACGCTCGCCCGTCTCACCGGCAAGAACCAGCAGTTCGGCTCCGGCGCCAAGCACCGTCGCGAGAAGCGCGAAGCCGTGCGTCAGGGCATGGAGGAGGAGCTGGAGCAGCAGCAGGCTGAGAGCAAGGTGCTCAAGCTGACGGAGTTCGTGACGGCCAACGAACTGGCCACCATGATGAACGTGCCCGTCACCAAGATCATCGCCACCTGTATGCAGATCGGTGTGATGGTCAGCATCAACCAGCGCATGGACGCCGAGACCATCAACCTGGTGGCCGAGGAGTTCGGCTTCGAGACCCAATATGTTTCGGCAGAAGTGTCGGAAGCTATTGTGGAGGCGGAGGACGACGAGGCCGATCTCGAGCCCCGCGCCCCCATCGTCACGGTGATGGGCCATGTCGACCACGGTAAGACGTCTCTGCTCGACTACATCCGTCAGACCAACGTCATTGCCGGCGAGGCCGGCGGCATCACGCAGCACATCGGCGCCTACAACGTGAAGCTGGAGGACGGCCGCCACGTCACCTTCCTCGACACCCCCGGTCACGAGGCCTTCACCGCCATGCGTGCCCGCGGCGCCCAGGTGACGGATATCGCCATCATCATCGTGGCTGCCGACGACGACATCATGCCCCAGACGAAGGAGGCTCTGGCCCATGCCACCGCAGCCGGTGTGCCCATCGTCTTCGCCATCAACAAGATAGACAAGCCCGCCGCCAATCCCGACAAGATCAAGGAGGGCCTGGCTGCCATGAACTTCCTCGTGGAGGAATGGGGCGGCAAATATCAGAGCCAGGACATCAGTGCCAAGAAGGGCACCGGCGTGAAGGAGCTGCTCGAGAAGGTGCTCCTGGAGGCCGAAATGCTCGACCTCAAGGCCAACCCCAACCGCAAGGCCACCGGCTCCATCATCGAGTCTTCGCTGGACAAGGGCCGCGGCTATGTGGCCACCGTGCTGGTGTCCAACGGCACCCTGCACGTGGGTGACATGATGCTGGCCGGCACCAGCTACGGCCGCGTCAAGGCCATGCTCGACGAGCGCGGCAAGCGCATCCAGTCCATCGGCCCCTCTCAGGCGGCCACCATCCTGGGTTTGAACGGCGCCCCGACGGCCGGCGACACCTTCCACGTGATGGACAGCGACCAGGAGGCTCGCGAGATTGCTTCGAAGCGTGAGCAGCTGGCCCGCGAACAGGGTCTGCGCACGATGAAGCGCAAGGGCCTGGAGGAGTTGGCTCACAACATCGCCCTGGGCGACTACCACGAGCTCAACCTCATCATCAAGGGCGACGTGGACGGCTCCATCGAGGCCCTGTCCGACTCGTTGCTCAAGCTCTCCACGGAGAAGATTCAGGTCAACGTCATCCACAAGGCCGTCGGACAGATTTCCGAGAGCGACGTCACTCTGGCCGCCGCTTCCGACGCCATCATCGTGGCCTTCCAGGTGCGTCCCTCTTCGCAGGCACGCCGTCTGGCCGAGCAGGAGGGTGTGGACATCCGCACCTATTCGGTCATCTACGACGCCATCGAGGAGGTCCGCGAAGCCATGGAGGGCATGCTCTCTCCCGAGATCAAGGAGGAGGTCACGGCTCAGGTGGAGGTGCGTCAGGTTTACCACATCTCGAAGGTGGGCACCGTGGCCGGCGCCTATGTCATCGAGGGCAAGGTCAGCCGCACCAACAAGGCCCGCGTCATCCGCGACGGCATCGTCGTGTTCACCGGCGAGATCAACGCCCTCAAGCGCTTCAAGGACGACGTCAAGGAGGTGTCCACCAACTTCGAGTGCGGCATCTCTCTGGTCAACTACAACGACCTGCGCGAAGGCGACATGATCGAGACCTTTGCCGAGGTTGAGGTGAAGGCCAAGCTCTAAGCCGTAACAGAGAAGACCCGAGCCTATGGACATGCATTCGCTGATGAGCCCCGAAACCCTGAAGATGGCCGCCCTCGTCCTCATCGGACTGGTGGTGCTGAAGATGCTGACGAGCGGACTGCTGAAGTTCCTCTGTCTGGCCGCAGGCTTCATCCTGGGGCTCTACGTAGCGCTGAAATATACGGAGGTGATAGAATGGCTGAAAACGCTTTTCTGAAGGAGGTCGCCGAGAAGAAATACGAGTACGGCTTCGAGACGGAGGTCGATACGGAGATTCTCGAAAAGGGCCTCTCGGAGGATGTCGTGCGCCTGATTTCCCGGAAGAAGGGCGAGCCCGCGTGGCTGCTCGACTTCCGCCTGGAAGCCTTCCGCTACTGGCAGTCGCAGAAGCAGCCCTCCTGGGGCCATCTCACGCTGCCCGAGATCGACTATCAGGCCATCTCCTACTACGCCGACCCCACGAAGAAGAGTGCGACGGACGGCGGCAGCAAGGAGATCGACCCCGAACTCATGAAGACCTTCGACAAGCTGGGCATTCCCCTGGAGGAGCGCCTGGCGTTGTCGGGTACGGCGGTGGATGCCGTGATGGACTCCGTGAGCGTCAAGACCACCTTCCGCGAGCGTCTGGCCGAGAAGGGCATCATCTTCTGCTCCATCTCCGAGGCGGTCAGGGAGCATCCCGACCTGGTGCGCACGCATCTGGGCTCCGTGGTGCCCTATCGCGACAACTACTTCGCCGCGCTCAATTCGGCCGTTTTCTCCGACGGCAGCTTCGTCTACATCCCCAAGGGGGTGCGCTGCCCGATGGAGCTCTCCACCTATTTCCGCATCAATGCGCGCGGCACGGGCCAGTTCGAGCGCACGCTCATCGTGTGCGACGACGACGCCTACGTCTCCTATCTGGAGGGCTGCACGGCGCCGATGCGCGACGAGAACCAGCTCCACGCCGCCATCGTGGAGATTGTGGTGGGGGCCCGCGCCGAGGTGAAATACTCCACGGTGCAGAACTGGTATCCCGGCGATAGCGAGGGCCGCGGCGGCGTCCTCAATCTGGTCACCAAACGCGGCCTGCTCAAGGGCGACGACAGCCGTCTGTCGTGGACCCAGGTGGAGACCGGCAGCGCCGTCACCTGGAAATATCCCTCCTGCGTCCTGCAGGGCGACCGCAGCCAGGCGGAGTTCTACTCCGTGGCCGTGACCAACAACTTCCAGCAGGCCGACACGGGCACCAAGATGATTCATTTGGGACGCAACACCAAGAGCACCATCATCTCCAAGGGCATCTCCGCCGGCCGTTCGCAGAACTCGTACCGCGGTCTGGTCAAGGTGGGTCGCAAGGCCGACGGCGCACGCAACTACTCTTCGTGCGACAGCCTGCTGCTGGGCTCCCATTGCGGCGCCCACACCTTCCCCTATATCGACGTGCAAAACGACACCGCCGTGGTGGAGCACGAGGCCACGACCTCCAAGATTTCCGAGGACCAGCTCTTCTACTGCAACCAGCGCGGCATCGCCACCGAGGATGCCGTCGGCCTGATCGTCAACGGCTATGCCAAGGACGTGCTCAACAAGCTGCCCATGGAATTTGCGGTGGAAGCGCAGAAATTGCTCAATGTCTCGCTGGAGGGTGCGGTAGGATAAGCATTAAACACACAAGCTCATGTTAGAAATCAATAATCTGCATGCCGGCATCGCGGGCAAGGAAATCCTCAAGGGCATCAACCTCACGGTGGCCGACGGGGAGATTCACGCCGTGATGGGCACCAACGGCGCCGGCAAGTCCACGCTGTCCAACGTCATCGTCGGCCATCCGGCCTACGAGGTCACCGATGGCAGCATCCTCTTCAACGGGCACGACCTCCTGGCCATGTCCACCGAGGAGCGGGCCCAGGCCGGCATCTTCATGTCGTTTCAGGCGCCCACGGAGATTCCCGGCGTGTCGATGACCAACTTCATGCGCGCCGCCGTCAACGCCCGCCGCAAGGCGCAGGGCAAAGAACCGCTCTCTGCCGGCGACTTCCTCAAGCTGATGCGCGAGAAGCGCAAGATTGTGGAGCTGGACGCCAAGCTGACGTCACGCTCCGTCAACGAGGGCTTCTCCGGCGGCGAGAAGAAGCGCAACGAGAT
>ONSH01000083.1 GCA_900320435.1 uncultured Prevotellaceae bacterium
GAACACGCGCGCGAGTCTTTCGTCCCAGCCGTCCTTCATCTCCTCCGTCAGCGTGCCCTCCACGACGGCCGTCAGCGCTTCGCTGTAGCAGCGCACCACGGTGTCCACGTATTCGGGGCCGCGCGCACGTCCCTCTATTTTAAACACGCGTACGCCCGCGCGCCAAAGGCGGTCGATGAAGCGTATGGTCTTGAGGTCTTTCGGTGACATGATGTAGGGGCCGTCAATCTCCATCTCGTTGCCCGTCTCCACATCTTCCACGCGGTATTTGCGGCGGCAGATCTGCATGCATTCGCCCCTGTTGGCCGAACGGTTCATCGCGTCGAGCGACATGTAGCACTTCCCGCTCACGGCCATGCAGAGCGCGCCGTGGCAGAACATCTCGATGCGGATGAGCTCGCCCGAGGGGCCCTTGATCTGCTCCTCCTCGATGCCCCGGTGGATGGCCTCCACCTGGCCGATGTTGAGCTCGCGCGCCAGCACCACCACGTCGGCAAACTGGGCGTAGAACTTCAGCGCCTCGAGGTTGGAGATGTTGAGCTGGGTGGACAGGTGCACCTCCAGATTGATGCTTCGGGCATAGGTCATCACGGCGACGTCGCTGGCGATGACGGCGCTGATGCCGGCCTCTTTGGCGGCGTCCAGGATGCGGCGCATCGTCTCCAGGTCTTCGCCGTAGATGATGGTGTTGACGGTGAGATAGCTCTTCACCCCGCAGCGGCTGCACTCCCGGGCGATGCGCCGGAGGTCTTCTATGGTGAAGGTCGAGGCCGAATGGGCCCTCATATTGAGCTTTTCGATGCCGAAATAGATGCTGTCGGCACCGGCTCTGAGCGCAGCGGCCAATGACTCCTCGCAACCTACAGGAGCCATGATTTCAAAGGGATGAGGGTTGTTCATAGGCTGGTGATGCTGTCGGTTTCCGTTTGTTTTTGTCGAACGAGCGGACGCACTTCTTCGAGGATGGCGCAGAGTTCGTCCACACGCTCCGCACGCAACATGCGGATGCGCGTCTCGCGGAAGTTGGGAATGCCCTTGAAGAGCGGCGTGGCGGCCAGATGGCGCCTCACGTGGAGGATGCCGCGATATTCGTCCAGGCGCTCCACACTCTTGGCGATCTGGCGCTTGAGGATGTCCATCTGCTCGTCCGCCGTGAGGGGCGTGTAGTGTCCGTCGCGCAGATAGTCCTTAATTTCTTTGAAGATCCAGGGACGTCCGAAGGTGGCGCGCCCCACCATCACGGCGTCCACGCCGTAGCGCTCGAAGCACTCGCGGGCCCGCTCGGGGGAGGTGATGTCGCCGTTGCCGATGATGGGGATGTGCATGCGGGGATTCTGCTTCACGGCGCCGATGAGCGTCCAGTCGGCTTCGCCCGTGTACATCTGTGCCCTCGTGCGTCCGTGTATGGTCAGAGCCCTGATGCCGCAGTCCTGCAGCTCTTCGGCCAGATCTACTATGATGCGATGGCCATCGTCCCACCCCAGGCGGGTCTTCACCGTGACGGGTGTGTCGGGCACGGCCTCCACCACGGCCCGTGTGATCTCCAGCATCAGGGGTATGTTTTGCAGCATGCCGGCGCCGGCGCCTTTGCCGGCCACCTTCTTCACTGGGCAGCCGAAGTTGAGGTCGAGCACATCGGGATGCGCCTCCTCCACGACCCGCTGCGCCGCATCGCGCATGGCCTCCGGAAAGCGGCCGTAAATCTGTATGGCTACGGGGCGTTCGTCGGGCGAGACTTCAAGCTTCGCGAGGCTGCGGTTGACGTTGCGCACGAGGGCGTCCGACGACACGAATTCCGAATAGACCATATCGGCCCCCATCTCCCTGCAGAGCAGACGGAAGCCGATGTCCGTGACGTCCTCCATGGGCGCCAGAAAGACGGGATGCTTATCGTGCGGAAAAAGCCAGTGCATACATCTTCATCTGCTTGAGCATGGCCAACAGGCCGTTGGATCGTGTGGGGGAGAGATGCTCGCGCAGTCCGATTTTTTCGATGAAGTAGAGCTCGGCCGAGAGGATGTCGGCAGGTGTCTGATTGTTGAGCACGCGGATGAGCAGCGCCACGATGCCCTTCACGATGAGGGCGTCGCTCTCGGCCTGAAACCGCACGCGGCCGTCCACCAGATCTGCCTGCAGCCACACGCGGCTCTGACAGCCGTCGATGAGGTTCTGCTCTGTCTTGTAGCGCTCGTCCAGGGGCGCCTGTTCGCTACCCAGATCGATGAGCAGCTGATAGCGGTCCATCCAGTCGTCGAAGTCCTGAAACTCTTCGATGATTTCGTCCTGTATTTCGTTGATCGTCATATCGTTCGTTCTTTTTAGGGGAATATTCGTTTACTGCCGGTTGTAGAGCACCTGAAGCACCGTCTGCCCCACGGCTTCCAACACCTGGGTGCTGATGCGCTCGGGCGTGTCGCCGGCGGTGTGCCATGTGGGGCCGAACACGGAGGGGCCGTATTCGTGATAGGGGATGATGTCCACGCAGGGGATGCCGGCGCGGTTCACATAGACGTGGTCGTCCTCCACGCCGCCGCCGTCCCTCACGGGGAAGAAGTGGCCGTAGCCGATCTGCCCGGCCGTGCGCCAGATCTCGTCCACCACGTCGCCGGCATAGCGCACGCTGGTGCTCTCTTTGGAGAAGGTGGCGCCGTAGCCGCCCACCATATCCAGGAGGATGGCGAAGACGGGCTTCTCCTGCTTTCCCTTCATCCTTTCGCTCCACATCTGGCTGCCCAGACACCAGGTCGATGTCTCGCGGTCACTGTCGCCGTCGGCCCATTGAGGTGTGCCCATATCTTCGGCGTCGAAGCAGACGAAGTCCACGCCGCAGCCCAAATCGCCGGTTTCATGGAGCAGACGGGCGATCTCCAGCATCACGGCCACGCCGCTGGCACCGTCGTTGGCCGCCGTCACGGGCGTATGGTGTTTCGTCTCGTCATCGTCGTTGTCGGCCCAGGGGCGGCTGTCCCAGTGGGCGCAGAGCATGAGGCGCCGCTTCGCTTCGGGGCGGTAGCGCGCCGTGATGTTGCGGGCGGTGAGCTTCGTGCCGTCCCAGGTCGTCACCTCGCCCTTTTGCTCCTCCACCGTGCAGCCCCTTCGGGTGAATTCGGCCACAATCCAGTCGCCGCAGGCCTTGGAGGCGGCGCTGCCCGTCACTCTGGGGCCGAAGGCGCATTGGGCCTTGATGCAGTCCAGGGCGCTGTCGGCCTGAAACGTGGGGCAGGGCGTCATCGCCAGTGTGTCGCCGGCGCGCTCGGCCGTTGCCCTTGTGCGTCCGCCACAGCCGGTGAGTGCGGCGAGGATCACTAACATCAGCAGGTATATCGCTCTGTGTGTCATATCTTTATGCGTTTTGCACCCGACGCATCACCCGGAGGAAATTCTCGCCCCAGAGCAGCCGCAGGTCGCTCTCGCTGTAGCGCCGGCGCAGCAGTCGCCGTGTGAAGTTGATCATGTCGGAGGCATTGGCCAGTCCGGGCACACCGCCGTCGCCGTCGAAGTCGCTGCCGATGCCCACGTGCTCGATACCCATCACCCGCACCATGTGGTCGAGATGGGCCAGAGCGTCCTCCACCGTAGCGCCGCCGCCGACTTTGAGGAAGCCGTCGTAGAAGGTCACCTGCGCCACACCGTCTTTGGCGGCGAGGGCGCGCATCTGATCGTCGGTGAGGTTGCGCGGATGGTCGCACAGGGCGCGGGCGCTGCTGTGGGAGCACACAATGGGGCGCTCCGAGACGTCCAGCGCGTCGTAGAACGAGCGCTCGTGGGCGTGGCTCATGTCCACCATGATGCCCAGGCGGTTCATCTCCCGGATCACTTCGCGGCCGAAGGGGCTCACGCCGCCCCAGAGATGCTCCTCGGCGTTCTTCAGGCGGGCCGAGTCGCAGATGTCGTTGTCGCCGTTGTGGCAGAGGGTCATATAGACGATGCCGCGCTCCTTGAAGTGGCGGAGCAGGCTGATGTCGCGTCCGATGGCGTAGCCGTTTTCGATGCCGCGCATGATGGCGCGCCGTCCGCTCTCCTTGATGGCGTAGAGTTCGTCGGGCGTTGAGGCCAGAGCCACGCGGCTGCTGTTGGCCTTCACCATTGTCTCGATGCCGTCGAGCACGGCGTCGGCTTTCTCCCGGGCGTCGTTGCGCCCCTCGTCCGTCAGCGCTTCCTGCGGCAGATAGGCCACCATGACGGTGGCGTCCAGACGGCCTTCTTCCATCTTCACCACATCGACCAGCGCCTTGTCGCTGCGGCGGGCGAACTCTTCGATGCCCACCATCGGCGTGTCGCAATGCGAGTCGAGCGAGAGGTGGCGGCTGTGGAAGGCTTTGGCCTCGCGGAAGTTCTCCGCTTCGCCCACGAACCA
This sequence comes from uncultured Prevotellaceae bacterium, assembly GCA_900320435.1. Taxonomy (GTDB): domain Bacteria; phylum Bacteroidota; class Bacteroidia; order Bacteroidales; family Bacteroidaceae; genus Physcousia. Next base: position 4,358 of record ONSH01000083.1, read on the forward strand.
GCGGAACAGGGCCCTTTGCCCTTCGGCCTCTTCCCTCTGGGCCAGACATTCGGGGTGCCACTGCACGCCGACGATGCTCTTCATTTCGGCCGATTCCACCGCCTCGATGACGCCGTCGGCGCTGCGGGCCGACACGCGGAGCCTGGGTCCGGCCTCTTTCACGGCCTGATGGTGGAAGCTGTTGACCCCGACGGGGCCCGAGGGCTTCATGATGTCCGAGAGCAGGCTGCCGGCCTCAATCACGACGTCATGCGTTGCCACGTCGCGTGCGGCCTCCTGGCTGTGGGGCAGGAGGGCGGAGCAGCCTTCTGCGGGGGTGTATTCCGAGGGCAGGTCCTGAATGAGTGTGCCGCCCAGAGCGATGGCGATCATCTGCATGCCCCGGCAGATGCCCATCATCGGCACCTGACGGCCGTAGGCCTCGCGGATGAGGTCCAGCTCCAGGATGTCGCGGTCGATGCAGATGCCCGAGAGATTGCGTCCGGGCTCTTCGCCCAAGAGCGAGGGCTCGATGTCGCCGCCGCCGCTCAGGAGCAGGCCGTCCACGAGCCCGAGTGTGGCCAGGAGGGCCTCCCTGTTCTGATAGGGCGGGATGATGAGGGGCACGCCGCCTTCGCGCAGCACGGCGTCGTAGTAGGCGCGTGCCAGCTGGCTGCCTTTCTCGCCGAAGTTGCTGGTGATGCCGATGATTGCCGCCATCAGTCGTCTATGCTTTTCCAGTCCTCTTCCATGCGCGGCGCCGTCTCGGCCTGAGGCTGTCCGATGGGCAACTCCTTCTTGATGTTCTGGCGCAGCGAGATGAGCGTCTCGGTGGACATCACGCCGTTGATTTCCTGCAGCTTGTCGTTGAGCAGCTCCATGAGATGGGCGTTGTCGCGGGCGTAGAGTTTGACGAGCATCGTGTAGGGGCCGGTGGTGAAGTGACACTCCACCACTTCGGGGATCTTCGTCAGCTCCTGCACCACCGACTTGTACATCGAACCCTTTTCGAGCGAGATGCCCACGTAGGTGCAGGTGTTGTAGCCCAGGCTGGCGGGGTTCACGTGATAGCCGCTGCCGACGATGACGCCCATGTCGATGAGTTTCTGCACGCGCTGGTGCACTGCCGCACGCGAGATGCCGCATTCGGCGGCCACGTCCTTGAAGGGAATGCGTGCGTTGTTGGAGATGATCTCCAGGATTTTCTTGTCTAAAGAATCGATTTTTTCCACCTTCTTATAACATTTTGACATACAAAGGTACGGAAAATAGTTGAAAGTTTAGAGTTTAGAGTTTAAAGTTTTCCTGTTTTTTCATTTTTCCTGCCATTTTTCCATCGTCCTGCATCTTCCGAACGAATTTTTCCGTACTTTTGTCCTCATGAAGATCCTCCTCCTTGTTGTCGGCAAGACCACCGACCCTCATTTTGCAGCCTCCTTCGAGGACTATAGCAAGCGTCTCTCCCACTACGCCTCTTTCGGGATGGATGTCATCCCCGAGCTGCGTCAGACGCGGGCGCTCTCCGAGGAGCAGCAGAAGGAGCAGGAGGGGCGCCTCATCCTGGAGCGCCTGCAGCCGGGCGACCGTGTGGTGTTGCTCGACGAGCACGGCGCCGAGCGTCGCAGCGTGGACTTTGCCGCGTGGCTCGACAAGCGCATGGCTTCCGGCGCCCGCCGTCTGGTTTTCGTTGTCGGCGGTCCTTACGGTTTCTCCCCTGCGGTGTACGAAAGGGCCGATGAAATGGTCTCTCTTTCGCAGATGACGCTCTCCCACCAGATGATACGCCTGCTCTTTGCCGAACAGCTCTATCGCGCCTTCACCATCCTCCACCACGAACCCTACCACCACGAGTGAGGGAGTTATGCGCCATTTCACCGAAGAAGAAGTGCTGGCAGCGATACTGGATGTCCATCGCCAGACGGCACAGGCGCCGGTCCAGCTTCGAGGAGAGAATCAGGGCGTAGAGGCCCGACTCGTTGATGAGGATGACGCTTCGTTTTTGACCTGATACGACAATTTGTCGGGTCAGCTTGTCTTCAATGTTTTGGGCAAAAGCGTTACAGTGTTACAGTGTTACAGTTCCAAAAACCATATCAAAAGGTCAAAAATATACTCTATATTTATATATAAATATAGAAGTTTTCTTGGGTAGAAAATAGCCTTTCGAGAACTGTAACACTGTAACGCTGTAACGCAGTGGAGCAGTTCCCGAAAGTGCCCCTCAATTTTTTTTTCGAAAATTTTCCGCCCCGATTCGTAGACCGCAATGTCGCTGCCGTATCTTTGCACCGGATTTGAAAGTCAAAGGCCTCGCAGACTGTCGCCAGACTGTCGTCAGAGGGTCCGAAAACAACAGAAGATGTAAGAGGGCAGATGTAAGGCAGCAGATGGCTGATGGAGAGTGATAAGCGCGCAATGACTCA
>ONSH01000127.1:0-1169 GCA_900320435.1 uncultured Prevotellaceae bacterium
CTGCCGCAAGGGCGTCGACACGCGTGTGCCGCGTCTGGGCCCCGTGCGTCTGTGCGCCGCCGGCCTCATCCCCATGCGCTCGATGCAGCGCGCCGTCGTTCTTGTAACGGTGCTCTCGGCCCTTGTCGGACTCACTCTTTTTTGGCACGCCTTTTCCCTTGAGGCCCCGATGCCGCTCGGGCTTCCCGCGCCGCTCCTGATGCTCCTCACGGGCGCAGCCTGCCTGCTGTCCTTTGCGGCCTACTCCACCTTCTTCTCGCGCCTGGCTCTGGGCGACGTGCTCGTGGTGGTCTTCTTCGGCCTCGTACCGGTGGTGTGCACCTGCCTTCTGCAGGACGTTGCCGCCACGCCCGGCCTCTGGCGTCAGGCTCTGGCCGTCGGACTTGCCACCGATGCGCTGCTCGTGGTCAACAACTACCGCGACCACGAGGGCGACCGCCTCACGGGCAAACTGACGCTCTGCACCCTCATCGGGCCGCGCCTCTCGCGCGCTCTGTATCTACTCCTGGGTGTGGCCGCAGCGGCTCTGGCGGCGGAGAGTCTTCATTTCGGCACGTTGCGCCACGCCTGGACGCCCCTGCTGCTCCTCTTCTATCTCGCGCTGCACACGAGTGCGTGGCTGCGTCTCCGGCGTCTGGAGGGCAAGGCGCTCAACGACGTGCTGGCCGCTACGGCGCGCAACATCTTCGTCTTTTCCCTTATTCTTGCGGCAATACTTTGGTGAAGGGCTTGGGCAGCGCATAGTGCACCAGCTCCTCCCGCGGGACCCATCGCCAGTCCTCCGTCAGCTCACGGGGCACATCGGCCATTGTGCCGCGCCCTATCTCGATGCGCAGCAGACGGTGCGTCAGGCGGTGCGTGACGACATGTTCGGGCTTCATCCTATGTGAGGCCGCCACTTCGAGAGGCTCCCAGAGGCCCTGCCAGATGTCGCGCCCCGTGCGGCGGTGGAGCAACGTCTCGCCCCTTTCGTTCTCTACGATGAGGTAGCGCAGCGTGCGCTCCGTCACCTTCACCCGCGAGGCTTTGCGGGGCAACAGCTCCTGAGCGCCTTCGGCCCGTGCCAGACACATCGCTTCCAGCGGACAGTCGGCGCAGCGGGGGCTCTTGGGCGTGCATACGGTGGCGCCGAGGTCCATCATCGCCTGGTTCCACTCCCCTGCCGTCCA
>ONSH01000127.1:1207-4205 GCA_900320435.1 uncultured Prevotellaceae bacterium
ACGCGACTGAGCACGCGGTAGAGGTTGCCGTCGATGGCGGCGCGCCGCTCGCCCCAGACGATGCTGGTGACGGCCGCTGCGGTGTAGTCGCCCACGCCGGGCAGTGCGCGCCACTCCTCGTAGCTGAGACGCCGGTTTCCTTGGGCATAATGGGCGGCAATCTGTTTTGCGGCACGGTGCAGGTTACGGCAGCGCGAGTAGTATCCGAGGCCCTGCCAGAGGCGCATCACGTCGTCCTCGGGCATTGCGGCGAGATCCTCCACCGCGGGACAGGCGTCGGTGAAGCGCCGGTAGTATCCTTCGGCCTGCGCCACCTGTGTCTGCTGCAGCATCACCTCCGAGAGCCACACGCGGTAGGGATCTTTCGTCCCCCGCCACGGCAGCGTCCTCCCGTGCGCCTCATACCATTCGAGCAATGTCTCGCAGAAGTCCATTTTTTTAGAGATTTCTAGGCAGTCCTAGGCTTTCCTAGGCTTTCCTAGGATTGCCTAGGATTGCCTAGCCCTTCCTAGAATTTCAGAGTAAACCTTCGCCATGAGGGCGCCGCTCACGTTGTGCCAGACGCTGAAGACGGCGCCGGGAACGGCGGCCAGAGGAAACGTCGCAAAATGCAGCACGGCCAGCCCGGAGGCCAGCCCCGAGTTCTGCATCCCCACCTCTATGGAGAGCGCCACACGCTTGGGATACGGCATGCGGAGCAGCCGTGCGATGAGATAGCCCAGCGAGAGCCCTATCGCGTTGTGCATCACCACGACGGCGATGACGAGCAGGCCCGCCGTCAGCAGCTTCTCGGCCGAATGGCCCACGACCAGCGCCACTGTGGCGGCGATGGCCAGCGACGAGAATCCGGGCAGATAGGGCACGGCGCGTCGCGTCAATGCGGGCAGCCAGCGCTGCGCGGCCAGTCCGGCCACGATGGGCAGCACCACGATGGTGACGATGCTCTGCATCATGGCTCCGGCGTCCACGTCGATGCTGTGTCCGACGAGGAGCCACACCAGCAGCGGCGTCACCAGCGGCGCCAGCAGCGTGGAGCATGCCGTCACGCCGACGGAGAGAGCCAGGTCGCCTTTGGCCAGATAGGTGATCACGTTGGAGGCGGTGCCTCCGGGGCAGCAGCCCACGAGGACGACGCCGAGCGCCACATCCTCAGGCAGTTGCAGCAGACGTACCAGCGCCCATGCCGTGAGGGGCATCACGACGTATTGCATCACCACGCCGGCGGCGATGTCGCGCGGCCTCATGGCCACCACGCGCAGGTCTTCCGTCGAGAGCGTGAGTCCCATGCCGAACATGATGAGTCCGAGCAGGGGCGTTATCCACCAGGTGTCTATGGCGGCGAACGGTGCGGGCCAGACGAGCACCGCTGCCGTCACGGCGATCACCATGAGGCTCATCCATCTGGCCGCTATGTCAAAAATCAGTTTCATGAATTGTCAATTAACAACAATCTTCTGGCCATTGTGTACATAGATGCCCGGCTTCGTCGGACGCTCGGTGTACTTCCTGCCGCTCAAGTCATACCACGCGGCATCACCTGAATCTTGAATCTTGAATCTTGAATCTTGAATCTCTTCCACTGCGGTCGGCCCGAACCCGTCGAGGTTCGTCACGATGTTGTGCACCATCTGCTCCGGACCGAGATTCACGTGGAACCAGGCACGGAAGGCGTTGATGGTCTTGTCTTTTACGGGCCAGAAGAGATTGTTCCCCGAACCGAGATACAGATTGCTTACATCGTCGCCGGGAAGCACTACGGGATCGTAGTTGCCGCGCAACTCCACGTTGCCGTCCCCGCTCGTCACCGGAGTGTTGTTTTTGCTGATGACAACAGCGTTGAACACCGGGTTGAAGATGCTTGTCGGAGCCGACTTGGGCACCACGTCGCCCTCCGCTATTTCCCATCCGGAGCCGAGGGAAGCCTGCAGCACTTCGTTGCTCATGCCGCTGGCATCGGTGGCATCTGACACTTTGCCGCTCTTCCCGTAGCAGTTCGTGACGGTGATGTTGTCATTGCCGGCCGTCTTCACGGTGATGCCGTACGTGCCGTTCTCCAGACAGTCCGCAACGCTGTGCTTTCCTTCGTCGTTCCATGCATCGAAAACGCCGATGATGGCGTCATCCGGTCCCGTCAGACTTCCCGTGAAGAGACAGTTGGCGACGGTGGTGATCGACGACAAGCCGTGTCCGAGAACGCCGCCGAACCATTTCTCCGTTGAAGTGACACTCACGGCCACCTGGCAGTTCTGAATGATGTTCGTGCCGCTGTGGGCGTAGCCTACGAGTCCGGTGCAGTGCCTGCGTCCTTTTACCGTTCCTGCTGTCTTGACGTTCTGTATGATGGCGTCGCTGATGTATCTGAACGGGGCTGTGCCGCGATTGCCCGTGTCGTCGAGCGTGACGTTCATCGTGTGTCCCGCACCGTCGAAGATGCCCTTGAACGGATGATCGCTTGTGCCCACTGTCGTTGTCACATCAATGTCGGCGCCGAGTTTGACCAGCTTGCCCTCGTATGACTCCGTTCCGCTGTTGATATTGCCGGCAAATGTGTTCCAGTCCTCTGCCGAGTTGATGGTCAGGGCTACTGGCAATCCGCTCTCCCACTCCACCAGATACGGCTTGCCGGCCTCGATGGCCGCAGCGTCTTTGAAGTAGAGCGAGAGCGTGCCGCTTTCGCTGTCGTAGCCGGTCTGGCGGAGACCCTCGCCGCCTTCGTCGTGGCGGGTGCCTTCTGCGTCATACCAGCCTTCGGTGTCGAGCTCGGGCAGCGTGAGGGTGTTCCAGTTGCCTTCCATATTCAGTGTGCGGCCTGAGAGCTGCGCTATCATGAGCTTGCCGTCGTATGCGGCGATGGCCACGCTGTTGACGGCGTTGTCGTTCAGCGACAACAGAGCCGACAGCATCGTCTTGCCGGCGATGGCGCCCTTTTGCTCGTCGTCCAGCGTGCCGTTGTAGAGGTTCTCGCCGTCGCTGTAGGTGAACCCGTCTGCTATGCTGA
>ONSH01000125.1 GCA_900320435.1 uncultured Prevotellaceae bacterium
TACGAAAAAGTCCTTATATTTGCTGCGAGATGAAAAAGATTTGTTTGTTTTTGGCGCTGTTTTTTTCAATAAATCTCAGTGCCGAGCCCTTTGAGGGTTTTGGAGTGAGTCTGTGTTGGTGGGCCAAGGAGTGTGGCAAGTGGCCGCAGGAGCGTTTGGACTCTTTGGTCGAATGGTTGGTGTCGCCCGAAGGGCTGAATTATCGGATATTCCGCTATAACATAGGCGGCGGAGACGACCCCCAGTGGACCCACTGCACGCCGCACCATTTCGGCGCCCGGGGCGGCAAGGGACTCCGTGCGGAGTTTGAAGGATTTCAGGACGAGAAAGACGGCCCGTTTCATTGGGACAGGGACGAGGGACAGCGCCGCATCCTCCTGATGATAAAGAAGAAAAGACCGGATGCCATATTCGAGGCGTTCAGCAACTCCGCTCCCTGGTGGATGACGGTGTCGGGATGCAACGGCGGTGCCGAAAAGGCGACCGACGACAACTTGGACCCCAAACACTACGAAGACTTCGCACGTTATCTCGTGGAGGTGTGCAAACACTATAAGGAGACTTACGGCATAGAATTCCGTACGTTGGATCCGTTCAACGAGCCTGAGACCAATTATTGGTACAGGAACGGCGGACAGGAGGGTTGTCACTTTGACGTGAAGAGTCAGGTGAAGTTCCTCAAAGTGTTGAGCCCCATCTTGAAGGAGAGCGGACTGAAAACGGTGATTTCATCGGCCGATGAGACGTCTGTCAACCAGGCGGTCAAAACATTTGAAGGATACCGGAAGGCAGGCGTGTTGCCGTTGATCGGGCAGTATAACACCCACACGTATTCGGGCTCCGTGGAGAACAAACGGAAGTTGGCGGCCTATTGCCGGGAGCACGGCATCCGCTTGTGGCAGAGCGAATCGGGCGACGGCGGTCGCGGACTGATGGGCAACTTGCGTATGGCGCGTCGTCTCATCGAGGACATGAAGACGCTGAAGCCGGCGGCGTGGCTCGACTGGCAATATGTGGAAGTGAATTTCGACCAGTGGAGTCTGGTAAAGTGCGATCGCGAATGGAAGACCTACACGCGCCACAAAAACTACTATGTGCGCCAGCAGTTCTCCCGCTTCATTCTGCCCGGATACGAGTGTCTGAACACGGAGGACGATGACTACACGACGCTGATGGCCCAGAGTCCCTCTGGCGACAGTCTGGTGGTGGTGCGTATCACCTTCAAAGAGACGAAAGCAGCCCCTGTGATTCCCGCCGGATACGTGCTCAGCGCGACATATCGGACGTCGTTCCGTGAAGATGCGGCGCCTGTGGCCCTTCCGGAGGTGGCTAAAGGAGACGCCTATGTTCCATTCTCTATTGTGACGGGTATCTATGAGCGACGGTAATTTCAACAGGCAACTCCTGCCGCCCAACTCCTACAGGAGCGGGCTCCAGGTGGGGCGTCAGCAGATGCGTCAAAAGGCGTTGGATGCCCTCTCGGAGATTCTTGCATCCTCATCCCTCAATGAGGAGGAAAAAGAGCGGATGCTCAGCGAGATGCGTGCACGGCTTTAGACCTTAAGGACCTCGCGGGCTTTTTCGAGTGCAACATCGATGTGGGGGCAGATGTGGTCTGCTTCCATGATGTCGTAGAAGTGGGCCTTCTCCAACTGGCTGTGTACCTTGGGTGACACGCCGGAGAGAATGATGTGAATGCCGTCTTCGTGCGACATTTCGATGAGGTTCTGCAGGTTGTGAATGCCGGTGGAGTCGATGAAGGGCACCTTGCGCATGCGGATGATGCGCACCTTCGGCTTCTCTCCGCCGAGATTCTTCTGCAGTTCGTCAAACTTGTTGGCAATGCCGAAGAAGAACGGACCGTTGATCTCATACACCGAGCATCCTGCAGGAATCTTGAGATTCTCTTCATGGCCGGATGTGAGGTCTGCCTCGTCGGTGGGATTGATTTCGTCGTTGATGACGGAGATGTCCGTAGTCTCCATGATGCGTCGGATGAAGAGGGCGCAGGCAAGAATCAGGCCGATTTCGATGGCGACGGTCAGATCGAAGACCACCGTGAGGAAAAAGGTGACCAACAGCACGGTGACATCGCTCTTGGGGTTTTTCAGCAGGCCGCGCACCGTGCGCCAACCGGACATGTTGTAGGAGACAATCACCAGCACTGCGGCCAGAGCGGCCATGGGAATGTATTCTGCATAGGGCATGAGAATCAGGAGAATGGCCAACAGTACTACGGCGTGCACCAACCCGGCTACGGGCGTGCGTCCGCCGTTGTTGATGTTGGTCATGGTGCGGGCGATGGCTCCGGTGGCGGGAATGCCTCCGAAAAGAGGTGTGACGACATTGGCCACGCCCTGAGCCACCAGCTCCATGTTGGAATCGTGACGGTCGGAGATGACACCGTCGGCGACAGTGGCGGAGAGCAGACTCTCAATGGCGCCCAAGATGGCGATGGTGAAGGCTACGGGCATGAGCGTCTGTATCATGGTCCACGAAATCGTGGGCACCACCATGTCGGGCAACTGGCTTTGGATGTGGAAGCGGTCGCCGATGGTGTCCAGTCCGACGATGCCGTATTGCTTCATGATGAGCACGGCTGCCGTGCCCACAAAAATGCCGTAGAGAGAGCCCGGTATCTTGTTCAGAATGCGTACTTTTCTCAATAATCTCGGGGTGAAGATGATGGTCAGCAGAGACAGGACGGACACGAGGAAGTTCCAGGCGTTGAATGTGTTGATATTCTCAATGTAGCATATCCATTTGCCGATGAAATCGCCCGGAGTCTTGAGGGGAACGGTGATGGGATTGCCGCGGCCCATGATGTCGCCCATCTGGGTGGTGAAGATCGTGACGGCGATGCCGGCGGTGAAGCCGATGACAATGGGGTAGGGAATGAACTTGATGACGGCCCCCAGTCGGAACACGCCCAACGCGATGAGGATGAGTCCGGCCAGCATGGTGGCCACGAGCAGGCCCTGAAGACCGTATTCGGGGTTGTTGACGATGCCGTAGATGATGACGATGAAGGCGCCGGTCGGGCCGCCGATTTGCACCTTGGTACCGCCGAGCAGCGAGATGATGAATCCGGCCACAATGGCTGTGATGATGCCCTTCTCCGGCGTCACACCGGAAGCGATGCCGAAGGCGATGGCCAAAGGTAGGGCGACAATGCCGACGATGAGGCCGGCTAAAAGATCTTTGGTGAATGCCTCGCCGTTGTAGCCCTTCAGGCAATCCAGCAAGCGCGGTTTTAGATGTTGCATGCTCTTTATTTTCTAAAAACAGCGGCAAAAGTACAAAAAAAACACGAACCGGTATGCGCGGCCCGAGAACTTTTTGTATCTTTGTGTCGGATTATTAACTTATATCAAGTCGCATTATGTTTGAAGGACAGCCCAAAGGGCTTTGGACGCTGGCATTGGCCAACACCGGCGAGCGTTTCGGATACTACACCATGTTGGCCGTTTTCGTGTTGTTTCTGGGTGAGAATTTCGGTTTTTCCAACCAGAT